>JAICJV010000013.1 GCA_025928265.1 Thermoleophilaceae bacterium
ATCGAGCTCCAGCGGCCGTTCGCGCGCAACGACCGCCGCCGCAACCGGCACCTCGCGCAGCTGGCGGAGCGGCTCGGCATCCCGCGCGTGGCCACGGGCAACGTGCACACGCACGACCGCTCGCGCGTGCCCTTGCAGGACGCGTTCGTGGCCGTGCGGCTGGGCACCACGCTCGACGAGTCCGAGCCGTGGCGGCGCGGCAACTCCTCTCACGTCCTCGCGCCGCCGGAGGCGATGGCCGAGCGCTTCGCGGAGCACCCGGACGCGGTGGAGGAGTCGGGGCGGCTGGCCGAGCGACTGCGCTTCGACCTCACCAACGACCTCGGCTACCGCTACCCCGGCGCCGAGGACCCGACCGCGGACTCGCGCCTCGCCGAGGTCTGCCGCGCGCGCCTGGGCGATCGCTACAGCGGATCGAAGGCGTTGCGTCGTGCGAGCGCGCGCCTGGAGGAGGAGCTCCAGCTCATCCGCAACCTGGGCCTCTCCGGCTTCTTCATCCTGCACCGCGATCTGCTGGAGTTGGCGCGCGAGGTTGCGTGCGAGGTGCGCGGCTCGAGTGCCGCCCGCGCCGTGCTGCCACCGGGGCGCGGCCGCGGGTCGAGCGTGTCGTCGATCGTCTGCTACCTCACCGGCCTCTCGCACATCGACCCGATCGAGAACGACCTGTTCCTCGGTCGCTTCCTGAATGAGGAGCTGTCGGCGCTGCCCGACATCGACCTCGACTTCCCGCGCGACATCCGCGAGGTGCTCATCCCGCGCGTGCACCAGCGCTACGGGCACGATCGCTCAGGCCTCGTGGCGGCATTCGCCACCTACCACTCGCGCTCCGCGATCCGCGACTTCGGCAAGGTGCTCGGCATTCCGGCGGGCGAGGTGGAGCGCGCGGCGCGGTCGGCGGAGCCGTGGAGCGACGACGACGTCGAGCGGCACGTGGGGGAGGCGATCGGCCGGCGCACCGATTCACCCAGGTGGAGGGCGCTCGTGCGGCTCGTGAAGGACGCCGAGCACCTGCCACGCCACCAGACCCAGCATCCGGGCGGAATGGTCATCTCCACGCAGCCGCTCAACAGCATCTGCCCGATCCAGCCGGCGGCGATGGACGGACGGCAGATGGTGCAGTGGGACAAGGAGTCATGCGCCGACGCCGGCTTTTTGAAGATCGACCTGCTCGGCCTGGGAATGCTGTCGGCGGTCGAGCGCTGCGTCGACGAGATCGCACGCGTGCGCGGGCGGACGATCGACCTGTCGCGGATCGACTGGGATGACAAGCAGGTCTACTCGGAGATCCAGCAGGCGAAGACGATGGGCGTCTTCCAGATCGAGTCGCGCGCGCAGATGCAGATGCTGGGGCGCACGCTCCCCGAGACGCTCGACGACCTGACCGTGCAGGTGGCGCTCGTCCGGCCCGGTCCGATCCAGGGCGGCGCTGTGCATCCGTACATCGAGCGGCGCAAGGCGTTGCGGGCAGACCCCACGTACAAGGTGCCGTACGAGCATCCGTCGCTCGAGCCGGTGCTGTCCGACACCCTGGGCGCGATCGTCTTCCAGGACCAGGTGATCGAGGTGGCGATGGCGTTCGCCGGCTTCACGCCCGGCGAGGCGGAGGGCCTGCGCCGCGCGATGAGCAAGAAGCGCTCGGAGGCCGCGATGCGCTCGTTCGCGGAGAAGTTCGTGGCGGGGGCGGTCGCGCGCGGCGCCGCGCAGGAGGTGGCCGAGCGCGTCTACGACCAGATCGTCGGCTTCTCGGGCTTCGGCTTCCCGAAGGCGCACTCGGCGGCGTTCGGGCTGCTCGCCTACCAGTCCACCTGGCTGCGCGTGCACTACCCGGCGGAGTTCCTGTGCGCGCTCCTGAATGAGCAGCCGATGGGGTTCTACCCGCCCGACACGCTCGTGCACGAGGCGCAGCGGCGCGGCATCGAGGTGCTGCCGCCGGACATCACCGTGTCGATCGCCGACTGCCGCGTGGAGGACGGTGCTGTTCGGGTGGGGCTCGGCTACGTGAAGGGCGTGTCGGCTGACGACGTGCGCGCGCTGGTGGCCGAGCGCGAGCGCGCGTTGTTCCACACGGTCGAGGAGCTGGCGGCGCGCTGCTCGACGCGGCTCGACTCGCTCGAGCGGCTGGCCTGGGCGGGCGCGCTCGACGGCCTGGTCGAGGGCGGCAGGCGCGAGGCGCTGTGGCGGCTCGGGGTCGCGGCGCCGGGGGTGTGCGTGATGGACGGAACACAGCTCGCACTACCTGTGGACGTGGATTCGCCGGAGCTCGATCAGCTCACTCCGTGGGAGCGGCTGCTGGCCGACTACGGGTCGACCAACGTGACGCTGCGCGAGCACCCGATCGGGCTGATGCGGCCGGACCTCGACAAGGACGTGCTGTCGAGCCACGACCTCGCGCGCCGCCGCGACGGCGAGCGCGTTCGCGTGGCGGGCATGGTGGTCGCGCGGCAGCGACCGGCCACCGCCAACGGCATCACGTTCATGCTGCTCGAGGACGAGCTCGGCACGATCAACCTGATCGTCCCGGTCAAGGTCTACGAGAAGCACAGGCTGGTGGTGCGCTCCGAGCCGCTCGTGATCGCCGACGGCAAGCTGGAGCACCGCGAGGGCGTGACGAACGTGCTCGTCGCGTCCGTGCGGCGGCTCGACCGGCCCGACCTGCCGGCCGGCGAGGTGCGCCACATCGAGCCGCGGCGCGTGTGGTCGAACGACGACTCGGGCGACCCGCAGCGCGACGGCGACCTACGAGCCGTTGTGCCCGCCGCCCACAGCTTTGGGCGACGCGGATAGGCCCACGCCGATGCCGCCCTTGTACGCCCCTGAGCTGTACGTGACGGGACCGTCGCCGGCCATGCGGATCTCAAACGACTGCCCGGGCTTGAGCGCACCGGACTCGAAGTGGGTCACACGCCCGCCCGTCCAGGTGACGGAGTGCTTGCGCGTGCCCTCGTTCACCCACTGGATCGTGGTGTTCACCGGCACTGTCAGGTGGGCAGGGCTGATGCCGTCGTCGCGGATCACGACCGTCTGCCGGACCGGGTAGTAGAACGTCGACTCGCTGCCCATCTCGTTGTACATGCCCGCCTTGTGCGCGTAGGGCGCCGGACTGCTGCCGCACCCCGCGAGCACAGCCCCCGCCAACACGACAATCGCGATTCGCTTCACAAAACAGAGAGCTACCCACGCAACGTGAAGTGACGCGCAACGCCTCGCTACGGTCCTCTTAATGACAGGTCGCATACTCGTCGGCACCTCGAGCTGGGCCGATCCCGGCTTCGTCGAGGAGTGGTACCCGCCCGGAATGGCGGCGAGGGACCGGCTGTCCTGGTACGCCGAGCGCTTCGAGACCGTCGAGGTCAACTCCAGCTTCTACGCGATCCCCGAGCAGCGCACCGTCGCGCGCTGGGCCGAGGTCACCCCCGAGGACTTCGTCTTCGACTACAAGCTCCACAAGGCGCTGTCGCGCCACTCGGCCGAGCTGCAGTCGCTGCCGCCCGACCTGCGCGACGGCGTCGAGACCACGGCACGCGGCCGTGTTCGCCTGACGCGCGAGCTCGAGGACGCACTGCTCGAGCGGACGATCGAGGCGGTGTCGCCGCTCGAGCAGGCGGACAAGTTCGGCGCGTTCCTGCTCCAGCTCACGCCCGCGTTCTCGCCACAGAAGCACCAGCTCGACGAGCTCGCACCGCTGCTGGAGAAGCTCGCGCCGCGCCGGGTCGCCATCGAGTTTCGCCACCGCGGCTGGGTGGAGGAGCGCCACGTGGAGGACACGCTCGAATGGCTGCGCGAGCGGGGCGCGGCGTTCGTCGCCGTGGACGCCCCCAAGGAGGTCCACGTGCCGATCATGCCGGACATCGACGCCGTCACCCGCGACGACCTGGCGTACATCCGAATGCACGGCCGCAACGCCGAGGGCTACATGAAGGGCAAGAGCGTGGCGGAGCGGTTCGGCTGGGAGTACACGGACGAGGAGCTGCGCGAGATCGCGAAGCGCGTGGAGGGGATGGCCGAGCAGGCCGCCGCCGTGCATGTGCAGTTCAACAACAACCGCGGCCGCGACGCGCCGAGCAGCGCGCGCAGCTTCCGCCGGCTCATCGGCCAGGACCCCGGGCCGGCGCCCGACGAGGGGCAGCTCCGGATCGCGTAATGTCGAGCTGATGGCTGCCAGGATCGCCACCGGCCTCGCTCCCTATGACGGCGGCGTGGACGCGTTCGCCGAGGCTGCCGCGCGCGCGGAACTCGGACTGGGCGGCGCGCCCGCCGACCTCGTGATGGTGTTCGCGGCCGCGTCGAACCTGGACCACGTCGAGGACGGGCTCGACGTGGTCCGCGATCGATTGGGGGAGGGCCCGCTGCTCGGGTGCGGAGCGCAGGGCGTGGTGGGCGCCGGACGCGAGCTGGAGGAGGGCGGCGTGGTCGTCTGGGCGGCGTCGCTGCCGCAGGGCGCGGTCGAGACGTTTCACCTCGAGGCGGCGCCGACGGGCGACGGACACGTGGCCATCTCGGGGGTGCCGGAGCTTCACTCCGCGGACGCCGCGTTCATGCTCGCGGACCCGTATTCGTTCCCGGTCGAGCCGCTGCTCGCCCAGCTCGGCGAGGACTACCCCGGCGTGCCGATCATGGGCGGGCTCGCAAGCTCCGCGACGGGCCCGGGAGAGGGCGTGCTGTTCCACCGCGAGGGGGTGGCGGACGAGGGCGCCGTCGCCGCGGTGCTGCGCGGCGTGGACGTGCATCCGTGCGTGTCGCAGGGTGCGACCCCGGTCGGCCCGGAGATGATGATCACGGCCTGCGAGGGCAACGTCGTCGAGGAACTCGCGAGCCGCCCGGCGCTCGTGCGGCTGCGCGAGGCGATTCAGGAGCTCGGCGAGGGGGAGCGATCAATGGCGACGAACGGGTTGCTGCTCGGCATCGTGATCGACCCGCACCAGGAGGAGTACGAGCGCGGCGACTTCCTGGTGCGCGGGATCCTCGACATCGACCAGGACAGCGGCGCGGTGACGGTGGGCGAGCACGTCCGGGTCGGGCAGGTCGTTCGGTTGCATGTGCGCGACGGCCGTTCGGCCGATCTCGATCTGCGGCGCGTACTCGACCGCGAGCAGACCGTGCTCGGCGCGCCGCCCGCAGGGGCGCTCGTCTTCACCTGCAACGGTCGCGGGCGCGGGATGTTCGGAATCCCGGACCACGACGCGATCGCGCTCGACGACGCGTTCGCGGGTGCGCCGGCGGCGGGGTTCTTCTGCGCGGGTGAGATCGGCCCGGTGGGGCCGCGCAACTTCCTGCACGGGTTCACCGCGACGGTCGCGGTGTTCCCGGGCTAGGCAGCCACTCCGGGCCGCCGATCAGACCACGGCCGCGCCTGCTCGATCTGCGCGGCCAGCGAGATCAGCGTGTCCTCGGCGGCCGGCGCGCCCACGAACTGCACGCCGATCGGCAGGCCGTCCTGTGACTGCGCGAGCGGCAGTGAGATCGCCGGCTGTCCCGTCACGTTCCACACCGGCGTGAACGGCACCCACGTCGCCGAGTTCATGAGCTGCGTCACGGGCTCCTGGCCCTCGTCGGGACGCAGCGCGCCCAGCTCGATCGCCGGCTTTGTGACCGTGGGCGTGACGAGGATGTCGTAGTCCGTCCACCAGGAGATCAGCCGGCGCGAGATCCGCCGCAGGTAGTCGAGCGCGATCAGGTAGTCGGTGGCCGTGAGCGACTGCGCGATGTCGCGCATCTGCTTCGTGAGCGGCTCGATCTCAGCGTCCTCGATCGGCTTGCCGCGCAGCTCCTGGAGTGTGTGGAGCTCATCGCCCGTACCGCCGATCCAGACCTTGATGAAGTTCTCGACGTAGAGCTCCGAGTCGACCTCGGGCTGGGTCTCCTCCACGTCGTGGCCCATCTCGGCGAGGAGGTCGACCGCGTCGCGCACCGCCTGCTGCACCTCGGGGTCGACCGGTACGTCGTTCGGCGCGTCGACCCCGAAACCCACGCGCAGGCGGCCCGGCTCGCGCTCGGCCGCATCCGCGAACGGGGCCGAGGGGGGCGGCAGCATGTACGCGTCGCCCGGCTCGTAGCCCGCGAGCACGTCGAGGCCCGCGGCGGTGTCGCGCACGGTGCGCGTCAGGACGCCGTCGGTTGGCAGGCCCACGCCGCCCTCGGTCCAGATCGGCTGCATCGACACGCGGCCGCGGCTCGCCTTGAGGCCCACGAGTCCGCAGGAGGCCGCCGGGATGCGGATCGACCCGCCGCCGTCATTGCCGTGCGCGAGCGACACGATCCCGGACGCGACCGCGGCGCCGCTGCCGCCGGACGATCCGCCGGGCGTGCGCCCGGTGTCCCACGGGTTCCGAGTGGGGCCGTTCGCGTCGGGCTCGGTGATCGGCAGGATGCCGAGCTCCGGCGTGTTCGTCTTGCCGATCACGATCGCGCCCGCGTTCCGCAGCCGCCGCACGACGCTGCCGTCCTCGCTCGGAACCCAGTCCTTCATCGCCGCCATGCCCCATGTCATGGGCATGCCGGCGACCGGCGCCAGCAGGTCCTTCACCGCGATCGGCACGCCCGCGAGCGGCCGCTCATCGCCCGCGTTCACCTTGTCCGCCTCCGCGCGCGCCGCGTCCGCCGCGACGTGCACGAACGCGTTCAGCTCGCCGTTCACGCGCTCGACGGCGTCCAGCGCCGCGTCCACGAGCTCGCGCGCCGAGCACTCGCCTTCGCGCACCATCCGCGCCTGCTCGAGCGCGCTCTTCCAGAGGAGATCTTGGGCCATGGCGGCGTGACCCTACCCGGATGCGATGATCGGCGCGATGGACGATCAGCTGCCACCGGGTGTGGCGCGGGTGCGCGCGGACAACCCGTCGCCGCTCACGCTCGACGGGACCAACACCTACGTGGTCGCGCGCTGGGTTGTCGATCCCGGCCCGGACGACCAGCGCCACCTCGACGCGGTCGCGCGCACGGCGGGCGAGGTGGAAGGGATCGTGATCACCCACGGCCACGGTGACCACTCCGACGGCGCGCCGCGGCTGGCGGAGATGACGGGCGCCCCGGTCGTCCGCCCGCACGGCGGCGAGCGCCTGGGCCCGTTCGAGGCGATCGCGACGCCGGGGCACGCGCCCGATCATGTCTCGCTGCTCGCCGCCCGCGCGCTGTTCACCGGCGACACGGTGCTCGGCACGGGCAGCGTGTTCATCTCGCCCGGCGAGGGGTCGCTCTCCGCCTATCTCGAGTCGCTGCGGCGCCTGCGCGAGCTCGATGTCGAGGCGATCCTGCCGGGCCATGGACCAGTCGTGTGGGAGCCGCACGCGAAGCTCGACGAGTACATCGAGCACCGGCTCGAGCGTGAGCGGCGCGTGGTCGAGGCGCTCGACGCGGGCGCGCGTTCGCGCGACGAGATCCTTGACCGCGCCTGGAGCGACGTGGACTTCCAGCCGGCGCCGTACCTGCGCTACGCGGCGATCGCGACGCTCGAGGCGCACCTCGAGAAGCTGGAGGAGGAGGGACGCTTGCCGGAGGGCGTAGAGCGCGAGCCACTCGCCTGGCCTTAGAGTCCGCGCTGTGCCCGGGCGGATAGTCCTCTTCGGTGCCACCGGCTACACCGGGCGGCTCGTGGCGCACTCGCTGGTCGACGACGGCGTGCAGCCGGTGCTCGCGGGGCGCAATCCGGACTCGCTCGAGCAGCTGTCGGAGGAGCTGGGCGGCGGCTTCGAGACGCAGGGAGCCGACGTGTCGCGGCTCGAGACCGTCCGCGCACTTGTCGAGCGCGGTGACGTCCTCGTGTCCACGGTCGGGCCGTTCCAGAAGTGGGGCGAGGCCGCGGTGGAGGCGGCCATCGACGCCGGCGCGCACTACATCGACTCCACCGGCGAGCCCCCGTTCATCCGGCGGGTGTTCGAGGAGTGGGGGCCGCGGGCGGAGGCAGCCGGGTGCGGCCTGCTCACCGCGTTCGGCTACGACTACGTGCCGGGCAACCTCGCCGGCGCGCTCGCCCTCGAGGGTGCCGGCGACGCTGCGACGAAGGTGGCGGTGGGCTACTTCGTCTCCGGTGGCGGCGGCGACCTGCGCAGCGCGATGAGCGGCGGAACCGCGGCGTCGGCGGCCGGGGTCGTGCTGGCGAAGGGATTCGCATATCGCGACGGGAGCATCCAGAGCGAGCGACCCGCCAAGCGCGTGCGCACGTTCGCATGGGACGGCAAGAACCTCACCGGCATGTCGCTCGGTTCGTCGGAGCACTTCGCGCTGCCGCGGCTCCATCCCGGTCTGCGCGAGGTCGACGTATACCTCGGCTGGTTCGGCCCGGCGTCGCGGCCCCTGCAGGTGCTGTCGCTCGTGGGCGAGCTACCCGGCGTGCAGAAGGGCTTCAGCGCGGTCGTGGGCCGGGTGGCGAAGGGCTCGACGGGCGGGCCCGACGCCGAGGCGCGCGCGAAGAGCGGGTCGAGGATCGTGGCCGAGGCGAGCGACGCCGGCGGGAACGTGGTGAACCGCGTGCTGATGCGCGGGCCGAACGGCTACACGTTCACCGGCGACGCGATCGCCTGGGGCGCGCGACGGGCGGCGGCCGGCGGGCTTCAGGGAGTCGGTGCTCTCGGCCCGGCCGACGGCTTCGGGGTCCGTGAGCTCGAAGCGGGTTGCGCGGAGGTCGGTCTCACGCGAATCTAGGGGCGGTACCACCATGCCGCCCGAGGAAACGCCGCCACCTCTTCGCGCGTCAGACGCCGACAGGGAAGCCGCCGCCGAGCGGCTCCGTCAGGCGTGCCTCGAGGGAAGGCTCGACGCCGATGAGTTGGAGGAGCGGCTCGACTCCGCGTACGCGAGCCGCTTCGTCACAGACCTGGAGCGGCTCACCGCCGACGTGACGCCCGCGTCGGCTCCGGCGCCAACTCCCTACGTTGCGCCGGCTCCCACGGGGCCGGTCACCAATGGTCTCGCCGTCGCATCGCTGACGGCGGGGATCGTGTGGCTGGGCTGGCTCGGCTCGATCGCGGCGATCGTGTTCGGCCATGTGGCACTCGGTCAGATCAAGCGCTCAGGCGGCAACGAGAAGGGCTCGGGCCTCGCGATCGCCGGTCTAGTCCTCGGCTACTGCGAGATCGGGTTCCTGCTGGTCGTGATGCTCGCCGCGGCCAGTCACGCCTAACGCGCAACCGGGCGATACCCGCGCAGCCGGGCAACGGGCCCGAGCACGAACGCCGCGGCACGCTGGACGGGCCACGGCGGCGACGTGACCCTGATCACGTCGGAGAATTCCGGCAGCATGACGGTGATCTGCAGCAGACTCGGCATCCCGTTGTCGTCGAGCTTGCCATCACGCGCGAGCGCGAAGAGCGTCTCGAAGAACTCGCGGGTGTTGAGGGCCGGGCGGAAGAACTGAACCGCGTGCGCGTCGTCGCTCCCGGGGTTCCAGAAGTGGTGGCGGATGTTCGGCGGGACCGTGATCTCGTCGCCGGGGCCGTCCGTCAGGAACCTCATCCGCTGGCCCGTGCGTGGGTTCGCGATCTCATCCATGAGTTGCAATTGACTCAGGTGCGGAGATACTGCGCAGGTGGCCGGACTCGAACACGTCTGCACGATGCAGATCGACGTGGCGGCGGACATGCGCGACGCGGGCCCGGACGGGCCGTTCGGCCACCGCTTCCTCCTCGAGATCGTCGGTGGCGAGGTCACCGGTGAACGCCTCAGCGGGACGATCGCGAGCGGAGGCGGCGACTGGATGACGCTCGGGCGAGACGGCTGGGGCCGGCTCGACGTGCGTTTCGCGATGACCACCGAGGACGGCGCGACCATCACGTACTCGGGCAGCGGCCTGTTCGAGTTCACCGAGCCGGTCGTCGCGGCGCTCGGCGCCTCCGGGGCGACCGAGTACGAGGACCAGTACTACCGCACGACCGGGCGGCTGGAGACCGGGGATGCGCGCTACGGCTGGGTGAACCAGGCGCTGTTCGTGACCGAGGGCCGCCTGTCGCCGCGCACGACCGGCCGGGGTATCGAGGCGCGCATGCTGCGCCTGACGTAGGCCGTCGGCCGCCACGGCGCGCGGCTACCCTCCTACCCGTGATCAGCACCAATCAGTTCAAGAACGGAACCCACATCGACGTGGATGGCACCGTCTTCAAGATCGTCGAGTTCCAGCACGTCAAGCCGGGCAAGGGCGGCGCCTTTGTCCGCACCAAGCTCAAGCGCACGACCGACGGCAACGTCATCGACAAGACCTTCCGGGCGGGCGAGAAGTTCCGCCCGGTGCGCACCGAGACGCGCAAGCTCCAGTACCTCTACAACGACGGTTCGGACGCGCACTTCATGGACTCCGAGACCTACGAGCAGTTCACGATCCCGCTCGCGCAGGTGGGAGACCAGCTCAAGTGGGTGCTCGAGTCGCAGGAGGTGGACGTTCTCTACATCGATGGCAGTCCGGCCGAAATCCAGGTACCGAGCGCCGTCGAGATGGCCGTGACCGAGACCGAGCCCGGGCTGCGCGGCGACACGGCAAGCGGCGGCGGCGACAAGCCGGCCACGCTCGAGTCCGGGGTGAACGTGCGCGTGCCGCTGTTCGTGGACGTGGGCGACCGCGTGCGCGTGGACACCCGATCGGGCGAGTACGTCGCGCGCGCATAGGCACGGGCCCGTGCGGCGTAGCGATCAGAGACGGGCGGCGGTCGTTGCGCTCTATCAGCACGACGTCACCGGGCGGCCGCTCACGGAGGTCGTGCCGCGCGACGCGTCGCTATTCACGAAGGAGCTCGTCGAGGGAGTCGAGGTGGAGCAGGAGGACATCGACGCGCTGATCGAGCGCTACAGCCAGGGCTGGACGCTCGAACGGATCGCGCCGGTGGAGCGCAACATCCTGCGCGTGGCGCTCCACGAGATGCTCCACCGCAGCGACGTGCCCGACGAGGTGGCCATCGATGAGGCGATCGAGGCGGCCAAGGAGCTGTGCTCGGCCGAGGCGCCGCGCTTCGTGAACGGCATACTCGGGGCCGTGCAGCGCGAACACAGCCACATGTCATGAGCGAGCTCGAGTCGATCGTGCGCGAGCTCGAAGACGCCGCTGCGCGCCTGCGAGAGCAGGACCTGGACGCGGACGAGGCAGCCGACCTGGTCGAGCGTTGCGCCGAGCTGGCGGGCCGCGCGGGGCAGGAGCTCGAGCGCGAGGCGCGTGCCACGCCCGGCGGCGAGCAGCCCGGCCAGGAGACGCTTCTCTGACCGCCGAGACCGAGCAGGCCGCGTACCCCGTCGAGCTCCAGGAGCACGTCGACCGCTACCTGGAGACCCTGCGCTTCGGCCGCGAGGCGGCCACCGCGGGCCTGGAGGAGGCGATGCGCTACTCGCTGCTCGCGGGCGGGAAACGGATCCGCCCGGTGCTCGCGCTGGCGACGGCGGAGGCGGTCGGCCTCGAGCCCGATCGCGTGATGCCGACTGCGGCTGCGCTCGAGCTGATCCACACCTACTCCCTGATTCACGACGACCTCCCGGCCATGGATGACGACGAGTTGCGCCGCGGTCAGCCCACCTGCCACGTCCGCTTCGGCGAGGACGTCGCGATCCTCGCTGGCGACGGCCTGTTCGCCGAGGCCATGCGGCTCGTCCTCGATCGGCAAGAGGGTGATCCGCCGCACGTGCTCGCTGCGTTACACGAGGTGGTGGACGCGGTCGGCGTCAGCGGAATGGTGGGCGGCCAGTACATGGACGTCGCGCAATCCGAGGGATCCAGAAGCGACATCCGCCACCTGCACGAACTCAAGACGGGACGCCTGATCGGGGCATCCGTCGGTGCCGTCCTGAGGCTGGGCGATGTCCTGGAACCTGCCACAATCACGTACCGCCGGTTCGCTGCGGAGGTCGGCGTCCTGTTCCAGATCGTCGACGACATCCTCGACGTGACCGGAGACGAGGAGGCGCTGGGCAAGCCGCAGGGCTCCGACGAACGACATGGGAAGCGGACATACGTGAGCGTGTTCGGACTCGACAGGGCGCGCGAGCTCGCGGCGGAGTCCCATCGCAAGGCGCGCGCAGCGCTCGCGGAAACGGGTGGTCGGACCGCGCGCCTCGAACAGATAACGGACTACATCCTCACCCGACAGACATGAGTCTCCTCGAGAAGATCGACCGGCCGCAAGACCTCCACGACCTGTCGGACAAAGAGCTCCAGCAGGTCGCGCAGGAGGTGCGCGAGCAGATCATCGACACGATCGGCGAGATCGGCGGCCACTTCGGCGCGAACCTCGGCGCCTGCGAGATCGCCGTCGCCATCCACTCGCTGCTCGACTCGCCGCGCGACAAGGTGCTGTGGGACGTCGGTCACCAGGCCTATCCGCACAAGATCCTCACCGGGCGCCGCGACCGTCTCAACACGATCCGCAAGTACCGCGGCCTCGCTCCGTTCTGCTCGATCCCCGAGTCGGAGCACGACATCATGGGTGCAGGCCACGCCTCCACCGCCGTCTCGTACGCGGTCGGCCTGAAGGAGGCGATGCGCCGGGGCTACGAGGAGGACGGCTACGTGGTGGCTGTCGTGGGCGACGGCGCGCTCACCGGCGGCGTGGCGTTCGAGGCGCTGTCCAACGCCGGTGGCATGGACCTGCCGATCGTGATCCTCGTGAACGACAACGGCATGTCGATCGCGCCGAACGTGGGCGCGATGTCGCGCTACTTCAACCGGATCCGGCTGCACAGGGGACTGCACGAGGCGCGCGAGGACGCGGAGACCGCGTTGACCAAGCTCCCGCTCGGGATCGGCGAGCGGATCGAGCGTCTCGGGCCTCAGGTCAAGGAGTCGATCAAGGCGATGTTCGCGCCGGGCCTCTTCTTCGAGGAGCTCGACCTCGCCTACGTCGGGGTGATCGACGGCCATGACGTCGGCGCGATCCGCGAGGCGCTGCGCGAGGCGATGGGCGCGGGCCGGCCGGTGGTCGTCCACTGCAAGACCGTGAAGGGCAAGGGCTTCGCGCCGGCGGAGAACGGCGGCCTCGAGGGCATGGAGAAGTGGCACGCGGCCAAGCCCGCCTCGATCGTCGATCGCGCTCCGGCGCCGCCGACCCCGAGGGACGTGACCGACCCCGCGCCGCCGGCCCCGCAGTACACGAAGGTGTTCGGCGAGTCACTCGTGCGCGAGGCCCGGCGGGATGAGCGCGTCGTGGGCATCACGGCCGCGATGAACACCGGCACGGGGCTCGACATCCTCCAGAAGGCGATCCCCGAGCGCTACTACGACGTGGGTATCGCCGAGCAGCACGCCGTCCTGTTCGCCGCCGGCATGGCGCTCGCGGGCGCAAAGCCGGTCGCGGCGATCTACTCCACCTTCCTCCAGCGCGGCTTCGACCAGATCGTCCACGACGTCTGCCTCCAGAAGCTGAATGTGGTCTTCGCGATGGACCGCGCCGGGCTCGTGGGCGACGACGGGCCCACGCACCACGGCGCCTTCGACATCTCCTACATGCGCTGTCTGCCGAATCTCATCCTGATGGCGCCGCGCGACGAGGCGATGCTCGGCGACATGCTCCACACCGCGCTGCTCCACGACGACGGCCCGGTCGCCCTGCGCTATCCGCGCGGCGAGGCCGAGGGCGTGCCGATGCCGAGCGAGCCGCGCGCGATCGAGATCGGCAAGGGCGAGGTTCTGCGAACCGGCGACCGCGTCGCGTTCCTCGGATACGGCTACGGAGTGCCGCTGGCGCTCGGCGCCGCTGAGAAGCTCTTCGAGCAGCATGGGATCGACGCCACCGTGGCGGACGCCCGCTTCGCGAAGCCGCTCGACTTCGACCTGGTGCGAGATCTCGTGGCCGACCACGACGTGCTGGTCACGGTCGAGGAGAACGTCCTGGCCGGGGGATTCGGCGCCGGCGTGGCGGAGGCGCTCGTCGACGCCGACCTGGCGGGCGAGGCCCGCCTGCTGCGGTTCGGCCTGCCTGACCGCTTCGTCACCCACGGCAAGCCGGCACTCCTGCGCCAGGAGGTGGGGCTGACGCCCGCCGCGATCGCGGAGAAGGTCGCCGACGCCGTGCTCGAGCCGCGCAGCGCGCTGGCATGACGAGCCGCGCCGTCCGCGGGCTGCCGTTTGCGGGCTGAAATAGAACGGCCCGCCGGGGAGGGCGGGCCGCTCTGAGGGAGGAGTACTGCTATGTAGGCGGTGAGGGGGAAGCTCACCGGCACATCGGCGTGATGAGGCTGCCGATGCACTAAGGAGATTACGTCTAACAACCGCGGATATGTGTGCGCGCACGCACATTTCCGCCGGAGTCCCCGCAAATAGCGCAAATAGGAGATGGGAGGACCGCCACCGCTGCTGGATCTGATGCAGCAGGCCGCGCGGTCCGAACGATCTCCTCGACGGCTACATTCCGGGCGTGGCGAAGAGCCGGCTCGACCTACTGCTCGCCGAGCGCGGCCTGTTCCAATCGCGCTCACGGGCCGCTGCAGCGATCATGGCCGGCCAGGTACGGCTGGGAGGGGGAGGGGCGCGCGCGGAGAAGCCCGGGCAGATGGTGTCCCAGGATGTCGAGGTCACGGTCGAGCGCGGGGACGAGTACGTCTCTCGCGGCGGGGTGAAGCTGGCGAACGCGCTCGACGCGCTCCGCCTTGACGTGGTGGGACGCCGAGCGCTGGACGTCGGCGCTTCGACCGGTGGCTTCACGGACGTGCTGCTCCAGCGCGGAGCGGATCACGTGGTCGCCGTCGACGTCGGGTATGGCGAGCTCCACTGGCGCCTGCGCGAGGATCCGCGGGTGACCGTGATGGAGCGCGTGAACGCGCGATCGCTCGACGGCTCGACGCTGCCGTACCGGCCCGACCTGGTGGTCGCCGATGTCTCGTTCATCTCGCTGCGCAAGGTCCTCCCGGCAGTCCTCGCTTGCGCGGACTCGCCGTTCGATTGCCTCGCGATGGTCAAGCCGCAGTTCGAGCTCGACCGCGAGCGCGTCGGGAAGGGCGGCGTGGTGCGAGACCCCGGCGACCGTCGCGACGCCCTCGTCGCAGTCGGCTTCGCCGCACAGGAGCAGGGATTTTCGGTCTATGGCTACGCGTCGTCAGGCCTCCCGGGTCCAGCGGGCAATCGGGAGACCTTCGTCTGGATCGGCTCGCCCGGGCGGCCCGGCGCCGTCGACGTCGCCGAGGCCGCCACGGAGGCCGAGCCCGCATGAAGGCGCCCGAGACCATCACGCTGATCACGCATCAGTACCCCGAGCAGACCGGCGATGCCGTCCACTGGGTGATCGACCGTGCGTGCGACGCGGGTATCGAGGTGCGGCTTCCGCGCGAAGAGGTGAGCAAGCACGGGCTCGTCGAGCGCGAGGGTTGCGTGCTCGGCGCGGAGGCCGACGGGGAGACCGACCTCGTGATGGTCCTCGGCGGCGACGGCACGATCCTCACGTCGCTGCGGACGTTCGCCGATCGCCGCGCGCCGGTGTTCGCGATCAACTACGGCGCCATCGGCTTTCTCTCGACCGTGGACCACGGCGAGCTCGCGCGCGGCGTCGACCTGGCGCTCGCCGGCGACTTCGAGCTGCTCGAGATGCCCGGGCTCGCGATCGACGTGGAGGGGCAGCGGCGGATCGGCGTGAACGACATCTCCTTCCACCGGCGTCCGCACTCGCGCGTGGCGGAGCTCGAGTACCTCGTCCAGGGCGAGCAGCTTGGGCATGTCCGCTGTGACGGACTGGTCGCATCGACGCCGGTCGGGTCGACCGGATACAACCTCGCGAACGGCGGTCCGGTGCTGGCATGGGGCGTGGAGGGGTTCGTGGTGTCGTTCATCGCGCCCCACACGCTCACGGCGCGTGCGCTTGTGGTCGCGCCGGGCGACACGCTCACCGTCCTCAACACGTCCGAGCGCGACGACGTGGAGGTCACGACGGACGGCCGCACGGTGACCGATCTCGCGCCGCGTCGCCAGCTCGACGTGACGTTCGAGGACGGCGAAGTGCTGCTGGCGCAGATCCCGGGCTCGACCTTCTACCACCGCTTCCGGGACAAGTTCGGCCGGCTCGCTTATTGAATGACGAAATGACTGCGCCTCTGGCGCGGCCTCCCGTGCCGGGCTCGAGCGCCGCTGACGAGGCTTGTCATTTCGTAGGGGTGGCGGCGAACCGGCTGTGCCATTTCGTAGGGGAGGCCATCTCGGCATGCATTGATCGTGGCTTTCGCATCGGACGGATTCGCACGAACATCTGTTCGGTTTTTCCGTCCGACCGGGGTGCGAGTCTCCGGCGCATGTTGATCGAGCTGCGAGTCGAGAACCTCCTCCTGATCGAGCGCGCGGAGTTGCGCCTCGAAGCTGGGCTGAACGTCATCACGGGCGAGACGGGCGCGGGCAAGACTGTCCTCGCGCACGCGCTTGACCTCTTGCTCGGAGGCAAGCCGCGCGCGGGCATCGTGCGCCCGGGCGCGTCCGAGGCGTACGTGGAAGGAGTCTTCAGCGTCCCGTCCGGGCTGCTCGACGGTGACGAGTTCGCGGACCTCCGTGAGCGGTTGCCCGAGGACGAGGACGAGATCGTGGTCGGCCGCCGTGTGAGCGCCGAAGGCCGGACGCGGGCCTTCGTGCAGGGCCGTTCGGCAACTGCCGCGGACCTGCAGGCGCTCGGCGGCCGGCTGCTGTCCTTCTACGGCCAGCACGAGCATCGCAAGCTCACGCTGTCCTCGGCTCAGCTCGAGATCCTCGATGCGTTTTGTGGCCCGAAGCACCTCGCTGTGCGCGAGCGCTATGCGGAGCGGCACAACGAGGTCCGCGGCCTCGAACGCCGGCTCGCGGAGCTGCGCGGCCTCATCGGCGCACGCGACCGCGATCGCGACCTGCTCACATTCGAGCTCGACGAGATAGACGCGCTCGACCCGTCGGCCGAGGATGAGGCTGCGCTCCGCGCGGAGCGTGCGCGACTGCGCGAGGTCGACGGGCTGCGCGCCGCTGCCGGCGCCGGTGCCGAAGCGCTCGCGCCCGCCGGTGGTGACGCAGCGGGCGCGGCACTCGCACTCGGCGAGGCGGAGCGGCTTGCGGAGGCCGTGGCGGGCGCAGATCCCGCGCTGGATGCACTTGCGGAGCGCCTGCGGACGCTGCAGATCGAGGCGGACGATCTCGCCGCCGAGCTGCGCCGTTACGTCGAGGGGCTGGACGCGGACCCGGCACGGCTCGAGGAGGTCGTGGCGCGCCGCGACCCGTACGCCCGCCTCCTGCGCAAGCACGGCGGGACGGTCGAAGCGGTGCTGGCCCATGCCGAACGCTGCCGTGCCGAACTCGCGCGGCTCGACAACTCGGACGTCGCGATCGCGGACGCCGAGGCCGCGCTGGAGGCCGCGCGTGCGGATGAGCGCGACCTGGCAGGGAAGCTCACGACAGCGCGAAAGACCGCTGCGCCCAAGCTGTCGAAGCGCGTGCTGAGCGAGCTCCGCCAGCTCTCGATGGACCACGCGGCCTTCGAGATCGCACTCGAGCCGCGCGAGGGCCTCGGGCCGGCGGGTGCTGAACGAGTCGAGTTCTCGATCGCTCCGAATCCCGGCGTCCCTGCTGCGCCGCTTCGCGAGACTGCCTCGGGCGGCGAGATGTCGCGCGCGATGCTCGCGTTGCTGACGGCATCCGGCGCGGCAGGCGGCGCGACGCTCGTGTTCGACGAGGTCGATGCCGGGATCGGTGGCCAGACCGCGCGTGCGGTCGGCGAGCGGCTGCGTGCGCTGGCGGACGGACGCCAGGTCATCTGCATCACCCACCTTCCGCAGATCGCGTCGCTCGCCCGGCGGCACTTCAGGATCGCTAAGTCGGCGCGCGGGCAGGTGGCGCGCACGTCGGTCGAGGCGCTGCGGGACGAGCAGCTTGTCGGCGAGCTCGTCCGGATGCTCGGCGGCGATACGTCTGACACCGGTGCGCGGCGGCATGCGGAGGAGTTGCTTGCGGCGGCTTAGCCCGTCACGGGTCTCACCTTCCCGCCCTAGACTGCGACAGCGGCCCCGAGCCGCCCTCGATGGCAGTCTCTCGCACCAAGACCCGCTCGGCACGAAATGCGCCGGCGCCTGCGCCCACCGCCAACGGCGCGGGACGTCCCGATGGCGAATTTGCCGGTCGCGTCCGGCTCGGCAAGCGGACCAAGCGGCTTGTCAAGCGCCTGACGCCGGACGACATAGCGGTTATCGATCACGCCGAGATCGACCGGGTGTCCGGTGAGGACCTGGTTGCGACGGGCGTCCGCTGCGTCGTCAACTGCTCGCGCTCCGCGTCGCCGCGCTACGGCAATCAGGGGCCGGTGATCATCACCGAGGCCGGCGTCCACCTCGTGGACATGCCCGGGGCGCCGCTGTTCGACGTCCTGAAGGACGGCGAGCAGGTCACGGTCCGCGGCGGTTGCCTCTATCGCGGCGACGAGATGATCTGGGAGGGTGCGGTCCAGGACCGCGAGACCGTCCAGAGCGCGTACGAGGCGGGGCGTCGCGGGATCGGCGAGGCGCTCGAGGCATTCGCCGAGAACACGCTCTCGCATATCCGCGAGGAGCGCGAGCTCGTGTCGGGCAACCTCGAGCTGCCGGAGTTCGACACGACGATGCGCGACCGTCCGGTGCTCGTGGTCGTCCGCGGGATCGACCACAAGAAGGACCTCCACGCGCTGCGGCCATACGTGCGCGACATGAAGCCCGTGCTGATCGCCGTCGACGGCGGCGCGGACGCGATCCTCGAGGAGGGCTACCGGCCGGACATCATCGTCGGCGACATGGACTCGGCGACCGACCGCGCGCTTCGGTGCGGCTGCGAGCTGGTCGTCCACGCCTACCCGGATGGCCGTGCGCCGGGCCGCACGCGGCTCGACCGGCTTGGCCTGGACTACAAGGTCGTGCCTGCGCCTGCCACGAGCGAGGACGTCGCGATGCTGATGGCCGCGGAGAAGGGCGCCGAGCTGATCGTGAGCGTCGGGTCGCACTTCAACCTCGTGGAGTTCCTCGAGAAGAACCGCTCGGGAATGTCGTCCACGTTCCTCACGCGCCTGCGCGTGGGGGAGATCCTGGTCGACGCGAAGGGCGTGAGCCGGCTCTACCGCCCGTCGGCGGGACGCGGGCCGATCCTCGTCGTCGCGCTGGCCGCGTTCGCCACGCTCGTCGTGGTGGTCATCGCGTCGCCGACGCTCGGCGCGCTCCTCGACCTCTTCTGGCTCAAGCTCCAGATCCTGCTCGGGATCAAGTAGCCGTGTTCGACTTCCGCTACCACGCGCTCTCGCTCGTGGCCGTGTTCCTCGCGCTGGGCATCGGCATCGTCCTCGGCTCCTCGCTCGGCGACTCCGTCATCTCGCAGGCCAACAAGGACGTGCGCTCGTCGCTCCAGCACGACGTGGTCAACGCACGCAACGACGCGCGCACCGCGAAGGAGGCCGTGTCGAACCGCGACAACTTCATCGCGGCGAGCTTCAGCCGCCTCGCCGGCGGCAAGCTGCGCAACAAGCGCGTTGCGGTGGTGTCCTCGGGCGACCTTCCGCAGGACCTCGAGTCGGACGTCCGCACCTCGGTCAAGGACGCGGGCGGCACGATCGACTCCGTCTCGCAGTTCGACGCGAAGCCGGACCTCGTCGCGATCAGCAACAAGCTCGGCGGCCGGTTCGAGCTGCTCGGTACGAACCCCGATGAGTTGCGACCGCTCGGCCGGCGAATCGGGCGGGCGCTGGCATCTGGCGCGCGCCCCGCGGTCAAGCTCGAGAGCGCGTTCCCCGACGACTTCAGCGGTGACTTCCGCGGCGCGGACGCGGTCGTCTACTACCGCTCGAACGATGACCGCAACGGCGAGGCCGACCGCTTCGAGGCGGCGCTGATCGAGGGCCTGCGCCAGAGCGGCGTCCCGGTCGTGGGGATCGAACGCTCGGAAGAGGACCCGTCGCAGATCCCGTTCTACGTCCACGCCGGGCTCAGCACGGTCGATGACGCCGACCAGCCGGCGGGGCGTGTCGCGCTCGCATTCGCACTCGACGGCGCGAGCGGCAACTTCGGCTTCAAGAACACGGCCGACGCGCCGCTGCCCCCCGGCCCCAAGCGCTGACGAAGCCGTCCGCGCCTCGGGTTAGGTTCCAGCGGTGCAGTCACTCCCGCTGGTCGTCTCCTTCCTCGTCGCCGCGCTGGTGGGAGGACCGCTCGTCCGGGCGCTGCGCGACGGCGGCTTCATGCGTGAGAACTACCGCGGCGCGGCGCTGCCGTTCCCGATCGGCGTCCTGATCCCGGTCGCCGCCCTCGTCGCACTCATCCCGCTGGCCCTTGTGCAGGAGCTTGCGGACACCGCCATCTTCAGGCCGGGGACCTATCCCGCCGTCACCTACGTCGTGGGCGTCTCGCTGCTCGGCCTGCTTGACGACTTCGTCGGCAGCGGCGTGTTCGGGCGACGCACGACGCCCGCGCCATCCCCGCGCGGCTGGCGCGGCCACTTCGGCGCGCTGTCAGGAGGGGGGTTCTCGACCGGGGCGGCGAAAGCGCTCGGCTCGCTCGGTCTCGCCCTGTTCGCGCTTTCGGGACAAGGCCGGTCGGCGGCTGAGTTCCTGATCGGCGCCGGCGTCCTCGTGCTGGCCACCAACCTCTTCAACCTGCTCGACCTGCGGCCCGGGCGGTCGGCGAAGGCGCTCGTCCTGCTCGGCGCCGCGCTCACCCTCGGCTCGCTCGACGTCGACGGCCTGTGGACGGTGGGCCTTTTCGTCGCCCCGATCCTCGTCCTCCTGCCGCTTGACCTGCGCGAGCGAGGCATGCTCGGCGACACCGGGTCGAACGCGATAGGAGCGGTGGCCGGCTTCTGGCTCGTGGTAACGCTCGACACGACGGGGCAGGCGATCGCCCTCGGGATCATGGCCCTGCTCACGGCCTATGGAGAATTCCGCTCTATTTCCGGGTTCATCGAGCGGACCCCGGTATTACGTCAACTAGACTCGCTCGGGAGAACGACTCATGCCTGACACGCGGCCCCAGACACGGTTCATCTTCGTTACGGGCGGCGTCGTCTCGGCGCTTGGCAAGGGGATTGCGGCTGCGTCGATAGGACGCCTGCTCGTTTCGCGCGGCTTCACCGTCGCGATCCAGAAGTTCGATCCCTACATCAACGTCGACCCGGGCACGATGAGCCCGTTCCAGCACGGCGAGGTCTTCGTGACGGAGGACGGGGCCGAGACCGACCTCGACCTCGGCCACTACGAGCGCTTCACCGACGCCAACAGCACGCGCCAGTCGAACGTCACGACCGGCGCGATCTACAACACGGTGATCCGGCGCGAGCGCCGCGGCGACTACCTCGGCGGCACCGTCCAGGTCATCCCGCACATCACCGACGAGATCAAGCAGCGGATCAAGCTGATCGCCGACGCGCAGGACGTCGACTTCGTGATCACCGAGATCGGCGGCACGGTCGGCGACATCGAGTCGCTGCCGTTCCTCGAGGCGCTGCGCCAGTTCCAGGTCGAGGCGGGCCGCAACCGCACGCTGTTCGTGCACGTCACGCTCGTCCCGTACCTCAGCCACGCCGGTGAGCTCAAGACCAAGCCGACCCAGCACTCGGTCCAGGAGCTCCGCCGCATCGGCATCCAGCCGCACATCCTCCTCTGCCGCAGCGAGGGGTCGCTCGCCCGCGACATCCGCGAGAAGATCGCGCTGTTCGCCAACCTGCCGGTCGAGTCGGTCATCTCGGCACGGGATGTGGACTCGATCTACAAGGTCCCGCTCTACTTCCGCGCGGAGGGCCTCGACGACCAAATCCTCGAGCACTTCCGGATCGACCCGCCGGAGCCCGCGGATCTGTCCGAGTGGGAGGCGCTCGTGAAGCGCGCCGACGCCGCCGAGAAGACGGTTCGCATCGGACTGGTGGGCAAGTACATCCAGCTCGAGGACGCGTACCTCTCGGTGATCGAGTCGCTCAAGCACGCGGCCATCCACAACGACGCGAAGCTGGAGGTCCGCTGGATCGACGCCGAGTCGGTCGACCGCGCCGAGGCCGAGCGGCAGCTCGAGGAGTGCGACGGGATCCTGATCCCCGGCGGTTTCGGCATCCGCGGCGTCGAGGGCAAGATCCGCGCGGCGCGGTTCGCGCGCGAGCGCGGCGTCCCGTACCTGGGCATCTGCCTCGGTATGCAGATCGCCGTGTCCGAGTTCGCCCGCCACGTGGCCGGGATGGACGGCGCCAACTCCACCGAGTTCGATCCCGAGACGCCGTTCCCGGTCATCGACCTCCTGCCCGAGCAGAAGGAGGTCCGGGACATGGGCGGCACGATGCGGCTCGGCGCGGACCCCGTGAAGCTGCACGACGGCACGCGCGCGCAGGAGATCTACGGCGAGCCCGTCGTCTACGAGCGCCACCGTCACCGCTACGAGGTCAACAACCACCTGCGCCGCCGGCTCGAGCAGCAGGGTCTCGTCTGCTCGGGCACCTCGCCGGACGAGCGGCTCGTGGAGATCGTCGAGCTGCCCGACCACCCGTTCTTCGTCGCCTCCCAGTTCCACCCCGAGTTCAAGTCGCGCCCGCTGCGCCCGCAGCCACTGTTCCGTGAGTTCGTGAAGGCGTCGCTCGAGCAGGGCGGCGGCCACGTGCCCGAGGGCGAGCCGCGCTTTCGCCGCACCAGTGCGACCGAAGAAGCCGAGCACGCGACGCGCGAGAGCTAGAACCGCCCGCTCGCGCTAGCTTCTGCGTCGTGGACGCCGTCACGCACCCCCCGCGGGCGAGCGCGCATGAGCGCGAACAGCTCGTAAGCGACTTCGTGCGCCTCTGCGAGATCGAGAGCCCGTCGCGGCGCGAGCGCGCGATGGCCGACGCGGTCACCGCCGACCTGCGCGCCCTCGGCCTGGAGGTCCAGGAGGACCGGAGCATGGGGGAGACCGGATCCGACGCCGGCAACCTCCTCGCGCGCATCCCGGGCCCGCCCGACGGCCGCACGATCCTGCTCTGCGCGCACCTCGACACCGTGCCGCTCGACGCGCCGGTCGAGGTCGAGCGCACCGACGAGGGCGTCCTCCAGAACCGCAACGAGGCGATCCTGGGCGCCGACAACAAGGCCGCCGTGGCGGTGATCCTCGCGGTCGCACGGCATCTGACCGCGCTCGACCGGACGCCGCCGGTCGGAGTCGAGATCCTCTTCACGATGTGCGAGGAGCTCGCGCTCGCGGGGGCGAAGGCGTTCGAGGTGGGCGCGCTGCAGTCGGAGTTCGGCTTCGTCTTCGACCACGCCTCGCCGATCGGCGAGTTGATCGTGGCGGCGCCGACCTACTACAGCATCGAGGCTCGCTTCCACGGCAAGGCCGCGCACGCCGGGCTGGCGCCGGAGGACGGGCACAACGCGATCGAGGCCGCCGCGGCCGCGGTCGCCTCGCTGCGCTTCGGCCGCCTCGACGACATCACGACCTCGAACGTGGGGCGCATCATCGGCGGCACCGCGTCGAACGTGGTCGCCGAGCGCTGCCGCGTGGAGTGCGAGGCGCGCTCGATCGACCACGACCGCGCCGCCGCGACCGCGCGCGACATCGTCGACGCGATGACGCAGGCCGCGGCCGACCGGGCATGCGACGTTGAGATCGACGTGGAGGAGCTGTTCCGCGGCTTCAAGATCGCGAAGAGCTCGACCGCGGTGGGCGTCGCGTCGCGCGCGCTCGAGGACGCGGAGATCGAGCCGCGACCGATCTCGACGGGCGGCGGCAGCGACGCCAACTCGTTCATCGCGCGCGGCTTCGAGTGCCTGAACGTGGCGAACGGCACCGTGGCGGCCCATCAGCCGGACGAACGGGTGTCGGTCGACGCGCTCGAGACGATGCTCGACGTCGCGCTCGGCATCGTCCACCACAGCGCGACCACGTGAGCTCGCTCGTCCTGCGGCGCGGGAGCGTCGTCTCGGTCGAGCGTACCGGCCCGGCCGCCGAGTTGACCGTGGAGGTCGGCGGCGAGGAGCGGCGCGCGGTCTCGTTCGAGTCGCTGACGGGGCCGGTCGAGCCGGGCGACGACGTGGTCGTGAACACGGCGGCGCTCGACCTCGGCCTCGGCAGCGGCGGCTTCGACATCGTGCACGTGAACCTCACGCGCGGGCTCGACCGGCAGGGGGTCGAAGGCGCGCACGTGATGAAGCTCAACTACAGCTCGCTCCAGCACGCTGTCCACCCCGTCGAGGAGCGGGCGCCCAAGCTCGACGACCTCGGCGGGCATCCGGTGGCGGTGATCTCGCTGCACGGTCAGCTGCCGTGCGTGGCCTGGGCGGCGGGGGAGCGCAGACCGGGCGCGAAGATCGGCTACGTGCAGACCGCCGGTGGCGCCCTGCCGGGACAGCTGTCGCGCGTCGTGCGCGAGCTGCTCGACCGCGGCCTCCTCGCCGGCCACATCACGGCCGGCCCCGCGTTCGGCGGGGAGCACGAGGCCATCTCCACGCCGGGCGCGCTGCACGCCGGCATCCGCGCGCTCGGCTGGGACGCGGCGATAGCGGGGCCCGGCCCGGGCATCCTCGGCTCGGCCACAGCGCTCGGGCACGGCGGCATCGCGGCGCTCGACAACGCCCACGCCGCCATGGCACTCGGCGCCCGCGTGCTCATCGTCCCGCGGATGTCCTCCGGCGATCCGCGTCCGCGCCACCGCGACCTCTCGCACCACACCGCCACCGTCCTGCGTCTGCTGCTGCGCCCGGCGACCGTGGCGGTCCCCGAAGGGCTCGGCATTCCGGGCGAGCACGAGTTCCGCAGCGGCCGCGCCGACCTCGACGGCTACCGGGCGTCGGGCCTGCCCGCTCGTACCATGGGCCGCGGCCCGGACGAGGACGAGCTCTTCTTCCGGGCATCGCTGGCAGGCGGCGACGTGCTGGGAGAGCTGATCGATGGCATTCGAGCGGATTGACAGCAAAGAGGTCTGGAGCGGGAAGATCGCGACCGTCCGCGTCGACCGCGTCCGCTACGACGACGGCGAGGAGGCCGACCGCGAGGCCGTCGACCATCCGGGCGCGGTAGCCGTCGTCGCCCACGACGGCGAGTTCGTCTACCTCGTGGCCCAGCCGCGCGAGGCGGTGGACGAGCAGGCGCTGGTGGAGCTGCCGGCCGGCAAGCTCGACGAGGAGGGGGAGGAGCCGCTCGAGACGGCAAAGCGCGAGCTCGCCGAGGAGATCGGCAAGGCCGCGAAGACCTGGAAGCACCTCGCAACCTTTTACTCCTCGCCCGGTTTCTCCAACGAGGAGATCCACTTGTACCTGGCCACCGACCTCCACGACCAGTCCGCCGAGGGCGACGAGAACGAGCGAATCGAGATCCGCAGGGTGCCGCTCGCGGACCTCGACGCGGCGATCGCGGATTGCCACGACTCGAAGAGCCTCGTCGGCCTCCTGTGGCTCAAGGCCTACGAGGAGCGCAGGGCGTGAGGCGCCTCGCGATCAGCTTCGCCGCCCTGGCCGCGGCGGCCGTCGCCGCCCCGGCCGCGCTCGCGCAGGATCCCTCCGGGCCGCCGCCCAACCTGATCCGCGGCCTCGCCACGAACCTGAACACGGTTGTGGTGCAATTCACCGAGCCGGTCGACCCGAACAGCGTGCAGACCGGCGACTTCATCCTCGAGATGACCGAGGCCAACCGCCCGGTGACCGGCGCGACGGTGTCGCCCGATGGCACGAAGGTCACGCTCACGTCCACGAGCGCATGGGATCCCGGCACGGCCGGGCAGGTGCATCTGATCGCGCCCGGCGTCATCCTCGACCCCTCCGGAACCCCGAACACGTCGGCCGACTGGGTCACGGTGGGCGCGGCTCCGGGCGACTTCACGGCGCCGGTGGTCACGCACTTCCACCTGACGAAGAGCAAGAACCTGTGCTGGGTCTACAAGCTGCACGGCTGCCCGCGGCCGGGAGCGGCGTGGATCTACCGCGTCACCGAGGACGGCGACGCCTATGTCACCGTCCGCCGCGGACGCAGGCTGATGGGCGTGCGCCGCTACAACGGGCAGCCCGGCAGTAACTACATCAACTTCGACGGCAAGATCAACGGCCGCCGGCTCCGTCCGGGCACCTACACGGCGCAGCTGGGCGTCCAGGACGTGGTGGGCAACCGCACGCCCGTGGCGCAGCAGCCGAAGACGAAGTTCAAGGTCAAGCGCGTCCGCCGCTGACAGGCCCGTTGCAGGGCGAGGGATGGCCGCGCGACCGCGGAATCCTTCGACGTGGCTACGATCGAATCCCCCGCCGAGGCGCGTCCCTACGAGCACCTCGTCCTCGACTTCCTCGCATACCTCGAGTTCGAGCGCGGGCTCTCCCGCAACACGCTCGAGGCCTATCGCTCAGACCTCTTCCAGTTCGGCCGCTTCCTCGAAGGCCGCGGCGCCGATGCGGTGTCCGCGACCGCGGCTGACGTCGGCGACTTCCTCGCGTACCTGGCCGAGGGCAACGGCCGCCCCGCCTCGTCGCCGGCCACGATCCACCGCAAGGCCGCCTGCCTGCGCTCGTTCTACCGCCACCTGCGGCGCGAGAGCATCCGCGAGTCGGACCCCACCGCCACGATCTCGGGGCCGCGCCGCGGCCGCAAGCTCCCGCGCGTCCTGAACCGCGCCGAGGTGCAGAAGCTGCTCGAGCAGCCGCGCGGCACCGCGCCGACGGCGCTGCGCGACCGCGCCCTGCTCGAGCTGATGTACGCGTGCGGTCTCCGCGCGTCGGAGGCGATCGGCATCGAGGTGTCCGACATCGACCTCGAGCTGGCGGTGCTGCGCGCGCGCGGCAAGGGGTCGAAGGAACGCGTGGTGCCGATAGGCCGCGCCGCGATCCAGGCGGTCCGGATCTACCTCGAGCGCGGGCGTCCCGCGCTCGTGCACGGCGGCATCGTGGCGCAGCTCTTCGTGAACTTCCGCGGCGAGCCGCTCACGCGGCAGGGCCTCTACAAGATCGTGCGCCGTCACGCGACCAGCGCCGGCCTCGCCGACCGCATGAGCCCGCACACGCTGCGCCACACGTTCGCCACGCACCTGCTGGCCGGCGGCTGCGACCTGCGCTCCGTGCAGGAGATGCTGGGGCACGCGGACGTGGCCACCACGCAGCTCTACACGCACCTGTCGAGCGACCGCCTGAAGGACGTCTACTTCAAGGCGCACCCGCGCGCGACTGCCTGACGCTGCTGGAATATCGCCCATGGATGGGCAGCGCCGAGCTTTCATGATCGTGATCGACGCCTGCGGCGCGGGCGCGCTGCCGGATGCCGGCCGCTACGGCGACGAGGGCACGAACACGCTCGCGCACGTGGCCGCGCTGGCGGGTGGGCTCGAGCTGCCGGTCCTCCAGCGCCTCGGGCTCGGCAACGTGATGCCGATCGAAGGCGTCGCGCCTGTCGAGCGCCCGGTCGTGCACGGCCGGCTGGCGCCGCTCGGCTCCGGCAAGGACTCGACGGCCGGTCACTGGGAGCTGATGGGAATCCCCGCGCCGGTGCTGCCTGTGTACCTCGACGGGTTTCCGGCCGAGTTGATCGGCGAGTTCGCGCAGCTCACGGGGCGCGGGGTCATCTGCAACGCGCGCGCCGAGGGGCTCGGTGCGATCGCGGCGTTCGGCGAGGAGCACATGCGCACCGGCGACCTCATCGTCTACACCTCGCAGGACTCGGTCTTCCAGGTGGCGGCGCACACCTCGGTCGTCTCCGAGGAGGAGCTCTACGACTACTGCCGCATCGCCCGGCGGATGCTGGACGTCGGCCGCGTGATCGCGCGCCCGTTCGACGGCGACCCGGGCGCGTTCCGCCGCACGTCGGGACGCCACGACTTCGCCATCGCACCGCCCGCGCGCAGCTATCTCGACGAGCTCTGCGAGGACGGGATGGAGGTGCACGCGGTGGGGAAGGTGGCCGACATCTTCCTCGAGCGCGGGATCACGCGGGTGCATCCCGGCCACGACAACCGCACGGCGCTGGACTCGGTCGGCAGGCTGATGGACGACGCGGGCCGGGGCCTCGTCTTCGCCAACCTCGTCGACACCGACCAGGTACACGGCCATCGCAAGGACGTCGCGGGGTTCGCGGCGGCGCTCGCGGAGATCGACACGGCCGTCGGGGAGTGGCTCGAGCGGATGGGTCCCGGCGACCTGCTCTGCATCTGCGCCGATCACGGCTGCGATCCCGCGCATCCGGGCACCGACCACACGCGCGAGTACTCGCCGCTGCTCGCGACGTTCGCGGGGCAGGACGGCCGGCGGGTGGACGCCGCGATGGCGTGCGTCGGGGCGAGCGCGCTGCGCTGGATCAGCGGGCACGACGCGGATCTTCCGGGCGAGCCGTTCACGCCGGCGCTCGTAAGCTCGGGGTAGTGCCGGAACTCCCCGAGGTAGAGACCATCCGCCGTGCTCTGGCCCCCGCCGTCGAGGGCCGGGTGATCGAGCTGATTCAGGTGCTTGATCCGCGCTGGTGCGAGCCCGCGCCGCCGGAGGAACTGAGGGCCGCCGTGGACGGGCGCCGCGTGGAGCGCATCGAGCGGCGCGGCAAATACCTCGACTGGGTGCTCGAGGACGAGGTCCACCTGGTCATGCACCTGCGGATGACCGGCAACATCCTGCTCGTCCGCCGCGATGACCCCGAGCCCCCGTACGTGCGCGTGCGAATCGTGCTCGACTCGGGCGAGCAGGCGCTCTTCACCGACCCGCGGCGGTTCGGCACGGGCGTGGTGCTCCTGGGCGACGCCGCGCGCGACACGTACTTCTCGGAGCGGCTGGGGGTCGAGCCGCTCAGCCCCGACTTCACCACGGAGGGCCTGCGCGCGCTCGCGAAGGGCCGCAAGCAGCCGGTCAAGGCGTTCCTCCTCAGCCAGGAGCGGATCGCGGGAGTCGGCAACATCTACGCCGACGAGGCGTTGTTCCGCGCGCGGATCCATCCGCAGCGGCCGGTCGGCAATCTCACGCGCCCGCAACTGGAGGCCCTGCGCGGCGCCGTGATCGAGTCGCTCGAGGCGGGCATCGACGCGCGCGGCGCGTCGATCGACGACTTCCGCCATCCCGACGGCGCGCGCGGGAGCTTCCAGGACCGCTTCCTGATCCACCTGCGCGAGGGCGAGCCGTGCGTGCGCTGCGGCGCACCCGTCAAGAAGATGCGCGCAGCCGGACGCGGGACCTACGTGTGCGAGCGCTGCCAGCCGCGCCCGCGGGCGAAGCGGCGCACCTAGCTCCGGGTGCCCTCGCGCCGCTCGCGGCGCCGCTCGCGCATCGTCACCACCACGAGCCAGATGATGAAGCCCAGCGTGGGCACCAGGATCAGGAGCGATTCGATCCAATGTCCGGCATGTGCGAAGACGAGCATCGAGCCCTAGTTTCGCACGCGACGCGCCCTCCCGATCACGTCGCCGTCGCGCGGTCGCGCCCGTTCACGATCAGGTGCAGCAGCGGGAGGAGGAACAGGATCGCGCCAAGCCCCACCAGCACCCGGCCGGCGATCAGAGCAGGTCTGGCCGCCCGCGACTTTCTGTGCGCCCGGCGCGCGCCAGACCAGCGGGAGGAAGCTACGCCGCGAGCAGCGTCTGAAGCGTGCCGTCGCGATCGGCCTCGAGCAGCTCGCGGAAGCCGCCGATCGATCGCTCGCCCACCACGATCTGCGGGAACGTCATCTGGCCGGTGCGCTCCACGAGGGCGGCGCGGCCGGAGGGGTCCTTGGCGAGGTTGATCTCCTCGTATTCGACGCCACGCGCGCTCAGCAGGGCTTTCGCCTGCCGGCAGAACCCACATGGGTCGGTCGTGTACATCGTTATGCGGGACCCGTTGACGTCCGCCATGGGCGCGAAAGTCTAGATAGTGGCCGCGCCGTTCAAGACAGAGGCAGTCGTGCTCCGCTCGATCAGGTACGGCGAGGCCGACCGGATCCTGCACCTCTACAGCCGCGAGCATGGCCGTCTCGGCGCCATAGCGAAGGGTGCGCGCAGGGTGAAGTCGCGGCTCGGCGGACGGCTCGAGCCGCTCTCGCGTGTGAATCTGATCCTGCGCCAGGGGCGCGGCGATCTCTGCACGGTGACGGGTGTGGACACGGTCGACGCCCACCCGGGCCTGCGCGAGAGCTGGGCGGCGCTCCAGCGCGCCACGCAGGCGTGCGACGCGGTGCTGCGCCTGCTCGACTCGGCCGAGCCGAACGAGCCCGCCTACAACCTGCTCTGCCGCGAGTTGCGGCTGCTGGGTGGCGACCCGCACGCCGCCACGCGCGCCCACGCGCTCAGCTTCCGGCTCAAGCTGCTGCTGGCAGCCGGGTTCGCGCCCGAGCTGGCCGCGTGCGCCTCGTGCGGCGAGCGCGAGCATCTGTCGGCGTTCTCGGCCAGCGCCGGCGGCGTGGTGTGCCCCGGCTGCGAGGCCGGATCGTTCCCGCTCAGCGGCGAGGCGCACGAGTTCCTGGTCATGGCGCTCGGCCGTCCGCTTGCGGACGCGCCCGATGCGCCGGAGCGAGCACTCGCGCAGGCCGACCGCGCGATCGGCGAGACGCTCGAACACCATGCCCATGTGAGGTTGAGAAGGGTCGCCTAGACTGTCGCCGCCTTGGCGGGTCAGGCAACCAAATGGGTCTACGAGTTCTCCGAGGGCTCGAAGGAGATGCGCGATCTGCTCGGCGGCAAGGGCTCAGGCGTCGCCGAGATGACACGCGTCCTGGGTGAGGACAAGGTCCCCGCCGGGTTCACGATCACGACGGACGCGTGCGTCGCCTACATGGAGGCCGGCCGCGAGGAGCCCGAGGGCCTCGAGGAGCAGGTCGCCGAGGCGCTCGCCGACCTCGAGAAGAAGACCGGCAAGAAGCTGGGCGACGATGACGACCCGCTGCTCGTGTCGGTCCGCTCGGGCGCGCGCGAGTCGATGCCGGGGATGATGGACACCGTCCTCAACCTGGGCCTGGGCGACCGCTCCGTCGAGGGGCTGGCGAAGAAGACCGAGAACGAGCGCTTCGCCTGGGACTCCTACCGCCGCTTCGTGCAGATGTTCGGCAACGTCTGCCGTGGCGTGCCGGGCGAGAAGATCGAGGATGCGATCAAGCGGCGCAAGAGGGACGCCGGCGTGAAGGACGACACCGAGCTCTCCGTCGACGACCTGAAGGGCCTCGTCGACGACTTCAAGGCGCTCTACCGCGACGTCACCGACGAGGACTTCCCGCAGGACCCGCAGGAGCAGCTGGCGCAGGCCATCCGCGCCGTGTTCGACTCGTGGGACTCGCCGCGCGCGAAGGAGTACCGGCGCATCAACCACATCCCGGACCAGTGGGGCACGGCGGTCAACGTCCAGCAGATGGTCTTCGGCAACAAGGGCGACACGTCGTGCTCGGGCGTCGCGTTCAGTCGCGACGAGATCACGGGCGCGCCCGAGCCGTCGGGCGACTACCTCGTCAACGCGCAGGGCGAGGACGTCGTGTCGGGGGTACGCACGCCTCGGGACATCTCCGAGATGAAGGAGCAGATGCCCGAGGCGTACTCAGACCTGATGGACATCCTGAAGACGCTCGAGTCCCACTACAAGGACATGCAGGACACGGAGTTCACCGTGGAGGAGGAGCACCTCTACATGCTCCAGACCCGCAACGCGAAGCGGCCTGCGCAGGCTGCGGTGCGGTTCGCGGTGGACGCGGTGAACGAGGGGCTCCTGACGAAGGAGGAGGCGCTCGCGACCATCCACGCCGACAAGCTCGACGCGCTCCTTCACCCGACCTTCGAGGCGAACGCGGACTACGACGTGCTCGCGAAGGGAGTGAGCGCTTCGCCGGGCGCGGCCAAGGGCGAGATCGTGTTCACCGCCGACGACGCGGTCACGGCGTCGGCGGCGGGCCGCGACGTGGTGCTCGTGCGTCCGTTCACGGAGGCCGACGACGTGGCCGGCTTCTTCGCGGCAAAGGGGATCGTCACGAGCGAGGGCGGCAAGGCGAGCCATGCGGCGCTCGTTGCGCGCGGCATGGGGCGCCCGGCGGTGACGGGGGCGTCCGCGCTCGAGATCGACCTCGGCTCGAAGGAGGTCCGCGTGAACGGCACGGTCCTGCACGAGGGCGACCGCATCGCGCTTGACGGCACGACCGGCGAGGTGACGGTCGACGACGTGCCGCTGGTGGACCCGGAGGTGGACGAGAACTTCGAGCAGATCCTGGAGTGGGCTGACGAGATCCGGCGCCTGGGCGTGCGCGCCAACGCGGACACTCCGGAGGACGCCTGCAGGGCGCGCGAGTTCGGCGCCGAGGGCATCGGCCTCTGCCGGACCGAGCACATGTTCATGGCCGCCGACCGCCAGCCCAAGATGCGGGCGATGATCATGGCCGAGTCCGAGGAGGACCGACGCGAGGCCCTTGGGAACCTCCTACCCCTTCAGCAAAAGGACTTCGAGGGCCTGTTCGAGGCGATGGAGGACCTGCCGGTCACGATCCGCCTGCTCGACCCGCCGCTGCACGAGTTCCTCCCCGACCTCGAGGAGATCTCGCAGCAGGTCGAACGCGCGCGGATCGAGCGCACGCCGGACCTCGAGGACCTCGAGCACACGCTCGAGCGGATCCACTCGCTCCACGAGACCAACCCGATGCTCGGCACCCGCGGGGTCCGCCTCGGGATCATCCACCCCGAGATCTACGCGATGCAGGTGCAGGCGATCGTGCGCGCGGCAAAGGCGGTGACCGAGCGCTGTGGCAGGGCGCCGCTGATCGAGATCATGATCCCGCTAGTGGCCTACGAGCGCGAGCTTCAGAAGATGCGCAAGCTCGTGGAGAAGGTCGTCGCGGACGAGAACGGCGGTGAGCTCGAGGTTCAGGTGGGCACGATGATCGAGCTGCCGCGCGCGTGCTTCGTGGCCGACCGGATCGCCCAGGAGGCCGACTTCTTCTCGTTCGGCACGAACGACCTCACCCAGACCGCGCTCGGCTTCTCGCGCGACGACGTCGAGGGCGGCTTCCTCTCGCGCTACATGGAGGACAAGGTGCTCGACCGCAGCCCGTTCGAGACGATCGACAAGCCGGGCGTGGGGTGGCTCGTGCGGCTGGCCGCCTGGACCGGCCGCGAGGCGAAGCCTGAGCTCAAGCTCGGCATCTGCGGCGAGCACGGCGGTGACCCCGAGTCGATCGCCTTCTTCGACATGGCCGGGCTCGACTACGTGAGCTGCTCGCCGTACCGAGTACCCATTGCGAGGGTCGCGGCGGCGCAGGCACAGCTCGGATAGCAGCCCGCAGAAGGCAGCCTGCGGGCTGCGGGCTGCCGCCGGTCGCGCTGCCACAATCGCATACATGGCAGTAGCGGCCGAAATCTCCTTCCACGAGCGGATGCAGGCCGCAGAGGCGACTCTGCTCTCGCCCCTCGCTGCCCGCTCGTATCCGGCGCTCCGCGCGAGAGAAGAGCCCGATTCGCCGCTGCGCACGCCGTTCCAGCGCGATCGCGACCGGATCGTTCATTCCAAGGCGTTCCGGCGGCTCAAGCACAAGACGCAGGTGTTCATCTCGCCCGAGGGGGATCACTACCGGACACGGCTCACGCACACGCTCGAAGCGGCCGGCATCGCGCGCACGGTGGCACGGGCGCTCGGGCTGAACGAGGACCTCGCGGAGGCGATCGCGCTCGGCCACGACCTCGGCCATCCGCCGTTCGGCCACATCGGCGAGGACGTGCTCGACGCGTGCCTGCGCGAGCGCTACGGGGTCGGCTTCCGCCACAACCACCACTCGCTGCGGATCGTCGAGCGGCTCGAGCGCGACGGCGCCGGGCTGAACCTCACCGAGCAGGTCCGCGACGGGATCCTGAACCACACGGGCCCCGATCTGCCCGCCACGCTGGAGGCGCGGATCGTGCGGCTGGTCGACCGGGTGGCATACATCAACCACGACATCGACGACGCTCTTCGCGCCGGCGTCCTGCGGCCCGATGATCTCCCACGCGCCGAGATCGAGGCGCTCGGCGCGAGCAGCTCGGCGCGGATCGACACGCTCGTGCGCGACATGGTCGAGCGCTCCTCGGCCGCCGGCGACATCGTGCAGGGCCCGGAGGCCGGTGAGGCGATGATGCGGCTGCGGGCGTTCATGTTCGACCGCGTCTACATCGGCCAGGTCACGCGCAGCGAGGCCGAGCGGATCGAGCGGATGCTGCGGGCGCTGTTCGCGCACTACTCGGAGGAGCCGCCGCCGGCGATGGTCGAGGGCGCATCGGACACGGATCGGATCGTGGACTGGTTGGCCGGGATGACCGACCGTTTCGCCCTGCGCGCGTTCACTGAATTATCGCTGCCAAGAGCGCTCTGACGCTGTCAGACGGCCATTCAGCGTCTAGCCTGGTTGCCTGAATGAGGCTCTATACGAAGGACTCGATCGAGCGCGTGAAGGACGCGGTCGACATGGTCGAGCTCGTGGGTGCCAGGACGGACCTGCGGCGGGTGGGCAGCAGGTGGACCGCGTTGTGCCCGTTCCACGACGAGCGCACGCCGTCGTTCTCGGTCGACGCCCAGCGCGGCTTCTACCACTGCTTCGGGTGCGGGGCCTCCGGGGACGCGATCGGGTTCGTCGAGGCGATGGAGGGACTCGACTTCCGCGAGGCCGTGGAGTCGCTCGCCGACCGCTACGGCGTCGAGCTCAAGCGCGAGCAGGAGGATCCCCAGGCGGAGGAGGAGCGCAAGCGGCGCGAGCGCCTGCTCAAGCTGATCGAGCGCACGACCTCCTACTACGAGCGCGTTCTGTGGGAGTCGGCCGAGGCTGCCCACGCGCGCGACTATCTCGCGAGCCGCGGCCTCGAGGAGGAGGTCCTGCGCACCTACCGCGTCGGGTACTCGCCGAGCGCGTGGGACAAGGTGCTGCTCGCGGCCCAGCGCGACGGCTTCTCGCGCGAGGAGCTGCTCGCCGCCGGGCTCGCCCAGCAGGGCCGGAACGGAGGCGGGGTCTACGACCGCTTCCGCGGCCGGATCATGTTCCCGCTGGCGGACGCCCGCGGTCGCGTGCTCGGGTTCGGCGCGCGGACGCTGGGGGAGGGGCGCGGGCCGAAGTACCTCAACACGTCCGAGAACTCGATCTACCACAAGGGCAGGCAGCTCTTCGGCATCCACCAGGCGCGGCCGGCCGCGGCGAGCGCCGGCCGGATCGTGGCGGTCGAGGGCTACACCGACGTGCTCGCCCTGCACCAGGCGGGGATCAGGGAGGCGGTGGCGATCATGGGCACGGCGCTCACCAACGAGCAGCTGCAGGAGCTGCGGCGAGCGGCGCCCACCGCGTACTTCGCGCTCGACGCCGACAGCGCCGGACAGGAGGCGATGCTGCGCGCCGGCCATATGGCGCGCGATCGTGACCTCGAGCTGCTCGTGGTCCAGCTTCCGGACGGGCGCGATCCAGCCGAGCTCGTGGCGGAGAACGGCGCCGGCGCCTTCCTCTCGCTGCTCGACCGGGCGCTGACGGTGGCGGAGTTCGAGGTGCGTCGTGTGCTCGCCTCCGCGGACCTCGGGACCCCGCGCGGGCGCGATCACGCGCTGGCGGCACTGCGTCCGATCGTGGCGGGGGTCCCCCCGCGGACCGCAACTCGCGACGAGCTCGTGCGTTTGGTTGCAGACAGGCTCAACGTCGATCCCAGCTACGTCATGAGTCAGGACTCGCCCTCTACGGCGCCTTCGGCCGAGGCGTCGCGACCGCGCCCCCGGGCGCCGCTGGCTCCGCTCGACGCGGTCGCCAAGTCCGAGCGCGGCTTCCTGGCCATGTGCCATGGCTCCGAGCTGGGTAAGGAGTATCTGGAGCGGCTCGAGCGCGATCACTTCTCGTATGAGCCGCTGTGGCGGGTCCGTGAGCATCTGCTCAGCCACTGGGATGACCCGCTAATCGCCCTACCGGATGACGATGAATCATTCGCCGTGCTGATTAAAGACGTGGTGCTGAGGGCCGAAAATGACGATGTGTCCGCAGAGGCTCTTCGACTGACTTTTCTCCAGCTGGATCTCGCGCGCGTGAATCGCGGACTCAGGCGCGCGGAGCAGGACCAAGACTTCGACGTCCAGCGGACGCTTGCCAGAGACCGGCAGCGGCTGCGCGACCAAATCGACGAGTTGATGGGGTTGACGCTTTGAATCGCTTGAACACAGTGCCGGTTGACGAGTCCGACGAGAACACGAGCGGCGCCTCCAACGTCCGCGACCTCTTCGACGAGGGAGGCGTTGTCAGCGCCGGGCTGCCGGTTCCCGAGCCCGAGGGCGGCTCGGACGACGCTGTTCGCGCGTACCTGAAGCGGATCGGCAAGGTCCGCCTCCTGACGAAGGAGGACGAGGTCCGGTTGGCCAAGCGTGTCGAGATGAACGACATGTCCGCGAAGAACCAGCTGATCGAGGCCAACCTGCGCCTGGTCGTGTCGATCGCGAAGCGCTACACCGGCCGCGGGCTCACGCTGCTCGATCTGATCCAGGAGGGCAACCTGGGCCTGATCCGCGCCGTCGAGAAGTTCGACTGGCGCCGCGGCTTCAAGTTCTCAACGTATGCGACGTGGTGGATCCGTCAGGGGATCACCCGGGCGCTCGCCGACCAGTCGCGCACCATCCGCATTCCCGTGCACATGGTCGAGCGCATGAACCGCGTCGGCCGCGTCCGCCGCGCGCTCGTCCAGAAGAACGGCCGCGAGCCCACGCCGGAGGAGATCGCGGCCGAGGTCGAGATGTCCGCGGACCAGGTCGAGGAGATCCTCGAGCTCGGGCGCGAGCCGGTCTCGCTCGAGACGCCCGTCGGCACCGGCGACGGCGCCGATTCCCGCCTCGCGGACTTCATCGAGGACGACCTCCACGATGCGCCGCTCGAGCAGGTCTCGAACGACCTCCGCTCGGTCGACCTCGAGGACGCGCTCAAGCAGCTGCAGTGGCGCGAGCGCCGCGTTCTCGAGCTGCGCTACGGGCTCTCCTCGGGCGAGCCGATGACGCTCGAGGCGATCGGCTCCGAGGTGGGCGTCACGCGCGAGCGCGTGCGCCAGATCGAGTCCCGGACGCTCTCGAAGCTGAAGAACTCGCGCGAGGCGCAGAAGCTCAAGGACACGACGGACTAGCGCCGGATCCGAACGAGAAAGGCCGCCGAGGGCGGCCTTCTTCGTGCTAGCTCCGGGGGTGGGACTCGAACCCACAACCTTCCGGTTAACAGCCGGACGCTGCTACCAATTGAGCTACCCCGGAATGCTCTCCGCCTTGTGATCGGCAGTGGACTGCTTCGCCTGAAGATGGCGCACCCCTACCTCCACTTCGGCGTGACAGTTCGAGCAGAGTAGCACGCACTTTCGGGCCTCTTTGCGCGCCTCCTCGAGCGACCTTGTGATGCCCCGACCCGCAAGCGAGAAGCGTTTCTCCGCAGGGTCGAGGTGATGGAAATGCAACGCAGCGAATGAGCGCGAGTAGCCGCATTCGGCGCATGCGCCGCCCGCCTCCGAGACAAGGATCTCCTTCAGACGCTTCCGACGGCGGGTAACGGCTTCAGAGCGGCACTTGAGGCAGCGCCACCCACCCTCACCCTTCCGTACGAACATTGTCGTTCCGTGCGCCGGACAGCTCAGCTCGGCCCGCTCGCCGACTGCTGTCCTGCGGCGCTGACGCTCGGTCTGGAGTCCATGCTCGCGAAGCCATGCCGACGCCGTTCGCGGGTGTATGCCCAACTCCGCCGCAATCTGTCTCATGGTCAGGCCGCGGCAAACGAGCCTTTCGAGCGCGCCACGATCCATAGGTCAACGTTAAGGGCGGCCGCAGATGGTTCTCGCCCCACTCCGCAGGGGTACCTAGCTCTCGCATGCCGCCGAACCGCAACGAGACGGAGCACGAGCGGCTCGACCGCAATCTGAACGAGCTGCTTGGCGAGCTCCGGGTCGCTCTCCCCGGCGTCCAGGTCCTGTTCGCGTTCCTGCTCGCGGTCCCCTTCAACCAGCGATTCGGGCAGACCACCGGCTTCGAGAGGGGCGTGTACTTCGTCACGCTCGTCGGCACGGCCATCGCGATGGCTTTCCTGATAGCTCCGTCCGCCATTCACCGGATCGAGTTCCGCGCCGACGACAAGCGGCACATCGTCTTCACGGCGAACCGGCTTGCCGTTCTCGGGTTCGGCGTCCTCGGCGTCGCCCTGACGGCCGCCATCCTGCTCGTGACGCACTTCCTCTACTCGGATGTCCTCTCCATCGTGACGAGCGTGCTCGCCGGCGCCACCTTCCTCGGGCTGTGGTTCGTCCTTCCCCTGCGCCGGCTACGCGGGCTCGAGCGCGAGCGGCCGCGGGAGCGCCGGTCCGAGCTGCTCGATCAGGTCGTCAGCCGCCGCAGCTGACCGGCGAGGTACGGGCGCGCGCGGCGCTGTCCGCCGTGCCGCTCGATGGCCGTCACCGCGGCGCCAGCTCCTCGACCGCCTGAGCCGCACGCTCGCCGCCGTCGTGCAGCTGCGCCCACGCGCGCATCTGCCGCGCCCGTCGCGCGTACGAAGGCTGCGCCAGCACCCGGCGGACGCCCAGCCGAATGCCTCGCGCGGTCACCAGCCGGCGCGGCAGCGACACGCCGACGCCCGCCCAGGCCACACGCGCCGCGTTCTCGCCCATGTCGCCCGCGGCCGGGCACGCCACGAGCGGAACCCCGCTCGCCAGCGCGCGCACCACCGTCCCGTGGCCCGCGTGCGTGACCACCACGTCGCAGAGCGGCATCGTGCGGGCGTAGGAGAGCCAGTCCACGAGCTTGGCGTTCCGCGGTACGTCGACCCCGCCGTCGGGTGGCCTCCGATTGGTGGTCGCGAGCACGCGCACGGGCTCGGCCGCCAGCCCCTCCAGCGCCGCCCGCAGCATCCGCTGCTCGCGGTCCTGCGCCGTCGACGGCGCGATCAGCACGAGCGGCTCGTCGCCCGGCGGCGGCTCCACGTCCTCGTACGGCTGCTCCCACAGCAGCGGCCCGGTCACGCGCGCCCACGGCGGCGACGCGCTGCGCGGGTACTCGAGCTGCGGGAACGTGGCCACGATCGCCAGCTCGCGCGAGATCCCGCCGTGCACGTGCTCGAGCGGCGGCAGCCCGACGCGCGCCCGCGCTCCGTTGAGGTCCTTGCGCCCGTGTTCGAGGCCGCCGCGCAGGGCCGGCTCGAGCCCGCGCCACATCGCGCGGCCGATCGGCGTGCGCGGGAGCCGCGCGCCCGCGGAGTACGGCGGCCAGCCCGGCTCGAACACCGGCAGCACGTGGGGGACGAGGGTGGCCCATGGGCGCTCCGACTTCTCGGCGGCGAGCGCCGCAGCGACCGTGAGGATGTCCGCCACCACCGCCTCGGGCGCGAACTCCTCGATCAGCTCGTGCGTGACCGCCGACGCCCGCACCGCCGCCTGGTACGGCTTGAGCCCCGGCGTTTCGCCGCCGGGGAAGACCGTGTACTCGGGCGCCGCGGCGAACCGCATGCCCTCGCGCTCGACATGCTCCCGCCAGCGCGACCACGTCTCGAGGCACACGTCGTGCCCGCGCGCGGCGAGCGCCTTCCCGAGAGCGATCGCCGGGAACGCATGGCCCGGGTCGCCAAAGGCCGCCAGCAGAAATCTGCGGGCTGCGGGCTGCGGGCTGCCGGAACTCAGAGCAGTTCTGCGACCGTGCGCATCATCGAGCTCCGCTCCTCCGCGCTCCACGCCATTGGCGTGATCATCAGCGTCCCGACGCCGGCCTCGCGGTACAGCTCCAGCCGCTCCTTGATGCGATCGGCCGGCCCGGCAAGCGACACCTTGTCGATCAGCTCGCCCGGGAGCGCCGCGGCGGCCTCCTCCTTCTTGCCGTCGAGATACAGGTCCTGCACCTCGCGCGCGGCGTCCTCGTAGCCGTAGCGCTGCACGAGCTTGTTGTAGAAGTTCTGCTTGCGCGAACCCATGCCGCCCACGTACAGGGCGAGCACCGGGCGCATCGCGTCGCGCGCCTTCTCGACGTCGTCGGCGACGCAAACGTTCACGGTCGGCGCGATGTCGAACCCGTCGTCGATCCGCTTCCCGTTGCCGGCGCGCGCCGCGCCCTCCTCGAGCAGCTTGCGCATCTCGCCGACGTGCTCGGGCGAGAAGAACGTGGGGATCCAGCCGTCCGCGATCTCACCCGTGAGCTGCGTGTTCTTCGGCCCGATCGCGGCGATGTAGATCGGGATTCGCTCCTGGACCGGCGCGATCATCAGCTTCAGCGCCTTGCCCGGGCCATCCGGCAGCGGCAGCTCGTACTGGTTGCCGTGGAACTCGACGCGCTCGCGCGCGAGCGCCTTCCGCAGGATCGCCACGTACTCCCGTGTGCGCTCGAGCGGCTTCGCGAACCGCTGGCCGTGCCAGCCCTCCGCGACCTGCGGGCCGGAGGTGCCGATGCCGAGGATCATCCGGCCGTCGGAGATGTTGTCGAGCGTGGCCGCCGTCATCGCCGTCATGGCGGGGGAGCGGCCCGGGATCTGGAAGATCGCCGACCCGATCTTGATCCGCTCGGTCTGCGAGGCGAGCCATGCGAGCACGGTCGCCGTGTCCGATCCGTACGCCTCGGCAGCCCACACGGAGTCGTAGCCGAGCGACTCCGCCTCGCGCACGAGCGCGAGTTGCTGCTCGGACGTGAGCCCGAGTCCCCAGTAGCCGACGTGGAGGCCTAACCGCATGAATGATCCGTTTCAGTAGAAGGGGTCGTCTTGGTGATGACGACGGCGTCCGTTAATTTTCTGTTGGGCCGGGCATCCTAAGGGTCCGCATCCAGATGAGAACGAAGCGCAGAGTTGCACAGGAACTGAGGCAGGCGATCGACTGCCTGCCCGAGCGGACCCGTCGAGCGATGCTCGAGGGGATCCACGCGAACGAGATCATCGTCGGCGCGTACACGGACCGGCGCGGGGGCGTCTGCCCGATGCTCGCGGCGCACCGTCACGGCGGACGCACGAGCCTCGCGAGCTTCGCCAAGGCGTGGGACCGCTACACCGGCGCGCGCAAGAAGTCGCGGCCGGCGACCGAGCGGGAGCTCAACACGCTGCGGGCGATGCTGGAGGCGTCGCTGATGTACGGGGAGTCGGAGCTTGCTACCGCCGTCGCCGCGCATCGGGAAAGCGGAAAGCGGAAAGCGGAGAAGCGGGATACCGGCGAGCGGTCGCGGCTCAGGGAGCTTCGCGATCGCCCTGGTTGGGCGTGGCTGCGCGTCTTCCGCCGCTACGACGACTTCCAGGCTGCACTTGCGCAGGCGGAGTCGGTGGAGAAGGCGCGGCTAGCTCTCCCCGGGCCGGATGAAGCGGATCTCGGGGACGATGCAGGCCGGCGACGTCCGCAGGAGGAAACGCACAGCCTCAGCTAGGTCGTCGGGCCGGATCATGTCCTCGGGCGGGATCTGACCCTTCGTCCAGTCGGTCATCGGCGTGTCGACGAATCCGGGCGCGAATGCCGTCACCTGGATCCCGTCGCCCGAGAGCTCGCCGTGGGCCGCGCCCGACAGCGCGATCACGCCCGCCTTGGTCGCGGAGTACGCCGCGAGCCACGGCTGGTGGCGCACCCCGGCGATCGACGCGGTGTTCACCACCAGCGCCTTGCGGTGCTCGGCGCCCGCCTCCTTCAGCATCGGGATGCACTCGCGCAGCGTGAGGTAGACCGCGCGCAGGTTCACGTCGAGCTGCATGTCGAGCTTCTTCGTCTCGGCCTCGGCGATCGGCGACCCGATCCCCACACCCGCGTTGTTGATGAGCACGTCGAGCCGGCCGTAGCGGTCGCGATGTGCGGCCACCACGCGCTTGATGTCGTCCTCGTCGGTCATGTTCGCGGCCACCGCCTGGGCGTCGAGCCCGGCGTCGGTCAGCCCCTTCACCGCCTGCTCGAGCTTGTCCGGCCGCCGGGCCGATATCGTCAGCCCGTAGCCCTCCTCGCCGAGCGCGCGGGCGATCGCGAGGCCGATCCCGCTCGAGCCTCCCGTGATGAGCGCCGCGCGTCCCGCCATTCCGCGGGGCACCCTACACAGAGCGCGTCTTACGGGGCGTTGAAGCCGCTTCCCTAGGCTTCGCCCCCTATGACTTCGCGCACGATCCCCGCGGCGGCGCTCTTCGCGGCGCTCGCCCTCGCCCTCACCGCCTGCGGCGGTTCCAGCAGTGACGACAGCAACAGCTCGACGGCAGCGTCGGCACCGGCCGCCAGCGACTTCCCGTCGGTCAGGGGGAAGTCGATGCTCGAGCTGAAGAGCGGCCTCGGCGCCGGCCCCGTTCTGGCGCCCACCGTCCAGCAGCTCGACCGCGGCAGGAATCGCTACGGCTTCGCGCTCTTCACGACGGCGCGCAAGCAGATCTCCGGCGTCCCCGTGGCGCTGTACGTGGCCCCGTCGGGCAGCCGCAAGGTGAGCGGCCCGTTCCCCGCGCGCGGTGAGTCGCTGACGGTGGCACCGCCCTACCAGAGCGAGACCGTGGCGAAGGACCCGGATTCCGCCAAGTCGCTCTACGTGACCCACATCCCGTTCAAGAAGCCGGGCACCTACGCCGTGATGGCGGTTGCCAAGCTCGACGGGCGTCTGGTGGCCACGGACCCGATCGCCGCACGCGTGCTCGCGCACGACCCGGTCCCGAACGTGGGCGACAAGGCGCCGGTGATCGACACGCCGACCGTGAAGTCAGTCAACGGCGACGTGCAGTCGATCGACACGCGCACCCCGCCGGACGACATGCACGACGTGAACTTCGCCGACGTCGTCGGCAAGAAGCCGGCGATCCTCGTGTTCGCCACGCCCGCGCTCTGCCAGAGCCGCGTGTGCGGTCCCGTCGTGGACATCGCCGAGGAGCTCAAGAACGAGACCAAGGGCGCCGCCGACTTCATCCACATGGAGATCTATCGCGACAACACGATCAAGCCCGGCTGCCTCGAGGGCACGCGCCCGCAGACCGAGTGCCTGCGTCCACAGGTGCTCGCATACCACCTCGAGACCGAGCCGTGGGCGTTCGCGATCGACAAGCACGGTCGTATCGCGGCCAGGCTCGAGGGCGCCTACTCCAAGGCGGAGCTCGAGGACGCGATCAAGGCCGCCACGGGAAGCTAGGCTGGAAGCATGCTGTTCTTCCGCGAGAAGACGAAGATGATCGACCCGGAGCGCGCCCTCGAGGGTCGCCCCGATCGGATGCCCGTGCCCGCGCGCCACGACGTGCTCGGCACGCCGCTCGAGCCGCCGTTTCCGGAGGGCGTGCAGACGGCGGTCGTCGCGATGGGCTGCTTCTGGGGAGCCGAGCGCGCGTTCTGGCAGGCACCCGGCGTCTACACCACGGCCGCGGGCTACGCGGGCGGCTACACGCCCAACCCCACGTACGAGGAGGTCTGCTCCGGCAGCACCGGGCACGCGGAGGTCGTGCTCGTGGCCTTCGACACGGCGAAGACCTCATACGAGGAGATGCTCAAGCTCTTCTGGGAGAGCCACGACCCCACGCAGGGCATGCGCCAGGGCAACGACGTGGGCACCCAGTACCGCTCCGCGATCTACTACTCGGGCGACGAGCAGCGCCAGGCGGCCGAGCGGTCGAAGCGCATCTTCGGCGACCGGCTGATGCAGGCGGGCCACGGCGAGATCACCACCGAGATCGCGCCCGCGGGCGAGTTCTACTACGCCGAGGACTACCACCAGCAGTACCTCTCGAAGGTCCCGAACGGGTATTGCGGCCTCGGCGGGACGGGCGTCAGCTGCCCTGTCGGCCTGAGCGCGTAGCCGCCTCGGCCCGCACCGCCGGAACCAGCAGCCCGACCGCGGCGGCGCCGACCGCCGCCTGCAGGCCCAGCGACACCGCGCGGTAGATCACGATCGCGGCAGCCGACGCGCCGAGGTTCACGCCCGAGGTGTGCAGCACGCCGGCCATGAGCGGCTCGACGCCGCCGACCCCTCCGGGCAGCGGCAGCCAGGTGCCCAGCTGGCCGAGCATGTAGGCGAGCGCGACGATCCAGACGGACTGCGGCGCGTCGATCGCCTGGAACGCGAGCCACAGCACAGCGCAGTCGCAGGCCCAGTACACCGCGGCGCCGCCCATCGCCGCCGGGCGACGAGCGCGGTCGGGAATGGCGCGCAGGCCGTCGGGGAGGATCGTGGCGAGCTCGCGCATGAAACGCCGGCTGCGCGTGGTGGGTTCGATCCGCCGGCCGCGGCGGCCCGCGAGCAGGAGCAGGCCGGCGATCACGAACGCCGCCGCGACGATCGCGAACGGCGCCAGCGCGACCGCGGCGGACGCATCGCCGCTCCCGGCGTCGGAGACCGCCCAGGCGCCCAGCACCAGCGCGGCCCCCAGGTACGGCACGTTCAGGAGCACCGCGTGCACCACGCTGCGCACGCCGATCTCGCGGATCGGCATGCCGCCGCGGCCGAGCGCCCAGAAGCGCAGCAGCGGCGCGGCGAGCCCCGTGGGGACGACCGCGAACGCGGCCAGCTCGCCCAGCGCGATCTCCGACGTGCGCTCGCGCGGAACCGGATGCGGCGGGTACGAGAAGCAGGCGGTGAAGCACGCTGCGAACCCGGCACACGCGACCAGCTCCACGACGATGCACACCGCGATCCAGCCCGCCGACGCGGACGCCAGGCGGTCGCTCGCTCCGGGCACGAGCTGGATGGCCAGATAGCCGAGGCCGGCGAACAGCACGAGCATCAGCGCCCCGCGCCTGAACATCGTGCCGAGGCGGATGCCGTTCTCCATCACTCCACGGTACGGCAGTAGGGTGCCGGGCGGTGGATCTCCGGGACCGCACCTTCGTCGTCGGCGGGGCCAGCCGCGGGATCGGCCACGCGATCGCCGCGGAGCTCGTGCGAGCAGGCGCGCGCGCCGTGATGGTCTCGCGCAGCGCGGAGGCGGTCGAGGCCGCGGCCGCGGAGCTGGGCGGGCGCGCGACGCCGGTAGCCGGGGACATCGCCGATCCCGGCGCGCCCGACCGGATCAGGGAGGCGGTCGGCGAGCGCCTCGACGGCATCGTCGTGAACTCGGGCGGCCCACCGCTCGGTCACGCGCTCGACATCTCCGACGAGGACTGGCGCTTCTCCTACGAGCTGCTCATCGGCGGCCCGCTGCGGCTGCTCCGCGCGCTGGTGCCGCTGCTGGGCGATGGCGGCGCGATCCTCTTCGTGACCTCCTCATCGGTGCGCCAGCCGATCACGGGCCTCGACACCTCGAACGTGCTCCGGCCGGGCGTCGCGGCCCTGGCCAAGGTGCTGGCGCGCGATCTGGGCCCGCGCGGCATCCGCGTGAACTCGATCGCGCCCGGCCGGATCGACACCGACCGCCTGCGCGGGAACGACGAGGCGCGGGCCGCGCGCGAGGGCCGCGAGGTCGACGACGTCCGGCGCGACTCGGCGTCCCAGATCCCGCTCCGCCGCTACGGCGAGCCGGAGGAGATGGCGCGCGTCGCGGCGTTCCTGCTCTCGGGCGATGCGTCGTACGTGAGCGGCGCCGCGATCCAGGTCGACGGCGGCCTCGTGACCGCCGTGCCCTAGCCGCGCAGCTGCTCGCGCGACACCTCGTTCGCCCCGGCCGGCTGGGTGAAGCGCTCGAATGCGAAGGTCCCGCCGTACTGCTGCGTGATGTCGCTCGCGCGGTACTCGGTCACGAGGTTGGCGGGATCGAGCGCCATGTGCGCGTAGCCGTGGAAGTAGCTGTTGAACTCGACGTTGAACGGGTTGCGCGCCTGCACCTGGGCCTCGGTGCGCTGCGGGCCGGCGGACGTCACCGAGCCGCCCATGTACTCGATCGCGGTGGCGGGCTGGTTCGGGTTGCTGCGGAGCGACTCCTCGTTGCTGATCAGGCGGTTGACCATGAACACGTGGGCGTCGCCCGTTATGAAGACGACGTTGTCGATGCCCGCACGCTCGAGCGCGCCCAGCACCTGCGCGCGCGTGGCCTCGTAGCCGCCCCAGGTGTCCACCAGCGGCCCGGTCCCGTAGTCGATCGGCGCGATCAGGACCTGGTTGGCCACGATCTTCCAGGTGGCCTGGGAGGACTGCAGCCCGTTGATCAGCCAGGCGAGCTGCTGGTCGCCCAGGAGCCGGAACGGCTTGTTGTTCTCGTCCACGGTCCGGTACTGGCGCTCGTCGAGCAGGAAGAGATCCGCGGTGCGCCCGATCGGGATCCGCTTGTAGATCTTGAAGCGGTCGCGCCTGTTCACCCAGCGCGGCAGCCACTCGAGCGCGACGCGGTACGCCGACGTCCTCTGGAGCGGGGAGGGCGCGGGGTGGTTGTCCGTGTAGTCGTTCTCCACCTCGTGGTCGTCCCAGATGTGCACGGTGGGGTGGACCTGGTGGAGGCTGCGCAGCCCGAGGTCGCTGCGGTAGAGCTTGTACTTCGCGCGGTAGGAACGCAGGTCGTGCGCGTTCCACACGTCGGCCCGAGGCTCGCCGGGACGCTGGGGGTTGCCCTCGGCGTAGATGTAGTCGCCGAGGAAGACGTAGAGGTCGAGGTCCTCGCCGGCCGCGTGGACGTGCGGGCTGTAGTAGCCCTGGGCGTAGCTCTGGCACGACGAGAAGCCGATGTTGAGTGGCTGCGTGGAGAGCGGGTCGGGGAGCGTGCGCGTGCGGCCGATATCGGAGACGTCGTTGCCGGACTCCCAGACGTAGAAGTACTCGGTGTACGGCTTGAGCCGGCCGACGCGCTTCTTGAGGGTGCCGTTGATCGCGGTGCCGGTGGGCACGACCCGGGTGGCCACCACGTGGCGCATGCCCTCGTCGCGCGCGACGATGAGGCGCGCGCCCGAGCGCGGTCGCTGCGTCGAGAGGCGCGACCAGAAGGTGAGGGCGTGGGCGGTGGGATCGCCGGAAGCCACTCCATCGACGAAGTTGCCCGGCCCCACGCCCGCGCGCGAGCTGAGCACGCGGCGGCCGAATGCGGGCGGAGCGGCGAGGCCGGCCGCGCCCACGGCGGCCGTGCCGATCAGCTCGCGCCTCGTCGATCGCTTCACCGGAGCTTCCCCCTGACTGTCGAGCGTACGGTCACGCGCTTGCCGAGATAGTCCACCGCCGTAATACGCAGCCGGTAGTTGCCGCGGCGCAGATGTCGCGTGCGCTGGAGTCGCAGCGTCTCGCTGCCGCCGAGCCGCCGCGCGATGCCCGTGGCATAGACGCGGCCCTTCGGTCCGACGAGATCGGCCTGCACGTCGCAGATGGCCACGCGCCGCACCTTGATCCGGAACACGAGCGCACCGCGCGAGTTGAATCCCGCCGCGCTGCCACGGATCCGAGGCCCGCTGATGCGTGACCGCTCCGGATGCGACGCCGAGCAGGAGCGGGGCAGGCCGCCGCCGGGGCCACCGGTGGTGGGATCGAAGCCGCCCGGCCCGCCGTCGACCACGACCTGGCCGCGGCCGTTCTCGATGCGCAGCTTCTCGCGCGTCCCCGACGGCGCGCCGTCGGCTCCCACCCGGATCCAGAGCGATCGGCCCTTGCGCGCCGGCACGTTCATCTCGAGTCGCCCGTAGGTCGCGCGCGTGACGCAGTCGAGCTCGTTCCCCTGGGTCGGCAACCGCCCCGAGTACACCGACAGCGTGCTCCCGCGGCCGCCGCGAAGGCTGACCAGCAGCCGTCCCGTGCGCCCCGGCTTGAACTGGCGCCAGACGCTCCCCAGGGCCGGGCAGACCGGGTCCGCCGGCTCGTCCTCGGTGACGGTGGCGTGCGCGATCGGGATGAGCGTGCTGCGCCTGGCGCTCGCGCGCG
>JAICJV010000102.1 GCA_025928265.1 Thermoleophilaceae bacterium
AGATCCGCGCGCTCGCGGTGGCGCGGGTCGGTGGCGAGCTCGCCGTAGAGGAACACCGGCAGGCCGAGGTCGTCGCCGATCAGCGCGGCCGCGGGGAGCGCCTCGGCGCACGCGGCGCCGCGCTGATCGTCGTCCAGGTAGACGACCGGCACCACGTCGATCGCACCGACGTGCGGGTGGATCCCACCGTGCTCACGGAGGTCGATCCTGCGCACCGCGCTCTGTGCACCGTGCACCAGAGCTGGCGCCAGCTCGCCCTGCGGCGCCGCCAGCGTGAACACGCTGCGCCCGTGGTCGGGATCGCGATGCAGACGCAGCAGTCGAGCCGGCGCGAAGGCCTCCGCGACCGCCTCGATCACGTCCTCGCGCGACCCCTCGCTGACGTTGGGCACCGAAACGAGCACGATCTAGACTCTCGCACGCACGGCTCCGTAGCTCAGCTGGTTAGAGCGCACGACTCATAATCGTGAGGTCGGTGGTTCGAGCCCACCCGGAGCTATCGGGCGTCTTCCTACAGCGTGTAGTCGCCGTACCAGGCCGCGGTGAAGTTCATCGAGCCGCTGCAGTGGCCCTGGACGCCGTCCTCGTACGTGGCCGAGAACGTACCGGTCATGGTCCGCCCGGAGATGTGTCCGGTGAGGGTCCACGGGATCGCCATGTCCGGGCTCGGCCGGTAGGTGCCGGAACCGGAGAAGCTCCCGTCCGGGTTGATCGTGGCCTCGACCGGCTCGATCGCGGTCGAATCCCGGTTCCCGTCGGCGCACATGGGCTCGATGTAGAAGCTGTCGAACGGTCCCGTGTACAGCCGGTTGCCCTGGATGTTGAAGGCGAGGTTGGCGTTGCTCGTCTCGTACGTGCCCTGCCAGCGGCCGTCGATCGACTGCGACGCAGGCTGCTGGGGCGGCGGCTGCTGCTGTCCGCCCGGCTGCGAGCCGCCACCGCCGCCGCTCGAGGCGCCCGGGTAGTAGAGGACGAGGCTCTTCCGCGCGGTCCCCTTGCCCTTCGCCTTCGCGAGCGCGGTCGTCCTGAGACCATCGCCGTTCGCGAGGATCTGGAGCGCGTCGACATGCGTGACCGCGACCTTGACGGTCGAGCTACGCCGCGCGCGGACCCTGAAGCTGCGCGCGCCGATCGAGATGCCGCCGGACTTCAGGGTGAGCTTGCCCTTGGCCGTGCTGCGGTTGGGGTTCTTCAGCTTGATCGCCGCGACGCCGTCGTCGTCGACCGGCAGCGTGCCGCCGCTGATCTTGAGCTTGGCCGCGTCGGCGACGGCCGGGACCGCGAGCAGCGCCGCCGCGAGGACGGCGGCCGCGAGCGCGGCGCGCAAATGTGGAGCTGTACGAGTCACCCTGTCTCCTCTCCCGCTTTCTCACCAGAATGGGCGGGCAGCGTTCGTGCAGCGTTCGGCCAGCGTGAAAGCAGCTTCACCTGGCGCGTAGGACGCGGAACGTGACGCGCCGCACCGCGGATGCGTTCCCGGCGGCGTCTGTGGCCACGGCGCTCGCCCGATATGTGCCCGGCGTCAGCCAGCGACGCCGGATGCGACCGCGGAAGCGCAGCGCATTCGCGCCGTTCCTCCCCGCCTTCCCGAGCACCGTCTTGCGCACGAAGCGCGTCCGGTGACGGCGCCGGACGACGCGCTCGATGGCGATCTCGACCGTCCCCGGCTCGTTCAGCACGTACCGGAAGATGACGCCCCGGGAGCGGACACGGAACCTGCGCGGCCGCAGCTTCAGGCGCGAGAGCGTGGGCGCTGCGCTGTCGGTGACGAGGACGGGCGGGTCCACATGCACCGGCGGCGGCTGGTCGTGCGGAGGAGCGGGATCCTGGCGCGGACTGGGCGGCGGCGCCGGCGGGTACGGCGTGGGATCGCAGACGTCGCCGATACCGTCGCCGTCGGCATCGCCCTGGTCGGGGTTCAAGTCGGACGGGCAGTTGTCGGCGAGGTCGCGCCCGTCGCCGTCCGCGTCGGCGGGCACCGCCGCGCCCGCCTCGTACGCGCCGATGTCGCACGCCGCGCCGGCGGGCCGCGGCGCGCCGCGCTGGTCGACCGCCGGGCAGGCAGCGCCCGCGTCGAACGCCGGGCCCGCCGCGAACGGCGGGCGCGGGCCGAACACGGCGTGCGTGTCGGTCTGGCCGCCGTTGTTCTGGAGGGGACCGAGCTGGGCGCTCGTGTTCGGCCTGTCGCCCGCGCCGTGGAACCCGCAGCTGTCGTCGAGCTCGATGTTGTGTCCGAGCGAGGTGATCGGCGCGCTGCACCCCACGGTCTCGCCCGAGGGACGCTGGACGATCGTGTTGTGGGCGCTCAGCGCCGCGTACGGGCCGGTGCCGATGTCGTTGCCGGGCTGGGCCTCCGTCGCGCTCTCGTCGGCCTTGTTGCCCGCGATGGTCACGGCCTCCAGGGTCGCGTCGCCGGCCGCCTGGTAGATGCCGCCGCCGACGGCCCCGCAGCCGAGGATGTTGCAGAGCTCTGACTCGTTCGCGCTGATCGTCGAGTTCGTGACGGTCATGAGGGTGTCGCTGTAGATGCCCCCGCCGCTTCCCACCGCGCGGTTGCCCGCGATCGTGCTGCGCTCGACGGTCAGTGCCGGAGCCGGGTCCGCGGTCGTGCCGACGGGGAGCAGGCTCGAGATCCCGCCCCCGCCGTCGTCGTACTCATAGAGGCTGCCGGGACCGGACTCGTTGCCGACGATCGCACTGTTCGAGACCGTGAGGTTGCCGCGGTTGAGGATGCCGCCGCCGCCCTTCGGGTCCACGCCGTCGTCGGGCGGCGCGCTCCCGTTCGTGATGGTGACGCCGGTGACCGTGGCGACGGCACCAGGCAGCACGTGCAGGACGCGGTCGCGGTCGCCGCCGTCGACGATGCTGCGCCGCGCGCCGAGCCCGGCGATCGTCAGCTCGCCCTTGATGTCGAGGTCGCCCTGAGCCCCGTTGTCCTCGAAGGTCCCCGGGATCGACAGGGTGAGGGTGTCGGCCGGCAGCGCGATCGCGTCGGCGCCCGGCGACGCGTTCGCCTCCTGCACGGCTGCGCGCAGGGTGCAGGCGCCCCAGAAGGTGGCGCAGGATCCGTCGCCCGGGCTGTCGTCGACGGCGTCCACGGCGGCGTCGACGTGGAAGGTCTGAGCCCCCGCCGGAGCGGCCGCTACCAACAGCCCCAGCACCGCCGTCGTGCACCAGGCTCGCAAGCTCATCCCCCGAACGGTGGGCCACGACCGTTCGCCCAGCGTTCGCCCAGCGTGAAAGTTCCCGTGGCGGTCCCCTAAGAGGGCTATTACGCTGGTGTCTGTGGTCCGTGTCTGGCTGGTAGGGGGAATGGCGATCGAGGTGGATGGGGCCGAGGTCCCGCCGCCGCAGAGCCGCCGTGCGCGCTCAGTGCTGGCCTGGCTCGCCCTGCATCCCGGCGAGCACCCCCGCTCCGAGGTGGCAGCTCGGTTCTGGCCCGACGTCCTCGACGCCAGCGCACGGACGAGTCTCCGCGGCGCGCTGCTCGAGCTGCGGCGGACGCTCGGCTCGAGCGCCGATTGCCTGCGCTCGGGCAGGACGACCGTCGGGCTCGCCGGCGCCTGGGTCGACGTGCTCGAGGTCGCGCGGCTCGCGGATGCGGGGGATCTCGAGGAGGCGCTGGAGCTGGGCGGCGGCGGCGAGCTGCTCGCGGGAATGGACGACGACTGGATCTACGAGGCGCGCGAGCTCCACCGCGACCGGATCATCGACGCGCTGGAGACGCTGGCAGGACGTGCCGACGAGCGCGGCGATGCGGTCGATGCGATCGCGCTCACGCGCCGTCTGGTGGCGCTCGACCCGCTCTCCGAGGACGCGCAGCGCCGGCTGATCCGGCGGCTGGCTACCGGCGGTGACCGTGCGGCGGCGCTGTCGGCCTACGACGCGCTGTGCGTGCGGCTCCGCCGCGACCTGGGTGTGGCCCCCAGCGCCGAGACGCGCGCCCTCGTCGCCGAGCTGCGCGGCGACATGCCGGTGGACGCCGCCCCGGGCGAGCAGCTTCCGCTCCCGGCGGGCATGCCGAACCACGAGGGCGAGATGGTCGGTCGCGAGCGTGAGCTCGAGGAGCTGAACGCCGCCCTCGAGCACGCGCGCGCGGGCGAGGCTCGCGTCGTGCTCGTGGCCGGCGAGGCGGGCATGGGCAAGACCCGGCTGACCACCGAGTTCGCGCGCGCCGCTCACGCCCGGGGCGCGACCGTGCTGTTCGGTCGCTGCGACGAGGAGGCGCTCGCGCCGTACCAGCCGTGGGTCGAGGCGCTGCGCCATCTCGTCGTGAACGCGCCGATCGAGGACGTCCGCCGCTTCGCCGGCGCCGCCGCGCCCGAGCTGGCCCGCGTCGTGCCCGCGCTGGCCGATCGCCTACCCGGCCTGCCCGAGCCGCTGCGCGCCGAGCCCGACACCGAGCGCTACCGGCTGTTCGAGGCGTTCGCCGGAGTCCTGGGCCGGATCGCGGGCAGCGCGCCCACCGTCCTCGTGCTCGACGACCTGCACTGGGCCGACAAGCCGACCGTGCTGCTGCTCCTGCATGCCATCCGCTCGGCGAGCACCGCCCGGCTGCTGGTGGTCGGCACCTACCGCGAGAACGAGGTCGGGCGCGACCATCCGCTCAGCCCGGCGTTGACGACCATCCGCCGCGAGACCATGTACCAGCGGCTCGCGCTCGACGGCCTGCGTGAGAGCGACGTCGCCGAGCTGGTCGGCGACGCCCGGGAGGAGCGCTTCGTACGGACGCTCCACCGCGAGACCGAGGGCAATCCGTTCTTCATCGAGGAGATCCTGCGCCACGGCCACGATCCGGGGGCCCCGGACGCGGGCATCACCGAGGGTGTCCGCGACGCGATCCTGCGGACCCTCGAGCGCCTGTCGGAAGCCTCCCGCGATGCGCTGGCCATGGGATCGGTGATCGGCAGCGACTTCGGCGTCGACCTGCTCGAGGCGGTCACCGGCCGGAGCGGCGACGAGCTCGTCGACGCGCTCGACGAGGCGGTCCGCGCGCGGGTCGTCGTCGAGGCGCCCGAGACCGTCGGCCGCTACATCTTCCGTCACGCGCTCATCCGCGCGACCCTCCACGACGGGATCAGCCGTACACGCCGCGCGCGGTTGCACCTACGCGTGGGCGAGGCGCTCGAACAGAAGTCGCCACCCCCCTACGGCCAGCTCGCCTACCACTACCTCGAGGCGGCGCCGCTCGGCGACCGCGACAAGGCGATTCGCTACTCGACGCTCGCGGCGGAGCAGGCGTCGCGCCAGCTCGCGTACGAGGAGGCCGCGCAGCACCTGCGCCACGCTCTGACCGCGGTTCGCGAGCAGTCGGCCGATCTGCTCCTGCTGCTGGGCGAGGCGGAGTCGCGCGCCGGGGAGATCGAGCGGGCGCGCGAGGCGTTCGAGCAGGCCGCCGCGCTCGGGGAGCCGGAGGCGGTCGCGATCGCGGCGCTCGGCTTCGCGGGTCAGCCCTGGCGCAGCTTCGGCGAGATAGACACGCGCGCCATCGAGCTGCTGGAGCAGGCGCTCGCGGCGCTCAGCGGGGACGACAGCGCGCTGCGCGCACGCACGCTCGCGCGCCTGGCGATCGCTCTCTACTTCACGGGCGACCAGGGCCGCGTGGCAGCGACCGCGGACGAGGCGCTCCGGATGGCGCGGCGGATCGGCGACCAGACGGCGCTCGCGGAGGCGATCGGGGCGCAGCTCTATGCGCTGTGGCATCCCGACGGCGTCGACGAGCGCCTCGCCATGGCCGAGGAGCTGCTCGAGCTGGCGCAGCGCGAGGGGCAGGCCGAGCTGACCGCGCAGGCACGCCGCTGGCGGATCGTGCCCCTGCTCGAGCTCGGGCGGATGGACGAGGCGCAGACCGAGATCGCGGCGCACGCCGAGCTGGCGCGCACGCTCGGCCAGCCCTACGAGCTGATGTACACGAAGGTCTTCGAGGGGATGCGCGCGCTGTTCACCGGCGCGTTCGCGGACGCCGGCCGGCTCGCCGAGGAGATCCTGTCCGCCGACCACGGTCGCCCGGGCGCCGACGCGCACCAGTTCTACGGCCTCGACATGCTCACGCTCACCCACTCCTGCGGCGGGATCGAGTCGCTCGAGGCGCCGATCCGCGACTTCGTCGAGCGCTACCCCGGGATTCCCGCGTGGCGGGCGGCGATCCTGATGATCCTGGCGCAGACCGGCCGCCACGACGAGGCGCGGGCCGCGCTCGTCGAGCTCGCGCGCGACGGCTTCGCCGCGTTCCCGAAGGACCCGAACCTCTGGCCGGCCATGGCATGGACCAGCCTCGCGTGCCGCGACGTGGGCGAGCCCGAGCAGGCGGCCGCGCTGTACGAGCTGATGCGGCCGTACGAGGGCAAGGCGCTCGTGATCGGCGCCGGCGGCGCCACCTGGGGCTGTGTTGCCTTCTACCTCGGGCTCGTCTCCGAGGGCGAGCGCGCGGTCGCGCACCTCGAGGACGCTGTCAGCTGGTCGCGCGAGCGGGGCGCTCGTCCGTGGGTGGCTCATGCGCAGGCGGCGCTGGCCGAGCTGACGGGCGACAGCGCGCTCCTCGACGAGGCGGCCGCGACGGCCGCGGAGCTCGGGATGGCCGCGCTGACCGCCCGGGTCGGCGCACTCAGAGAGCAGTCCGCCGCCTGACGCGGGGGTCAAGCGGAGGCCGGGACGGCCGATGAGGAGAGGCAATGGCCTCTTCCCCCCGCACCCAGATCCTCAGAACGCTGATCGCTTCCGTCGCGATCCTCGCCGCGCTGCCCGTGAGCGCGCACGCCTTCGATCCGACCAAGGACCGCGAGACGCACCTCGTCTCGCGCTCGTTCACCGGCGGCTTCCCCGACGGCCCGTCGCGCAACGCGGTCTTCGCCCAGAACGGCCAGGGCGCGTCGTTCCTCGCCTTCGAGTCGGATGCCACGAACATCGTGCCCGGCGACGTGAACGGCTTCACCGACGTCTTCGTCCTGCGCCGCGGCGGGAGCTTCACGCAGAACCGCGGCGAGCCCTGGCAGCCGGCCGGTCCCGCGCAGCTCGTGTCCACCGGCCTGGGCGGCCAGCCCGCGAACGGCCCGAGCTACGACCCGCAGGCGGACGGCGACGCCAAGCACCGCGCCCCCCACTGCGTCGCGTTCGTCTCGCAGGCCTCGAACCTGGTTCCGAACGACACGAACGGCAAGGCCGACGCGTTCATCAAGAACCTGCGCTCCGGCGTCATCACGCGAGTGTCGGTGGGCAACCACGGCGTGCAGTCCGACGGCGACACCTTCGACGTGGCGATCGACGGCAGCTGCACGCGCGTCGCGTTCACCTCGAACGCCACCAACCTGTACCTGCCGAAGGGCCGCGGGGCGAGCAAGTTCCTGAAGACCCAGGCGCCGCCGCTCGGCACCAAGCAGGTGTACGTGCGGCTGCTCACCGGCTCGAAGGACAACCGCAAGCTGAAGGGCGTCACGTTCCTCGCCTCCGCGTCGAACCGTGGCGTGCCGGGCGCGCGCGACTCCTACGACGTCAGCTTCGGCCGCCTGGGCGACGGCTGCCCGAAGCGCTGCGGCACGAGCGCGGGCGACAGCATCGCCTTCACCTCCGACGCGAGCAACCTCGCCGGGCGCGACTCGAACAACGTCGCTGACGTCTACCAGCGCACGTTCTACCGCCCCGTCAGGCGGCACGCGCGCAAGAAGAAGAAGCAGGGCATCATCCGCCCGCGCACGCTGCTGATCTCCGCAACCGCGAGCGGCGTGGCCGGCAACGGGCCGTCGACCAACCCGGCGTCGAACGACGACGGCGAGTACGTGGTCTTCGAGACCGACGCGACGAACCTGGCCGGCGGCGACAGCAACCGCGCCACCGACATCCTCATGCGCGGCACGTTCAAGGACTCCGACCGCATGCGGGTGGTCTCGCACGCGAAGGCGACCGGCCAGGCGAACGCGGCGTCACACGACCCGACGATCACGAGCCCGGCATCGATCGTCTTCTTCTCCTCCGACGCGACCAACCTCCAGCCGAACAAGCCGCGCGGCGACAAGTTCTACGACCGCAACTGCATGTCCGACGTGTTCTTCTGGAACACGGTGTCGGGCAACGCGTCGCTCCAGTCGCGCGACTCCGAGCAGCGGATCCCGAACCTGCCGGAGAACGTGGGCGGCGGCACCGAGGCGCCGTGCCCACCGGTGATCGCCAAGGGCGCGAGCAACCCGGCGTCGAGCTACTACGGCAACTACTTCCTCTTCGAGTCGGCCTATCCGCTGCTCGACCTCGACTTCGAGACCTACGTGCAGAACGTGCTCGAGGGCGCGATCGCGAGCCCGCTCGCGAAGTGGGAGCAGGCTGCGAAGGCGTCGAACGACGACCCCGCGCTGCAACAGATCTACCTGCGCTACAACGGCCCGAAGGCCGCGGACGCGAAGTTCCCCGCCAGCCACTGGCCCAAGCCGACCGCGTAACCCGTAGCCCGTGGAGGGCTGGCGAACGCGCCAGACCCGGTGTATGCATGGTCTGCACACCACGGAAGGGAACGGCTCGGACCATGAAGACGAGGATCCTCACCGCGGTCGCGGCATGCGCGGCGATCGCGCTCAGCGGCTGCGGCATCAACAAGACTTCTGAGAGCAGCACGCAGTTGGACGTGATCGGCGATGTGCAGATCTCGACGACCTTCTGCGCAGGACCCGGGAACTCGGCGACGGACGTCAGGCTGAAAACCGTCCACTCGGCAGGGATCATCGTCCTCCCGCCGTGCGCGACGGACTCCAGCGAGCATCGCGGGCAGGTGCTGGTCGGCTACCGCATCCCGGCCGGGTCCGCCGCTCCCGACACCCTGCCGTCGACCGACTCGAGCCTCAACTTCCGCCGCAGCGACTCGTACACGACCTACCTCGAGAGCACCTACCACGAGGATGGCATGCAGTGGGTCGGCTACATCTCCGACCCGCATACGGTGCCGGCAAACAGCTCCTACAGCTTCGAGGTCACGCCGCAGTTCACGCTCCCCACCCCCGGCAAGCCGTATGTCGGCCCGTACCCGTACTTCGTCGTGGGCGGCTACCGCACGCTCGCGTCGTCCGACGACGGCAGCTCGGACGTCTCCTGCTCGGGAACGGGCAACACCTGCGTGACGACCACGCCCCCGACCTCCACCAACGACGTGAAGCAGCCCACACGCGACCTCGGCGTCCTGGCGGGCGCGACGCCGAATACCGTCGTGGCGGGAACCGGCGGCACGGTCACGGTGCCGTTCAACCTGCGCTACGCGGGCGAAGCCGACGACCAGGCCGACTTCGACCTGAGTGGCTCGGCCAACGTGCCGGGTGGCACCATCTCGCTGAGTCGCTCGACGCTGAAGCCGGACAGCGACTCGGACAACCCCGTGAACGTCGACGTGCAGGTCCCGGCGGGCACGCCCGCGGGCGACTACACCGTCTCGCTCAACGCAGTCGTGTCGGGCCGCGGCGTGCCGATCCTGTCGAAG
>JAICJV010000088.1 GCA_025928265.1 Thermoleophilaceae bacterium
GACAGCGGTCGTGACCTGAGCGATGTTGCGCACCTGGTCGGTCAGGTTCGACGCCATCAGGTTCACCGACTCGGTGAGGCTCCGCCACGTGCCGGAGACATCCTCGACCTCGGCCTGGCCGCCGAGCTTGCCGTCGGTGCCCACCTCGCGCGCAACGCGGGTCACCTCTGCGGCAAAGCTGCGAAGCCGGTCGACCATCGTGTTGATCGTGTCGGCCAGCTCGGCCACCTCGCCGGATGCCTCGACCTCGATCTTCCGCGAGAGGTCGCCGTCGGCCACGGCCATCGTCACCTGCGAGATCGACCTCACCTGGTCGGTGAGGTTGGAAGCCATCAGGTTCACGTTCTCGGTCAGCCCGCGCCACGTGCCCGACACGCCGCGCACCTCGGCCTGGCCGCCGAGCTCGCCCTCGGTGCCCACCTCGCGCGCCACGCGCGTGACCTCGTCCGCGAAGCTCGACAGCTGGTCGACCATCGTGTTGATCGTGTTCTTGAGCTCGAGGATCTCGCCCTTGACGTCGACCGTGATCTTCTGCGTGAGGTCGCCGGTCGCCACGGCGGTCGTGACCTGGGCGATGTTGCGCACCTGGCTCGTGAGGTTGCCGGCGAGCATGTTCACCGACTCGGTCAGGTCCTTCCATGTTCCGGCCACGTTCGGCACCTCGGCCTGACCGCCGAGCTTGCCCTCGGTGCCCACCTCGCGGGCCACGCGCGTGACCTCGTCGGCGAACACGGCCAGTGTGCCGGTCATCCGGTTGATCGTGTCTGCCAGCTCGGCGACCTCGCCGCGCGCCTCGACCTCGATCCGCCGCGTCAGGTCGCCGGCGGCGATCGCCTGCGAGACCTCGGAGATCGATCGCACCTGGCTCGTGAGGTTCGACGCCATGACGTTCACGGAGTCGGTCAGGTCCTTCCACGTGCCGGCCACGTTCGGCACCTCGGCCTGACCGCCCAGAATGCCCTCGGTGCCCACCTCGCGCGCCACGCCCGTCACCTGCTCGGCGAAGATCGCCAGCGTGTCGGTCATCTCGTTCAGCGTCTCGGCAAGCTCCGCGACCTCGCCGCGCGCCTCCACCGTGATCTTCTGCGACAGGTCGCCACGCGCCACCGCCTGCGACACCTGCGAGATGTTGCGCACCTGGGTGGTCAGGTTGCGCGCCATGAAGTTCACCGAGTCGGTCAGGTCCTTCCACGTGCCGGCCACGTTCGGCACCTCGGCCTGACCACCCAGGATGCCCTCGGTGCCGACCTCGCGCGCCACGCCCGTCACCTGCTCGGCGAAGATCGCCAGCGTGTCGGTCATCTCGTTGATGGTCTCGGCGAGCTCGGCGACCTCGCCGCGCGCCTCCACCGTGATCTTCTGCGACAGGTCGCCGCGTGCGACCGCCTGCGACACCTGCGAGATCGAGCGCACCTGGTCGGTCAGGTTCGACGCCATCAGGTTCACCGACTCGGTCAGGTCGCGCCACGTGCCGGACACGCCCTCGACCTCGGCCTGACCGCCCAGGCGACCCTCCGTGCCCACCTCGCGCGCGACCCTCGTCACCTCAGCCGCGAACGACCGAAGGCGGTCCACCATCGTGTTGATCGTGTCGGCGAGCGCCGCCACCTCGCCCTTCGCCTCCACGGTGATCTTCTGAGACAGGTCGCCGTTCGCGACCGCCGTGGTGACGTGGGCGATGTTGCGGACCTGGTCGGTCAGGTTCGACGCCATGAAGTTCACGTTCTCGGTGAGGTCGCGCCACGTGCCCGACACGCCGCGCACCTGCGCCTGGCCGCCGAGCTTGCCGTCGGTGCCCACCTCGCGGGCCACGCGCGTGACCTCGTCCGCGAACGACGAGAGCTGCTCGACCATCGCGTTCACGGTCTTGCCGATGCGCTGGAACTCGCCCTTCACCGGCTGGCCCTCGATCTCGAGCGCCATCTTCTGTGAGAGGTCGCCGTCCGCCACGGCGTCGATCACGCGGGCCACCTCCGTCGTGGGCCGAACGAGGTCGTCGATGAGCGAGTTGATCGCCTCGACCGACTCCTCCCACGTGCCGCTGACGGGCCCGAGCGAGGCGCGCTCGGTCATACGACCCTCGCGCCCGATCACCCGGCCGATGCGCTGGAGCTCGCGCGACATCCGGATGTTCTGGTCGATCAGGTCGTTGAACGCGCCGTTCAGCTCGCCGACCACGCCGCCGCGACGGGTCGAGAGGCGCGCGAAGTCGCCGTCGCGGGCGCCCACGAGCGCCTCGAGGAGGGGCTCGAGCAGGCGTGGATCCAGGTGCCCGTCGGACGCGCCGTTCGAGCTCTCAGCGGCTATGCGCGCGGCGGTCCGGCGCGCGCTGCTCGTGCGCGAGGCCTTCGTCGTCGTGCGGGCGGAGCCTGCACGCTTCGCCTTGCTCTGCCCCGCGGGCGGGTTCGAGCCCGCTTTGCGCCCCCTGCTTACGGCCTCAGCCACCCTCACTCCTTCGCGCGAACCAACCAGAATCCTCGGGTGAGGGTAGCCGCGCGACGCGGGTTTGTGGGCGATGCCGGGGCGCTCACGTTCAGCAGAACTCACGGTGCACATCGGCGGAGAACTACGGTCGTCGCCACGCGCGCCGAGGACGACCCTTCTCAGTGATACGTGAGGAGGAACAAATGAAGCTCGACCTCTCGACAGTTGGCCGCCCACCGGAGGGCGTTTCACACCACCATCACCTGCGTCTCACGCTGTCGCTGGTAGCGGGCATCGCCGGCGCACTGGCGTTCATGCTGATCGCGTTCCTGATCATCGGAACGGTCACTCCGGCCGAGGGCGCGATCGCCTATGGGGCCGCAATCGTCCTGCTGATCGTCTGGCTCACCGGCATCTGGTGGCGCTGGGACTCACCGGATATGCGCAACCCGGCGCTGGAGCGCGAGCGCCGCGGCTTTTAGAACGAACGAGGAAATCGCTCGGACCGTGCGCGGCCTGCCGCGTCGGGCTCAAATGCCGAGCCGGTCCTCCGATTTCCTAGAACGTCGAGAGCGCCTCGCGCAGTTGGTCGACGTCCTGGAAGTCCACCCCAAGCCGGTGGTCGTGCCGGTGACGGACGATTCCGTCCTCGTCCACGATCACCACTGCCCGGCGGGTCCCGACAAGCGGCGCACGGGCGCTGTAGAGCTTGGCCACCTTCCCGTCCGGATCGGATAGCAGCGGCACGTTCAGCCGATGGTGTGCAGTGAACTTCGCGTGCGAGTCGAGCGACTGGGCCGAGATACCGACCATCACCGCACCCAGCGACTCGACGTCGGCCACGCGGTCGCGGTACGAGCAGAACTGCTTCGTGCACACCGGCGACTCGTCGCCGGGATAGAAGAGCAGCACGACCCGCCGGCCACGCTGGTCGGACAGCCGGAACCTGCCGTCGGTCCCCTCCAGCTCGAAATCGGGCGCGGGGTCGCCCACTGCCGGATTCTTCGCCATCAGCCGCGGTACTCGCTCATCGCCCGCTCCGCCTCGCGCTTCATCTCCCGCTCCTTGATCGTCCGTCGCTTGTCTCCCACGTCCTTGCCGCGCGCGACCGCGATCTCGACCTTCGCGCGTGGCCCCTTGAAGTACATGCGCGTGGGCACCAGGGTCAGCCCCTTCTCCTGGGTCGTCCCGATCAGCCGGTCGATCTCGCGCCGGTGCAGCAGCAGCTTGCGCGACCGCTCGGGCTCGTGGTTCTCGCGACTGGCCGGCGCGTACGGCGCGATGTGCATGTTGTGCAGCCACACCTCGCCGTCGCTGATGCTCGCGTACGCGTCCTTGAGCTGCACGCCACCGTCGCGCACCGACTTCACCTCGGTGCCCTCGAGCTGGATGCCCGCCTCGAGCCTGTCGAGAAACTCGTAGCGGTAGCCGGCCTGCCGGTTAGTGGCGACGTCGCCTGGCGCCGCCTTGCGCTTTCCCTTCTTCGCCATCGTCATTAGAGATAGCGGGTACGAGGTCCACCCGCCCCCGGGGGGCGTCCACGCTGCGCACGAGTACGCCCACCGGATCGCCCAGCTTGATGGTCTTGCCGCTGCGCTCGCCCACGAGCATCGTGCCGAACTCGTTCAGCTCCCACCACTCGCCGCGAAGCGTGCGGGCGGGCAGGAAGCCCTCGAATCCCTCCTCGCCGAAGCGCACGAACGCGCCGCCGCCCACGAGCGAGACGATCTCGCCGTCGAAGGGCGCATCCCAGCCGCGCTCGACCAGCCGCCGCTCGAGCATGAAGCCCAGACAGACGTCGTCCGCATCGCGCTCGATCTTCATCGCCTCGCGCTCGGTCGCCGAGCTGTGCTCGCCCGCCTCGTCGAGCTCGCCGGCGCGCGGCGGAACGTCGTCGGCGCCGAGCGAGGACAGGAGCGCCCGGTGGGCGATGAGGTCCGGGTAGCGGCGGATCGGCGAGGTGAAGTGGCAGTAGCGCGGGCTGTGCAGACCGGCGTGGCCCACGTTGCGCGGCGAGTAGTGCGCCTGCTTGAGCGAGCGCAGCACGAGCGAGGTGAGACCCGCGCGCCCCCTGCCGGTGCGCTGCACGTGCTGCGCGACGAGGCGGCTGATCTCGCCGATCGCGTCGGCCGCCTGCTGCGGGCCCAGGTGCTCGGGCAGCGGAGGCGTGGCCACACCGAGCGAGTCGAGCTGCGCGACCAGGTTCTTGATCGACTGCGGGTCGGGCCGCTCGTGAACGCGGTAGAGGGTGGGCACCTTGCGGTCGGCGAGGTAGGTCGCCACCTGCTCGTTGGCGAGGATCATCAGCTGCTCGATCGTCGAGTGCGCCTCGGTCTGCTCCTCGGCGTGGACCGCGACCACCTGCCCGCGTTCGTCGAACTCGAAGACCGGCTCGCTCGACTCGACGGCCAGCGCCCCGCGCTCGGACCGCCGCTCGCGCAGCGCCGCGGCCGCGGCGCGCGCGAGGGCGAGCGGCTCACCCCAGGGCTCCACCGCGTGCGCCTCTCCCGTGTAGACGCGGTCGACCTGCTCATATGTGAGGCGGGCGTCGCTGCGGATGACCGAGCGATGGAAGGCGACGGCGCGCACGTCGGCGCCCGCCAGCACCATCTCCACGGTCACCGCGAGACGGTCGGCGCCGGGCACCAGGCTGCACGCGTCGTTCGACAGGGCCTGCGGCAGCATGGGCTCCACCGCGCCCGGCGCGTACACGCTCGTCGCACGCCGGTACGCCTCGCGCTCGAGCATCGACCCGGGGCGCACGTAGGCGCTCACGTCGGCGATGTGCACCCACACCCTGATGTCGCTGTCGCCTTCGCGCTGCGCCGAGATCGCGTCGTCGTAGTCGCGCGCCGTGACCGGGTCGATCGTGAACGTGGCGAGCCCGGTGAGGTCGCGCCGTGGCGGGTCCAGCGGCGGCCGCACGGCGACCTCGGCGGCCTCGTCTTCCACGCGCTGCGGGAACTGGCGATACAGCCCGCGGTCGAGCATCAGCGCCTCGAGCACGTTGCGCGCGGTGTCGGGACGGCCGAGCGAGCGGACCACGCGCGGGCCGCGCTTGCCGTAGCCGAGCAGCACCATCTCGCCGATCGACGCGCCGGGTCGCCGGCCACCATCCAGCGTCACGCGCCGCCCGCCGCGCTCGAACAGCGGCTCCACGACCGTGAAGCGTCCCCGCTTGGCCAGCACGCCGACCAGCGGCCGTGCCTCGCGCGGGCTCACCGCAACTGCGACTGGAGCACGCGGAGAGCGACCGGCAACGCCTCGTCGCGCTTCGTCTTCGGGTTGTCCTTCGCCTTGACGTCGGGCACGATGCCGTGGCCGCCGAGGTTCTCGCCCTTCGGCAGGTAGTAGAGGCCTGCCGTGATCTTGAGGATGCCGCCGTTCGAGAGGTCCTCGACCGTCTGGAAGACGCCCTTCCCGAACGTCTTCTGGCCGACCACAACCGCGCGGTCGTTGTCGCGCAGCGCGCCGGTGGTGATCTCCGCCGCGCTCGCTGAATTGCCGTCAACCAGCGTGACAACCGGGATCTTCGAGCTGATCGGGTCGCCGACGGCGTGCAGCTTCTGCTCGGGCGATGTGCGGCCGCGCGTGGACACGACGAGGTCGCCCTTGGGCAGGAAGATGCTCGACACCAGCACGCCCTCCGCGAGGTCGCCGCCCGGGTTGCCGCGCAGGTCGAACACGATCCCCTTCGCGCCGGCCTTGATCTCCTTGTCGATCTCGGCGCGCAGCTGCGTGGAGGCGCCCTGGTCGAAGGCGCCGAGGCGCACGTGCGCGAGCTTCACGCCGCCGCGCTTCACGATCTTGCCCTCCACGAGCGGCAGGTTGATCTGCCGACGCTCGAGCGCGACCGTGCGCGTGCCCGAACCCGACTTCACCGTCAGCGTGACCTTCGTGCCGGCGGGACCACGGATCTTCGCCGTTGACACGTCGGCGCTCTGCCCGACGATCGAGTTCCCATCGACAGCCACGATCACATCGCCTGCGTGGATGCCGCCCCTGCTCGCCGGCGAGCCTCCGTACACCTTCGACACCTTCAGCCCCTGCTTGGTGTCGCGCGAGTCGACCGCCATGCCCACACCCTCGAACTTGCCGCTCAGGCTCTGCTTGAAGACCTTCGCCTCGGACGGCGTGAAGTAGTCCGAGAAGCGGTCGTGCAGCGACTGCACCATTCCCTTCAGCGACGCCTGCTCGAGCTGCTTGTCCGAGACCTTCTTGTAGAAGGACTCCTCGATGTCCTTCATCACCTCGGCGCGGACCGCCACGTCGTCCTGCACGAACGCGTCGCGTGCGAAGCCGGGCAGCGACTTCGGGTGGCCGCCCCACCAGACGCCCACGATCAGCGCGACGACGCCGACGACGATGGCTACGACCAGGGTGTTGGGGCGGCGCTGCATGCCGGGCGCCTCAGGGTAGAGGTCGCAGGGTGCGCGCCGGCTAAACGCGCAGGAAGCGCCGTAGCGTGACGCCGCTGCCGATCGCGGACACGGCGACACACGCCACCAGCAGCAGGACCGCCAGCAGGGTGAAGCTGATCGTGCTCGGCGCCGCGAGCAGCGCGAACCGGTGCGCGAGCGGATCGACGAACGTCTCCTTGCCGATCAGGAGGAGCAGCACCGCCAGCGTCCCGCCCATCAGGCCCACGAGCATTCCCTCGATCACGAACGGCCAGCGGATGAACCAGTTGGTGGCGCCCACGAGCCGCATGACCTCCACCTCGCGGCGGCGGGCGAAGATCGACAGCCGGATCGTGTTGGCCACGAGCGCGATCGAGGCGATCAGGAACAGCGCCGCGAGGCCGGCGGTCACGAGCTTGACGAGACCGGTGGCGCTGAGGATGCGGTCGGTGTCGCGGCGGCGGTTGCGCACGTCGTCGAGCGCCGCCGGCGGGTTGGTGCGGAGCGAGTCGGCGATCGCGTTCACGCCGCCCGGGTCGCGCGGGGTGATCCGGAACGAGTCCGGCAGCGGGTTGCTGCCCAGCAGCGCGAACGCCTGCGCGTTCTTCTTCTTCATCTGCGCGAGCGCCTGGTCCTTCGAGATGTACTGCAGGCTCCCTACGTTCGGGAGCTGCTCGATGCGCGCGCGCAGGGCGGCCTTGTCGGCGTCGCTCGCGCCGTCCTTCACATACACATCCACGACCACCCGGGAGCGGACCTCGTTCGCCGTGCCGGTGGTGGCCTGCACGACCGGGATGAACACGCCGAGCACGAGCGCGGTGATGAGGATCGTGAGCATGGCGGCAAGGCTCGGCGCGGCCGAGCGCGACAGGGCGCGGAACGCCTCGCGCAGGAAGAACCCGATCCTCATGGCGTGATGAGGGGGCTCGCGTGGTCGCGATGCTCGCGATGCGCGTCGCTGCCGATGCCGAGCTCCTTGCGCAGGCGGGCGGCGAACTCGACGGTCGACTCCTCTTCCGAGTACATGCCGCCGGTCTGGTCGCGCATCAGGCGGCCCTCGCGCAGCTCGATCACGCGGCGGCGCATCTTGTCGACCATCTCGCGGTCGTGGGTCGCGACGACGACCGTCGTGCCGGTCCGGTTGATCCGGTAGATCAGCTGCATGATCCCGATCGACGTCTCGGGATCGAGGTTGCCGGTGGGCTCGTCCGCGATCAGCAGCGGCGGGTGGTTCACGAACGCCCGCGCGATGGAGACACGCTGCTGCTCGCCGCCCGACAGCTGGTCCGGGTAGTTGTGGAGCTTGGTCGACAGCCCGACCAGCCGCAGGATGTCGGGCACCTTGCGGCGGATCGACTCGCGCGACTCGCCGATCACCTGGAGCGAATACGCGACGTTGTCGTAGACCGTGCGGTTCGGCAGCAGCTTGAAGTCCTGGAACACGACGCCCACGTTGCGGCGCAGCTTCGGCACCTTCTTGCGCGGCATGGTGGAGAGCTCGTGGCCCGAGATGAGGATCTCGCCGGCGTCGGCATCGATCTCCTTCATCAGGAGGCGGACGCAGGTGGACTTGCCGCAGCCGGTCGGGCCGACGAGGAAGACGAACTCGCCGCGACCGATCTCGAGCGACACCTTCTCGAGGCCCACGCTGCCGCCGTCGTAGACCTTCGTGACGTCGCGGAACGCGACGACCGGCACGTCGCGCCGCTGGCGCGCAAGACCCTGTTCCCTGGAACCGCCGGGCATCCGGCCGCAAGAGATAGCTGGAAACGCGCCTATTTCCAAGGGCTGCAACGGGTCTTGCGTGCAGAGCGCAGCCCGCAGGAGGCAGCCCGCGACGCTGTCAGTCTGCGGGCTGCGGGCTGCGGGCTGCGTACCTCATGAAGAGATGCCCCTCCGACTCGAGCACCCACAGCAGGTCGAAGTCCGCCGGGGGCCGCAGTGCGTGTCCTGTCACCACGGTCAGCGGTTCGCCCGCGGCGAGCTTCGGCGACAGCGCCAGCCACAGCTCGTCGACGAGGCCTTCGCTCAAGAGGCCGTGGTTGAGGGCGGGGCCGCCCTCGCACACGATCGACCTGACGTCGTACTGCTCGCGCACGCGCTTCAGCAACGGCGCGAGGACCACGCCCGCGTCCGGCGCCGGGTCGCCGCGGAGGATGTCGACGCGCGCGGGGACCTCGGGCGCCTCGCCGTCCGATGCGGTCAGCACCAGCACGTGCGAGTCGGGGTCCTGGAGCAGCGGCAGGTCGGCCGGCAGGTTCAGCCGCCCGCTCACCACGATCGCGAGCGCGTCCGGAGCGAGGCCGTCACGCTCCCGCCGGGCGCGCAGCTCGTCGTTCTTGATCATGCGCCCGTAGCGCTCGGTGCGCACGGTGCCCGCACCGGCCATGACCGCGTCGCCCTGCGTACGCAGCCCGTGGAACAGCTCGCGGTCGGCCTCGTTGCCGATCGACCCGGAGCGGCCGTCGATCGCGATGCGCCCGTCGAGCGTCTCGACCATGTTCAGCACGAGGTAGGGCCGGTCGTGCGGCGCGAGCTCGCCCAGCCTTAGACCGCTGCTCGCCTCTTCGGCGCTCAACTCGCCTGGCTCGGGATGGAGGCGCCGCAGCTTCACGCGGCGAGCGTATCCGTCTCGACACCTCGTCCAGCCCGCTCCCCCACGCGCGGTCCCAGGCCGGCGAGTGCCGATGACGACGCCAAGTGCGTCCAGGGCGCGAGGGGAGAAAGGGCGGCCGGCGGCCGCCCTTTCTTGTTGGCCGCCGAACCGATCCACGCCGGACTGCGTACTGTCTCGCGAGGGGAAGGCAGGGATGCGATGACGCCAAGACGACTCATGGAGCCCGCCCGCCTCGCGGGCAGCGCCGTGCTCCGAACCCAGAGCGACGAGCGCCTCGTGGACCTTGTCCGCGACGGCAACGACCGCGCGTTCGAGGCCATCGTGCACCGCTATCGCCGGCCGCTGCTGCGCTACTGCGGCCGCTTCCTCGCATCGGCGCGTGCCGACGACGCCGTGCAGCAGACGTTCGTGAACGCCTTCGGCGCGATCCGCTCCGGCGACGCCGAGATCAACCTGCGCCCATGGCTCTACCGGATCGCCCACAACGCGGCGCTCAACGTGCTGCGCCAGGCAGGCGCCGACCACGAGGAGATCAGCGAGCAGATCGACGGGGTCGAGACGCCGCCGCAGGCGCTCGAGCGCGGCGAGCGGTTCCGGTCGGTCGTGTCCGCCGTCCGCGGGCTGCCCGACCGCCAGCGCGACGCGCTCGTGCTCCAGGCGCTCGAGGGCCGCAGCTACGACGAGATCGCCGTCGAGCTGGGCGTGACCGGCGGCGCCGTCCGGCAGCTGCTGAACCGCGCGCGCACGACCCTGCGCGAGGGCGTGACTGCGGTCACGCCGCCCGCGCTCCTGCTGCGACTCGGTGGCGCGATCGACGCTCCCGTTTCCGAGCGGGTGGCCCAGGCGGTGGCCGGCGCCGGTGGTGGCGCTGCCCTCGCGAAGGTGGCGGCCATCGTGGTGGTGGGCGGAGCCGCGGTTGGCGGCGCGGGCGATCGAGTGCTCGTGCACCACGGCCATGGCGGCAGGTCTGCGGAGGTTGCGAGTCCCGCGAAGGTCGCTCGTTCGATTCCCACGCGCAGCGCCACCCGCGACCAGACCGTCGCCTTGACGAACACCACTCACCGCCACGGGCAAGGCAGCACTGGCGGGAGGCACGGCGAGAACAGCGGTCAGGGTTCGGCGGGCAGCCGGAGCAGCGGCCCCGGGAGCGGGAACGACGTTCGTTCCGAGGTCGAGCATCACAGCTCGCGCGGCCCGGGCGGCGGCGACTCCAGCGGCGGCGGCGATCGCCACTCGGGCGGCGGCTCGGGCGACAGCAGCCACTCGGGCTCGTCGCACGACGGCAGCTCGGGCGGCGACGACCGCTCGGGCTCGGGGAGCAGCGGAAGCGACGACTCCGGCGTCGCAGCACCGGTCGAGGACTCCGCGCCGATTCAGAGCGACCCGCTCACCATCCAGTCGAAGGACGGCAACTCCGGCAGCGGCAGCAACAGCGGCAGCTCGGGGTCCGGATCGAGCGGAAGCTCGAAGAGCAGCGACGACGACTAGCTGAAAACCGCGGTCCCCCCGCGGGTCCTGGAAGGGGCGGTAATCACTACCGCCCCTTCCTCATGCGTTGATGGAGACCATTCGTTCGATCGGGATTCGGGCGCGCTCGGCGATCGCCGGATCGACCGTCACCGTGTAATCGTCGCCGCCGTCGCGCAGCGCGTCGCGCAGCTTCGGCAGCGTGATCATCTTCATGAACTGGCAGACGGCCGCGCGGTTCGCGGGGATGAAGGTCTTCTCCGGCGCCTCGAGCTCGAGCGGGTGCAGCATGCCGGTCTCGGTGGCGACGACGAACGTGTCGGCCTCCGAGTCGCGCACGTGGCTGATCATGCCGCCGGTCGAGAGCATGTGCGTGTTCTCCACGTCGATGTCGCCGGACGCGACGTACTCCATGACCGACGTCGAGCAGCCGCACTCGGGATGGATGAGGAAGTC
>JAICJV010000032.1 GCA_025928265.1 Thermoleophilaceae bacterium
CACCTGCTGCCCACGATCGGCGTGATCTCGGCGCCGCAGTCGCTCTACGACCCGGCGTTCGGGCTCGAGGGGATCGACTTCGGCGTGATGCACAGCGAGCTCCTGGCGTACACCGAGCTGGTGAACCGGCTGGGGCCGATGTCGCAGGCCGAGGTGGCCGGGAGCGTGCCCGCCGAGCGGCTGCAGCGTGCGGCCGGCGGCCAGCCCTGCCCGCCCGAGAACTAGCTCCGGAACGCGAGCGACAGCACCTCGCGGGCGACCGCCCGGTCGTCGAACGGGATCTCGACGCCCGGCCCGGGGTTCAGCCGCGTGAACGAGCCACGGCCGGGGATGACGATGACGTCGTCCCCGGTGGCGCCGTCGATCGCCCGCTCGAATGCCGCGCGGCGGTCGAGCACGATCTCGTACTCCGCCCCGGGCACGCTGCGCGCGCCGCGCACGAATGACTGGAGCGAGACCATGCGCGGCTGCCCCTGATAGCCGGAGGTCGTGAGGATGAGCCGGTCCGACAGCGCTCCTGCTGCGCGGCCGATCGCCTCGTGGCCCGCGTCGTCGCCACGACTGCCGAGCCCGAGCACAGTCGTGAGCCGGCGGCCCCTGACCATCCCGGCGCGGACAGCCTGCAGGAACTGCTCGACACCGTCCGGCGTATGCGCGAAGTCGACGATCACATCGCAGTCCTGGCCCACGTCGATGCGCTCGAAGCGCCCGGGCACGCCCGGAAACACTGCGATTGCGCGGGCGGCGTCCTCGCGCCCCACGCCGAGGAGATCGGCCGCAGCCACGGCCGCCGCGATGTTGCGCGCGTTGTAGGCGCCGGGCAGTCGTGACGTCAGCTCGACCGTCCCGTTGGGGGTGCGGAGGACGCACCTGGCGTGGCGGAGGTCCCAGCCCGCCTCCTCGACGCGGTACTCGTCGCCGACACGCGCCACCCGGCCACCGCCCGCCTCCACGTCCGCAGCCAGCTCGCGCCCGAACACGTCCTCGACGTCGATTACCGCGAGCGGCACCACGGTCTCGCCTCGCACGAACATGCGCCGCTTCGCGGCCGCGTAGGCCTCCATCGTCCGGTGACGCCCGAGGTGCTCGTGAGTGAGGTTGGTGAACACCGCGAGGTCGGGCAGGAACGTCGGGCAGGCCTCGAGCTGAAAGCTCGAGACCTCGCACACAACCCGGTCGCCCGCGTCCGCAGTCACGGCGGAGAGCGGCGGGCCGAAATACGTGTTGCCGGCCAGGTGCGCGCGCGGGCCGATCACATCACGGATCAGCCCGGCCACCGTCGACTTGCCGTTGGTGCCGGTCACGGCCACGATCGGCGCCTGCTGGAGAAGCCAGCCGAGCTCCAGCTCGTCGATCACCTCGATGCCCAGCTCGCGCGCTCGGGCGATGAGCGGTGCGTCCATCGCGATGCCGGGGCTCTTCACCACGGTGCGTATGCCGCGTGCCCGCAGGTCCGTCGGCGGGCCGAGCTGCACGCTGACGCCGAGCGAGGCGCGCACGCGCTGCATCGAGCGTTCGGTGTCCTGATCCCACGCGCTCACGGCGTCGGCGCCCGCGAGGCGCACGAGCGCAGCGACCGCCGCGCGGCCCGCACGGCCCAGGCCTGCCACGAGGTATGGGGCGGGGGGCACTCGACGCGCTCCCATCGATAGGCGAGCCTAATGCACGTGACCGAGCGTGACATGGGGATCCCCTACACCGCGCGAGCGCTCGCTCGGGCCGTGGGGACGAGCGCGCGGGCCGCGGGCGGCGGCGGCACTGCGCTGCCGGGCAAGGTGCTCCTCGCCATGGTCCCCGACGCGCTCGGGCGAATGGCCGCTCCGCTCCGCGACGGCGTGATCCTGGTCTCGGGCACGAACGGCAAGACCACCACCGCGACGATGATCGCTGCCATCGCTCGGCGCGCCGGCTACGAGGTGGTGCACAACCGCGCCGGAGCGAACACCGAATGGGGCGTGGCCACCGCGCTCGTCGAACAGACGGGCGACCTCGCCGTCCTCGAGGTCGACGAGGAGCGCCTGACCGCGCTCGCGCCAGAGCTGCAGCCGCGCATGGTCGTGCTGAGCAACCTGTTCCGCGACCGCCTCGACGCGTACGGCGAGGTGGAGGCACTCGTGGCCGGCTGGCGCGCGCTCGCCGGCACGACCGACGCCACGTTCGTGCTGAACGCCGACGACGCGCTCGTCAGCGGAGTGACCGAGCGCGCGGTGCGCTTCGGGATCGACGACGTATCGGCCGCCCGCGCGGCACCCGACCACGCCGCCGATGCCCTGCACTGCCGCCGCTGCGGCGCGCCGTATCGCTTCGATGCGTTCCTGCTCGCGCACCTCGGCCACTGGAGCTGCTCCGCGTGCGGCGATGCGCGCCCACGGCCCGAGGTCACAGCCCGCTCGGTGTCGCTCGACGGGCTGGCATGGTCGAGCGCATCCATCGCGACGCCGTGCGGGGCGTTCGACGTGCGCCTGCAACTGCCGGGGCTCCACAGCGTCTACAACGCACTGGCCGCCACGACCGCGGCGATCGAGCTCGGCATCGACACCGAAACGATCGCGGCCGCGCTCGGGGAGCTGCGGCCGGTATTCGGTCGCGGCGAGCGCGTGCGGGTCGGCGGCGGCGAGCTGTTCATCCTGCTGACCAAGAACCCCGCCGGGGCCAACGAGGCGATGCGCGCGCTCGAGCGTGCCGGCGGCCCCCACGATCTGTGGATCGCCCTGAACGACGGGGTGCCGGACGGCCGCGACGTGTCGTGGATCTGGGATGCCGAGTTCGAGCGGCTGGCGGGCACGTTGCGCACGGTCACCTGCGCAGGAACGCGGGCGGCCGAGCTGGCCCTGCGACTGCGCTACGCCGGCTGGCCGCCCGGCGCGATCGAGGTGGACGAGGAGATCGGTGCGTCGATCGACAGTGCGCTGGCACGCGCAGCCGGGACAGTGGTGGCGCTCCCGACCTATACCGCGCTGATCGAGCTGCGCACGCTGCTCACGAGACGCGGCCATGCGACGCCTTACTGGGCTTGACAACAGGCCTCTGCCCGTGGTCGGCTGAATGGCGCTATGGAGCTTGTGCTGGCGACCCTGCACCTGTCGTGGCTGGGAGGCGCCACGACCTACCTGCTCACGGTCGCACCGCAGCTCCAGCGACTGGGCCACGAGGTGACGCTGTACTCGCCGGACGCGGGCGCGACCGAGGAGCTCGCGCGCGAGCGCGGCATCCGGGTGGTCACCGGAGCGACGGAACTGCCGAAGCGATGCGACGGCGTGCTCGTGCAGGACCCGGTGATGGCGCTCGAGCTCGCCGCCCGCTACGGCGCGCCGCAGGTGTTCGTCTCACACGGCGCCGTCCACGACATGGCGATGCCGCCGCAGCTCCCGGGCCTGACGGTGGCGGTGGTCGCGATGAACGACCGCGTGGCCGCGCAGGCACGCGCGTTCGCCATCGACGCGCCCGTCGTGCGGCTGCGCCAGCCGATCGACGTCGAGCGCTTCCGCTTCCGCGGCCCGGTCCACGAACGCCCGCTGAAGGCGCTGCTCCTGGGCAACCACCTGTTCGGCGAGCGCCGCTCGATCATCACCTCGGTCTGTGAGGACCTGGGGATCGAATGGACGCAGGTCGGGCGCGACAGCGACACGATGGTGGCCGAGCCCGCCGATGCCATCGCCTCCGCCGACCTCGTCATTGCGTACGGTCGCTCGATCCTCGAGGCGATGGCGTGCGGGCGCCCTGCGTTCGTGTTCGAGCACACGGGCGTCGACGGATGGGTCACACCCGACAGCTATCCGGTGCTGGAACGCGACGGCTTCACCGGCATGGCACTCGGCAAGCAGGCGGATCCCGGACTCGTGCGCGTGGAGCTCGAGGCGTACGAGGCGGGCAGCGGGGTCATCAACTACCACCTCGCGTGGACCCACCACACCGCACTCGATCACGCGCAGGCGCTCGTCGGGCTGTTCCGGAAGGCGGCGGGCAATCCGCCGCATCGCACCGATGCCGGGCGCGAGCTCGCGCGCGTGGTTCGCGGCCAGTGGCAGGCCAGCTGGCGCGCGAACGAGCTGGCGCGCGACCTCGAGAAGGCGCAGGCGCGGCTGCTGGACGCGGAGCGCCGGGCTCTCGATGCCGAGCGCCGCTTCGACGAGGTCGCCAACTCGCGGCGCTGGCGCGTCACGCGTGCGCTGATGCGCCCACTCGACGCGCTGCGTGCGGTGCGCGGGCAAAGACATTGACTCGCGGCGCCGTCAGCCGGGAGAATCGGATCCGGGCAGGCAAACTTCAGGGAGGCGATCCGATGGCCTGGAAGCTCGGCGGCACGTACTTCGAGAGCTGCTCCTGCGACGTCATCTGCCCGTGCACCGCTCGGTTCGACGCCGGCGCCACGCAGGACTACTGCCGCGTCGTGCTGGTCTTCAACGTGAACGATGGAGAGGTGGACGGGACCGACGTGAGCGGCCTCACGGTGGCCGCGATCGCCGACACGCCGAAGGTCATGACCGAGGGCAACTGGCGCCTCGGCCTGTATATCGACGACAAGGCCTCGGACGAGCAGGCCGAGAAGCTGGGCGCCGTGTTCAGCGGCCAGCTGGGCGGACCGATGGAGGCGCTCGGGCCGCTGGTCGGCGAGGTGCTCGGCGTCGAGCGTGCGCCGATCGAGGTGCAGGAGGAGGGCCGGCGCCACAGCGTGAGGATCGGCGACTCGATCGACTTCGAGATCGAGGACATGGTGCCGGTCGGCGCCGAGGACGCCGACCCCGTCCGGCTCGTGGGCATCCAGCATCCCGCCGCCACCGAGCTGAACGTGTCGCGGACGACGCGCTCGAACGTCAGCGGCTTCGGGATCGAGTACGAGGGCCGCTCCGGCTTCTCGCAGTCGAACTTCTCCTGGGCCGCGTGACGTGACGGCGCTGCCTCCTGCCTTCGCCGCGGTGCGAATGCGCCTCGGCCTGGTCGCGCTGCTGTTCGGGCTCGGTGCCGTGGCGTGGTGGTCGACGGCCGACCGGATGAGCGGCATGGACGAGGGTCCCGGCACGCCGCTCGGGACGCTCGGCTGGTTCCTCGGCGTCTGGGCGGTGATGATGGCGGCGATGATGTTCCCGTCGGTGGCGCCGACGGTCACTCTCTACGCGCGCATGACGCGCCGCAAGCGGCCGCTCGCGCCGCTCGTGTTCACCTCCGGCTACCTCGTCACGTGGACGCTCGCCGGCCTCGTGGCGTACGGGCTCTTCAACCTCGTGCGCGACGCGCTCGGAGCACAGCTCGCGTGGGACGAGGCCGGGCAGTGGGTGGCCGGCGGAACGCTGCTGGTGGCCGCGCTGTACGAGGTCACGCCGCTCAAGGACGTCTGCCTCTCCAAGTGCCGCAGCCCGATGGGCTTCCTGATCGGCTCGTGGCGCGACGGGATCGGCGGCGCTTTCGAGATGGGGGCGCGCCACGGCGCCTGGTGTGTCGGCTGCTGCTGGGCGCTGATGGCGTCGCTGTTCGCCCTCGGCGTGATGAGCATCGCCTGGATGGCCTTCGTCGCCGCGCTCATCGCGCTCGAGAAGACGCTGCCGTGGCGCCGGGCGGCCACCTGGGGGACGGCCGCTGTGCTGCTGGCGCTGGGCGTGCTGCTGCTGGTTGCCCCGGATGCGATTCCCGGGCTGACGGTGCCCGGGGCGGGCACCGATCAGCCGATGGGAATGCAGATGTCCTAGGTGCCCTCCTAGGAGCGCCGGCGGAGCGGCGGGTCGTACGCCATCGACAGCCGTGCGAGCGTGAGCGCGGCCAGCATCAGGCCGAAGTCGCGCAGCGCGATGTCGTAGAAGCCCGAGTACGTGAGCAGGTTGATCACGATGCCCGCGAGCCATCCGGCGACGAGCCACGAGCCATAACGCGGCTTGACGAGCACGACGAGTCCGGCGACGATCTCCACGACGCCGACCCCGTACATGGCCTGCTGGGCCGTGCCGGGGATGATGTCGTTGATCCACGGCGCGAGGTAATTGGGCCAATGCACCAACACGTTCGCGAACTTGTCGATGCCGAAGAGAATCGGCGCCACGGTGAACGCCAGACGCAGCATCAGGAATGCCTGGTAACCGGGCTCTGCGGCGCGGATTCGATCGATGACTCCCGCGTGCTCTGACGCGGGAATCGAGATTGCCGGATTGGACATGAGTCCCCCCTTCGTTGCGATACGGGTCGAGGGGATAAGCGCGGCCTTCGATCTTTTTCTTACGCCGCCGCGTAAGAACCAGCGATATGCCGTCGCAAAAGGGGCATGACGGTCGTGTTGCCGGCACCTGACGTGCTCGATCAAGAATCCGCCGAATGGGTGCGCACGCTTGCTTCGCCGCTCGACAGCGACGCCGCAATCGCGCGCCTGTACGACCTGCTCCTGCGGGCAGCGCGCTTCGAGATCCACCGCCGGCGTGGCGGATTCCACGACGACCTCGCCTACCAGGCGGCCGATGACGCGCTCACCGCGATCCTGGCGAAGCTCGACACCTACAGGGGAGCAAGCAGGTTCACGACATGGGCGTACAAGTTCGTGCTGCTCGAGGTTGGCGTGCGGCTGCGTAAGCGCGCCTGGGAAGGTCGCGAGATACCGCTCGAGGGCGACGCGCTGGAGACGCGACTGCGAGGCCGAACGCCGCAGGGCGCCGCCGAGATGGGCGAATTCCTGACCGCGCTGCGCGACGGGATCCGCTCTGCGCTGACGCCGCACCAGCGTGAGGTGCTGGTGGCGATCACGCTCAACGACGTGCCGATCGATGTCCTGGCCGATCGACTCGGCACCACGCGCGGCGCCCTCTACAAGACGCTGCACGACGCACGACACAAGCTGCGCGCGCACCTGGCCGCAGGCGGGTTCGCGCTCGAGGAGGAATCGGAATGATTGACCGCGTCCTGGGCCCGAGAGGACCGGAACTGACCTGCGAGCAGTGCTTCGAGGAGCTCGACCGCTACGTCGAGGTCGAAATGACCGGTGGCGATCCCGACGCCGCGGTGCCTGGCATGCACGCGCACCTGCGCGGCTGCCCCGCGTGCGCCGACGACCACGAGAGCCTGGTCGCACTGCTCCGCGCCGAGCGCGCGTAAGACCGAGCGTCCACGCGGCGCCAACGGAGTGGGAACCGAGATCGAGAGGATCCGATGGAAGCCACTCCACGACGCATACTCGTAGTAGCCGACGGGCTTCACTCCGACCGCGCGCTGGCCCACGCCGTGCGCCGCCGGGCCGCTATGGACGACTGCGCGTTCACGCTGCTCGTGCCGGCCGTCGCGCACGGGCTCCATCGCGTGGTCGACCCCGAGGACGCGTGCTGCGAGGAGGCCGAGCAGACTGCCGCCCGGCTTCGGCCCGCGCTCGAGCAGGCCGCCGGCGCCTCGGTGGATGTGCGCATTGGCGCACACGAGGTGCTCGCCGCCGTCGAGGACGCGGTGAACGACACCCGCTATGACGAGGTGCTGCTGGCGTCGGCGCCGCACCGGATCCTCCGGCTCCTTCGCGTGGACCTGCCCCGCAAGATCGCGGCACTCGGCGTGGAAGTGAGGGCGGCCGCATGAGAGTCGTGCGGCGGCGCCCGACCACCGCGTTCGTCCTGTCGGGCGGCGCGAGCCTCGGCGCGGTACAGGTGGGAATGCTCGAAGCGCTGTACGAGCGCGGCATCGCGCCCGACCTCATCGTGGGCACCTCCGCCGGCGCGCTCAACGGCGCGTTCATCGCATCGCGGCCGCAGACCGTGGAGACGGTGGACGAGCTCGGCGAGCTGTGGCGCGGACTGCGCCGCGGCCGCGTGTTCCCCGTCGACCCGCTCGTGGGCCTGCTCGGCTTCCTCGGCACGCGCGACCATCTCGTGCCCGACCGAGGGCTGCGGCGGATCGTGAAGGCACAGCTCGACGTCGACTCGCTCGAGGAGATGCCGATCCCGCTGCACGTGATCGCCACCGACGTGCTCACCGGCGAGGAGGTGCGTCTCTCCGAGGGGCGCGTCCTCGAGGCGGTGATGGCCAGCGCGGCGATCCCCGGCGTGCTGCCGGCGGTGGACTGGGACGGCCGGATGCTGATCGACGGCGGCGTGGCGAACAACGCGCCGATCAGCCACGCGATCGAGCTGGGCGCGTCACGTGTCTACGTGCTGCCCACCGGTTATGCCTGCGACCTCGAGGAGCCGCCGCGCTCGGCCCTCGGAATGCTGGTGCACGCCACGAGCCTGCTCACCCAGCACCAGCTGCGCGCCGACGCGATCGACCTCGCGGAGGCATGTGAGCTGGTGGTGCTGCCGCCGCCGTGCCCGCTGGCGGTCGCGCCGTTCGACTTCTCACAGGCGAAGACGCTCATCGATCGCGCGCTCGAGGACACCCGCGCGTTCCTCGATCGCCGCGACGCACCGATGCCGAGGGCGGCATGAGCACGCACCGGGTGGACTTCCGCGACGGCGCGCAGGACATCGTGACGTGGCGAACCGAGCGCCTCAGGCGAGCGGGCTTCACGTACGAGACGGCCGCCCTGCTCGCCGCCGACTTCCGGATGGACCTTCACGCGCTGCTGGAGCTGGTCGAGCGGGGCTGCCCGCCCGACCTCGCCGCCAGGATCCTGGCGCCGCTCTAGAGACCTTCCGGATGGCGCGCCACGAAGCCGCGCGCGGAGCGCGACTCCGGACGCCAGCGTGGCCCGTCCTCGCCGCGGCCCGAGGTGTCGAAGCGCAGGCCGGCGATGATCACGTACGCGTGGCCGGAGTTGGCGTACACGGTTATCCAGTTGCCGCGGCCCTTCTCGCCCCAGCTCTCGAAGCCGGTCGAGTCGCGCGAACGGTCCAGCAGCCCGGCACCGTGGAGCGCGTAGCTGACCGCGCCCGAGCAGTCGTATCCGGAGTCCTCCCATCTGCCGTGGCCGCCGCCGTAGCGGTACGGCTTGCGGGTGATCTTGTTCGCGGCGGCGATGGCGTCCTTCACCGGCTGCGGGGCCGACTCCGGCGCGATGGCGGTCCGGCCGTCGGGGCCGAGCGTGGCGGTCTCACCCGCGGTCGTCGCGGGCGCCTCGTACTTGGAGCCGCCGTCACCGGCGGCCCTGGTGCGCGCCGCCTTGCGCACGAGGCGCTGCTCGTGCCGCGTGGCGCGGCCGTCGGCGCGCCGGTCCGCGGAGCGCTCGAAGCGGCGCTCGGCGCGCGCGGTTCGGCGGCCGTACTGGCCGTCTGCGCGCGCGTGGAAGCCTGCGCGGGTGAGGTAGCGCTGGAAGAGCTTGACGTCGCGTCCGTGCGATCCCACCTTCAGCGTCCGCTTCGCGTAGCGCGCGTCGGCAGTGGCGGGGAGCGCGAGCGCGGCTACGCCGGCAAGCGCGATGCATGCGCGCAGCCCGCGCGCGACTCCGTTTGGAGCCATCCTGTTCGGCCTCTCTTTCTACGCGCCTCCGGGGTTAGCTGACGGGCTCGCGCTGAAAGAGATGCGCTACTCCTCGCTGGAGGAGACTCGCCCCGTGCTGCCTGGGTCCCCCGGCCGCTCCCGCACACGCGCGGAAGCGGTTCGGCTAGGTCATCTGGCACTCATCTACCAACAGGCGTCCCATCCGAATCGCGCGCTGTACGTACGTATGCATACGCCCGGCGCGGTTACGATCGGGCCCGCTCGTGTTCGACGCCGCGCCCAATGTCAGCATCGAAGTGGTCCGCGGCCGGGTGGCCGGCGAGCTCGCGGACGAGATCCTGCGCTTCTGGGCCGACCAGGGAGCCCTGGCCGAGGACGCGGCGCGCGAGCGGCTGAACGACGTGGTCTGCGTCGCGCGCGACGACACCGGCGCGATCGTCGGGATCAACTCGGTCTACGCGGCCGAGGTCCCGCTGCTCGGGGGCCGCTCGTTCTGGATGTACCGCAGCTTCCTCCTGCCGCAGGCGGCCGAGGCCGCGGCCGCGATGGTCGTGGGCGCCATCCGCGTGCTCGAGGCCGGCTACGACCCGAGCCGGGAGATGCCCGTGGGGCTGTGCATGCTGGTCACGCCGGGCGACGTGCCGTACAACCCGGAGGCGCGCTGGCTCTGGCCCCCGATGCTCTATGCCGGGCGCACCCAGGACGGCCGCGAGGCCCGGATCCACTACTTCTACGGCGCCGGGATCGGGCCGCCGCATCGCTTCCTGGACGTGCCACTGGCCCTGGATCACGATTACACGATTCACGTGTTCGACCGGGGCGGCCCGGTCGATGCAGAGTCGGTGGTGGACCTGTGGGTACGCGAAAACGCGATGCCACGCGACGAGGCGGGGCGGCGCGTGCGCGAGGTGCTGCTCGCGGCGACACACGGCCAGTCGGCCGAGCCCGCAGGAGTGTTGACGGCCTACCTGCGCCACCAGGACCAGCTCGGCCTCGACGTCTGGCACCTGCGTGAGTTCGTGGCGCCGGATCACCGGCTGACTCGGCTCGGCTGGTCGCTCGTGCTCGCGGCCTGCGCGGAGCTCGATCGGCGCTTCGTGACCGGGGAGGACAGGCGCGCCGCGGGCATCGTGGTCGAGGTCGAGAACCGGGGGCTCATGCACCGGCTCGACTACGCGAACTGGTACCCCGCGGACCTCGTGTTCATCGGCGAGACCGAAGCCGGGGCGCACCTGCGCGTGCACTACTTCCCGGGTGTAGCAGTCCCTTCATCCTGACCGGTTATTGTCGCCCGATGAGGGCGCGGCGGACGGGGTTGGTGGCGCTGCTGGCGCTGCTCCTCATGGCTCCCGGCGCGGCCGCTGCGTCGCCGCTGCGCAAGCTGGACTGGGCGCTGCGGCAGAGGTCGGCGGCGCGCGCGCCGCAGGGCAGCGTGCTGGTGGACGTCTACATCCATGGCCGGATGAGCCCGGCCGTGGCGGCGCTGCGCCGGCTGGGCATGGACGTGAGCGCCGTGAGCATGCGCCGCCCGGAGCGGATGGTGGAGGGTCCGCTGCCGGCGGACCGGCTCGACGACGTCGCGCGGCTGTCGCTCGCGAAGGCGGTGCTCACCGTGCCCGCACCGATCACGAACGCCGGGGTCCCGATGTCGGAGGGCGATGCGCCGCACCACGGGCCGCAGGTCCGCGCGCTGGGCGACGCCGGTGGCGGGATCCCGGTCGGGATCATGTCCGACTCGATCAACCGCGTCGGCGGCGGCGTGAGCGATTCGCAGTCGAGCGGCAACCTCCCCGCCGATGTGCGCGTGCTGGCGGACGGCCCACCCGGCTCGACCGACGAGGGCCGCGCGATGGCGGAGATCGTCTACGACGAGGCGCCGTCGATCCCCACGTTCCTGTTCGCCACGGCGTTCGGCGGTGGCCCTGCGACGAAGGCGGCGAACATCGGCCTGCTGGCGTCGAACGGGGCGCGGATCATCGTGGACGACACGGGGTTCCTGAGCGAGCCGATGTTCCAGGACGGCGTCGTCGCGCAGGCGGTCGACCAGGCCACGGCGAAGGGCGCCGCGTACTTCGTCTCGGCGGGCAACCAGGCGCGCCAGAGCTGGGAGGGCACCTTCACGCCGGTCGGCAGTCCGGCGCAGAACGACTTCGATCCGGGCCCGGGGCAGGACCTGCGCCAGACGGTCGCGACCGTGCCTGCCGGCGACAGCCTCACGCTCGTGCTCCAGTGGGCGGAGCCGTGGGGGCACGCGAGCACAGACTTCGCGCTCGACGTGTTCGACGGGTCGTCGGCCACGCCCGACTTCACCGTCAACTCCGACAACATCGCCACCGGCATCCCGATGGAGAGCGTCACCTTGACGAACAGCGGGTCGTCCTCCGCCGCGGTCTCGATCGCCATCCGCCGCGTCGCGGGTAGCGGCACGCCGCTCATGAAGTGGCTGGCGGACGGCGACTTCGGCATCTTCACCCCCGAGTACGCGAACTCCGACGCGATCCAGCCCGACGCGGCGTCCGCGCGCAGCGCGATCACCGTCGCGGCGAATCGCTTCGACAGAGCGGGCACGGTCGAGCCGTTCAGCTCGCGCGGCCCGTCCGTCACGCACCTGTTCGACGCGGCGGGCAACCCGGCGGTCGACGTGCGGCCGAAGCCCGACGTCGCGGGCGCGGACGGCGTCTCAACCAGCTTGAGCGGCTTCGACCCGTTCTTCGGCACGAGCGCGGCCGCACCGAGTGCGGCGGGGGTGGCGGCCCTGCTGCTGTCCGCCAAGCCGTCGCTGCCGGTCGACGAGCTGAACGCGATCATGCGCGAGCCCTCGAACGCGATCGACTGCGCGGCGCCGGGATTCCCCGACGCCGACTGCGGCTCCGGCTTCATCCTGGCCGACGGCAAGCTCGGCCGCGTGCTCGACTCCACGCCGCCGAGCGTGGCCGCGAACCTGAGCCCCGCCGTGCCGGACGGGCCGAACGGCTGGTATCGCGGGAACGTCGGCGTGAGCTGGAGCGTGGCGGACGACGGCTCGCCGATCGGCCGCGAGACGGGCTGCGGGCCGGTGTCCGTGACCATCGACAGCGTGACCACGTTCTCGTGCGCGGCGCTCAGCGCAGGCGGCACCTCCACCGTCCCCGTCACCATCAAACGCGACGCGTCGCCGCCCAGCACGCCCACGTTCACGGGCATCAAATCGGGCGCCTTCAACGCCAAGCGACTGCCCGGGCGCAGCCGCGTGCGCTGCACCGCGACGGATCCGACATCGGGCGTGGACTCGTGCAGGGTCAGCGGGTTCAGCCGCCGGCCCGGCACGCACACGCTCACGGCGGTGGCCACGAACGATGCCGGCCTGACCTCGACCGCGCGGCTGCGCTATCGCGTCCGACCCGCCGCGGCGCGGCGGCTGCACGTGCGCCGCCGGATCGCGCTGGCGACGCTGCGCACCCACGGCATCGCGTTCTCGGTGAGCGTGCGGGTGCGGCCGACGACGCTGGTCGCGCGGCTGTTCTCGAAGGGCAAGGTCGTGGGGCGCGTGCACAGGCGCTCGAGCAGGGGAACCGCGCACATGCGCGTGCGGCTGAACTCACGCGGCCGGCGGCTGCGGCCCGGCGTGATCAAGCTGGTGGTGAAGGCCGGCTCGCCGCGCGCGAGCACGGCCACGCTGCAGGCGAACCTGCGCGTCCGCGGCTAGGGAGTCAGCCAGCCGACCTGCGAGCCGATCACGCAGACGGTGGCGCGCGCCGGGACGGACAGCCGCAGCGTATGTCCGAGGTCGAGGTAGAGCGTGCCACGACGGGCGTCGATGCGCTCGGCGCGGCCGCGGTACGAATCGGCGGTGAGGAGCGCCGGGCCGGGCGATCCGTGGGTCGCGAAGCGCACCGCCCCGAAGAGCGACTCGCCCTTCAGCTCGGGCTCCGGCGCGAACGTCACGTGCGCAGGTCCGGCGAGGCAGCGGTGGCCGTCGCGGCGGGTCACGCGGCCATCCTCGAGTCCGACCCGGCCCGCCCCGGTGAGCGCGGTCGGGCCCGCGGCGACCGGCTGCAGCTGGATCGGGGTGATGCGTCCGTCCACGTGCACCTCCCGCGGTCGCAGCCCGCCGGGCACCACGCGCACCTTGTCCGTGATCGCCGGGATCAGCCGCTCGAGGCGGTTCCACGGCCTGTGCGCCGGCGAGATCAGATAGGCGGGCGTCTGGTCGTCGATCACCGTGCCGCCCGCGCCCGCGTCGTGCTGCACGTTCAGCGCGAACGTCCTGGCCTGGCTCGACGCCTTGAAGCGCCAGTCGTGTGCGTTGTCCGACCCCGTGTCGATCGTGGCCACGAGGTAGGCGACGACCACAGCCGCGGCGAGCCCGTAGCGGACGCGCAGCGACGGCAGCCGCATCCGCCGCACCGGGCTGCCGTCGCGCAGCAGGAACGCGAAGCCGAGCGCGAGCGGCAGGAGCCACGTCATCTCGGTGTCGTAGCGCAGCTGCGATCCCACCTGCTTGAAGCCGAGCGAGCCGAGCCGGCCCATTCCCACCACCGTCGCGTTGGCCGCGAAGGCGACTCCCCAGAACGCCCAGGCGCGCCAGGCGCTGCGCCGCCGCCAGAGGCTCGCCGCGATCAGTGCCACCAGCAGCAGCTGCGCGAACACGGCGTAGAGCACCTCGCCGCCCCTGGCGTCGATGCCCACGTTCACTCCCGCGAGCGCAGGAGTGACGCCGCGGAACCAGGCGGTCCACAGGTACTTGCCCAGGAGGTCGAGTGACGGCGGCGCGCTGCCGGTGTCGGCGTAATTCAGCACGTAGTTGAGCCCGTAGATCGCGTACACCGGCGCGAATGCGAGCCACGACCGCCGCGAGCCCGCGCCACCCAGGAACAGAACGCCGATCATCAGCAGGTAGAGCGGCACCAGCAGCGTCTTGACGTAGAACAGCGAGCCGAGCGCGACCATCCCGGCACACAGCGCGAGCGCGCGACGGCTGCCGCTCCGCCGGTACGACAGGTAGGCGTCGATCGCGATCAGCGACGCGAGCATCGACGGGAACTTGTGCAGGCCGTCGGCGAACCACAGCACGGTCGGGGCCAGCAGGACGCTCGTGCCGAAGAGCCCGAGCAGAAGGAGATTGCCGGGACGCGAGCCGAACAGGCGCGTGCAGATGTGGTGGAACACCGCGAGCGACGACGCGAACAGCGCGAGCATCACCCCGAGCGCGAGGCCCCAGTCGAGCGGTGCGAACTTGCCGAGCAGGTAGTACACGAGGCGGTGGCCCGGCGCGTAGTGGATGAACACCACCCGCTGGAGGTAGTGCATGTCGAGCCCGCTGCCGGTGACCGCGTCGTGGGCGATGGCGATGTGCAGCCAGTCGTCTGTCACGAAGTAGCTACCCCAGCCAACGTGGGCCTGGAGCGCGATGCAGCCCGCGATGACGAGCGCGGGCGCCGCAAGCGCGCGCACGCGGACGCGCACGTCCGGGGTGCTGAGCGCGGCGTACCCGAGCGCGAACGGCACCGCGGCGACGAAGCTCAGCGTTGCCCAGCGCGCGGCGTCGTCGACATCGCCGTCGAGCAGGCGCCCGCCGGCGCGAATCGCCACGTAGATGACGACGAGGGCGGCCGCGCCAAAGCCGAGGCCGGCGAACAGGGAGCGGGTCGCGTCCTGCGCGCCGATCCGCGGGACCGCACGCGCCGTGGATGTGGCACCCCTCCCCATTGAGCCGCCCGAATGATCCCGCTTCGCCGGTCACTACGCTCCGCCGGTGCCCTACCGCCGGTCCGAGAAGGCGATCCCGCTCGCGCTCGCCCTCGGGGCGTACGTGCTGGCGCTTCTCCAGAAGCCGGGCTGGGCCAGTTCGGACACGAAGATCGACCTGCACGTGGACCCGGGGCGCTTCCTCGGCGACGTGGCGTCGGTGTGGAGCCCCACCGTCGGCCTCGGGCACATCCAGGGCGGCCAGTACGGCGGCTACCTGTGGCCGATGGGCCCGTTCTTCGCCCTCGGGCACGCGATCGGGCTGTCGCCGTGGGTCGTGCAGCGGCTCTGGCTGGGCACGATCCTGGCGCTGGGCGCGTGGGGCGTGGTCCGGCTGCTCGACGCACTGCGCGGGCGGCCGCGCGGCGCCGCGCACGTCATCGCGGCGGTCCTCTTCGCGGCCAACCCGTACGTCGTGGTGTTCGCCAACCGCGCATCGTTCACGCTGCTCGCCTACGCCGCGCTGCCGTGGCTGCTCCTGTGTGTGCACCGCGGCCTGCGCCGGCCGCGGCGCTGGTGGTGGGCCGCGGCGTTCGCGCTGATCCTCACGTCCACCGGCCCGGGGGTGAACGCCGCGGTGTGGGCGTGGCTGCTGCCGGGACCCGTGCTGCTGCTGCTCTACGAGCGGTTCGTGAACCACGTCCCGATCCGCGCGTTCTCGCTGCGGCTGGGCGTGGCGAGCGCGGCGGCGTCGGTGTGGTGGGTCGTGCCGCTGGTGGTGCAGTCCGCCTACGGCGTGAACTTCCTCCAGTACACCGAGCAGGTCGGGTCGATCTGGGGACCGACGAGCCTGCCCGAGGTGCTGCGCCTGATGGGCTACTGGCCGTCGTATCTGGGCGTGGGCTACGGCGACCAGCTTGCGCCGTACTTCGGGTCGTCGCCCACGATGCTGTTCGACCTGCCGACGGTCGTGGCGTCCCTCGTGATCCCCGGGCTCGCGCTGGCCGGCTTCGCGTGGACGCGGCGCTGGCGCTACGGCCCCTTCTTCGTCGCGCTCGCGCTGCTCGGCGTGCTTGCCATGAGCGTCGGCTTCCCGCCCGGCACGCCGCTGCGCCGTGCAGCGGTGTTCGCCTACGACAACGTTCAGGCGCTCCAGTTCCTGCGCACGACGAACAAGGCGGGGCCGCTGGTGGCGCTGGGAATCGCGTGCCTGGGCGGGGTCGCGGGCGCCGAGCTGCTGCGGCGGGTCATGCGCCGGCGCGCGCTGATGGCGGGCGCGGCCGCGCTCGCCGCCCTGCTCGTGGTGCTGGCGGCGCTCCCGCTCTTCAAGGGCGACGCCGTCGGACTCACCTGGAAGCGCATCCCGGCGGCGTGGAAGAACGTGGCGCACGACCTCGACCGCGGGCTGCCGGCAAACACGCGCGCGGCCGTGCTGCCCGGCCAGGAGTTCGCGTTCTACCGCTGGGGCGGGACCGTCGACCCGATCCTGCCGTCCTTGACGGAGCGCCCGGTGGCCATCCGCAACGAGCCGCCGTATGACGACGTCCACGCGATCGACGCGTTCTGGACGGTCGACGGCATGGTCCAGCAGCGCCGGCTCATTCCCGGCCAGCTCAACCCGCTGCTCGACCTGCTGAACGTGGGCGCGGTGGTCACGGGCACCGACGACGACCCGAATCGCAGCGGGGGCATGCCGCCCGCGGACGCCGCGCGCGAGCTCGCCGCCCAGGGTTACCGCACGCCCGCGCGCGCGTACGGTCCGGTGTCCACGTTCCCGTCGGGCGCGGATTCGGTCGCGCCGCCGCTGCGGCTGCCCGAGGTGCGCCGCTACGACAGGCCGGCGCCGCCCGGGATCGTGCGCGTCGAGCCCGCCGGCAGGGCGACGGTGGTCGACGGCTCGGCACCGGGGCTGGCGGATCTGGCCGCGCTCGGCACGCTGCCGCGGGACGCGGCGCTGCGCTACGCCGGCGACGTCTCGGCGGCGGAGATCAAGGCCGCGGCTGCCGCAGGGGACCCGATCGTCATCACCGACTCCAACCGCCGCCGCGCGTTCGTGGCCTCGCGCGCGCGGCAGACGTTCGGCTGGACGGTGGCCGCGAGCGAGAAGCTGCCGCCCGACGCGGCCACGCTGGACCCGTTCACAGCGCGCGGCAGCGATGCCCAGACGGTCGCGGTCTACCGCGGCGCGCGCAGCGTGACCGCGCCCTACACCCCGCAGCAGGCGATGTTCCCCGAGCACCGCCCGTACGCCGCATTCGACGGCGACCCGCGCACCTCCTGGCTCGCCGACCCGCTGCTCGAGGACGCGCGCCACTGGGTCGAGGTCGGGTTGCTGCACCCGCGCGACATCCCGTACCTCGACGTCCTGCCCGACAGCTCCAATCCGCTCTACACGGTCACGCGAGTCGACGTCAACGGAAAGCAGTTCGACGTGCACCCGGGCTGGAACCGGCTGGCGGTGCGGCTGAAGGGGGCGACCGCCGTGCGCATGACGATCGTCGGCCACCGCAGCGAGGGCCCGAACGCCGGCGGCGCCGGCGGCTTCGACGAGATCCGCGTACCGGGGCTGCACGTGCGCGAGATGCTGCGGCCGCCCGTGCTGGCCGAGCGCGCGCTCGCGGGCGCGAACCTCCAGCGCACGCCGCTGAGCTACGTGTTCGAGCGGACCACCGGCGACGACCCGTTCCAGCGCTCGCCCGTGCCGCCGCCACCGCCCGGCAGCGGCAACAGCACGGAGGCCGAGGCGGCGCTTGTGCGCCGGGCACAGGATGCGGAGCCCGGCATCGACAGGCTGATCACACCGCCGCGCGACGGTGCATGGCGCGCCGGCGGCTGGGCCACAATCGCGCCGGCCGCGCCGGACCCGGCACTCGACCGGCTGGCAGGCGCTTCGCTGCACGGAGCGTCGTTTTCGTCGTCGGCGCGCTTCGACGGGACGCCCGGCCACCGGGCGTCGTCGGCTTTCGACGGCGATCCGCAGACCGCGTGGATCGCGCCGTGGTACGGCCGCAGCGCGTGGATCGCCTGGCGAACGCCGCGGCCGCGCACGATCACCCGGCTCACGCTGCGTCCGGCGGGGCGGGTTGCGCTGCCGTCGACCGTGCGCGTGAGCTCCGGAGGCCGGAGTACGCCGGGGCTGCCGGTGCGCGACGGCGCGGTCGACCTGCCGCAGCCGATGCGCGGCCGCGCGTTCCGCGTCGCTGTGGTGCGCGCACCGTCCGGCGCGGCGGTCGGCATCTCCGAGCTGAGCGGTCGCGGCGTCCCACATGCACAGGTCCCGCGCTCAGGCGCGATCCGCGCGCGCTGCGGGATGCTCGCCGGGACGGTGGCCGGTATGCCGCTGAAACTGCAGCCGCAGGGCGGTGTGGCCGCGCTCGACGCCGGGCGACCACTGCGCACGCGCGGCTGCGGCGCTCCGCTTCAGCTCCCCGCAGGGTCGACCGAGGTCCGCGTGCCGGGGGGCCTGCTCCGGCCGCTCGTGCTCGGGCTCGACTCGCCCGCGCCGAGCGGCGCGCCGGCGTCGACGCCGGAAGCGGCGGGCGGCGGCCGCGTGATCGACCCGGGCACGTCCGGGCGCGGCAGCCACGACGACGTGAAGGTCGACGTGAACGGGCCGAGCTGGCTCGTGCTCGGCGAGAGCTTCAACCGCGGCTGGCAAGCGGACTGCGACGGCCGGTCGCTCGGCGCGCCGCAGGTGGTGGACGGCTTCGCCAACGGCTGGAGGGTGAACCGCGGCTGCCACGACGTGTCGTTCACGTTCGGCCCGCAGCGCCTCGTCACCGCCGGCTACATGGTGGGTGGCGTGCTGTGCCTGGCGCTCGCGCTGCTCCTTCTCCTGCACAGGCGGCTGCGCAGCGCCGACACGCCGCAGCCGCTGCTCGGCGACGATCGCGCCTGGCGCCTGCCGCTGCGGCGCGCGCTCGCGGCCGGTGTGGTCGCCGCGGTCGTGTTCGGCTTCGCCTTCGCGCTGCGGGCCGGCGTGTTGATCGGCCCGGCCGTGGCGCTGATCCTGTGGCGTGGCGTGTCGACCCGCGTGCTTGCGATCGGCGCCGGCGTGTTGCTGGCGGTGGTGGTGCCGCTGCTCTACGTGCTGTTCCCCGGCGACGACCGCGGCGGCTACGACACTCGCTACGCGATCGAGCACCTGGGTGCGCACTGGGTGGCGGTGGCGGCGTTCGTGCTGCTGGTGCTGGCGCTCGCGCAGACGCTCGCGGCCGCTCGACGCAAACCGCGAGTGCGGGCATGACGCGCGCCGAGCTGCGCGCGCTCTTCGAGCCGGTGCTCGCGGGGCTGGGCGAGCCCGCGCAGCGAGCCGAGTGGAGCCGCTACCTCGACTACCACGCGCGAAGATACGGCACGCTGATGGAGGTGGTCGGGAGCGTCGCGCCGCGACGCGTGCTCAACGTGGGACCGATGTTCGAGACGCACCTGCTCCGCTCGGCGGGCGCCACGGTCGACACGCTCGGCTTCGCCAACCCGCCGTTCGCTCCGCGCGAGGGCGAGCGCCACATCGAGGCCGACCTCAACGACCTGCACGACGACGGCGACGGCTCCTACGACGCGATCGTGATGGCCGAGGTGATCGAGCACCTGCACACCTCGCCGGCGATCGTGCTGGGCCGGCTCGCCACCTGGCTGCGCCCCGGCGGCACGATCGTGATCCAGACGCCCAACGCCGTGGCGCTCCACAAGCGCGTGCGTATGGCGGCCGGACGCAACCCGCTCGAGCCGATCCGCGCGGACGCCTCGAACCCGGGCCATTTCCACGAGTACACGCTGTCCGAGCTGATCGACGCCGGGCGGGCCGCCGGCCTCGAGCCCGCGGGCGTGCGGGCGGAGAACTACTTCGGGGCGAGTCGTGGCGCCCGCGCCTATGCCGCGCTAGGGAGAGTGCTGCCCCGCGGGCTCCGCCACGGCTTCACCGTCTGGATGCGCCGCCCCGCCTGATTCGCGCTCGAATTGCGAGCGGCAGTGCTCGGAGCAGAAATAGAAGGTCCGGCCGCCGCGCTCGAGCGTGAGCGCCTTCGACCGGTCGACCTTCATGCCGCACACCGGGTCGGTGGCGCCGCGGCGCATCGTGAGTCCGAACAGCGCGGCGAAGATCACGAGTCCCAGGATGTTGAGGAACAGCTTGTAGTCGACCTCGATCGAGCCGAAGAGCTCGCTGCGGCTCGGGCGGGCGCCGGTCGGGACCAGGCCGAGCGCACCGAACAGCACGTCGATGGCCAGCGCCGCCAGCACCATCGTCACGAACATGAGCGCGGTGATGCGCAGCGCGAACGGCCAGCCGTAGTACTTGCGATATGCGGCCACGATCGGCAGCACGATGAGGTCGGCGAAGATGAACGCGAGCACCCCGGCGAACGAGATGCCGCCGCTCCACAGCACCGCCGCGAGCGGCACGTTGCCCACCGAGCACACGAAGCTGAGCACGGCGATCACCGGGCCGACGATCGCGTTCTCGATCGTCTGCACGGCGCTCGGCGCATCGGTGATGAACAGGCTGTTGAAAAAGCCGTTGCCGAGCAGCCCGACAAAGCCCGCGATCAGCAGTCCCGCCGTGATCTCCTTCCACAGCATCTGCCAGTCGCCGCGGAAGTTGTGCGCCACGTCCGACCACGCGTCCGCCGAGGTGAGCCGCTGCCGCAGGGTCAGCTCCTGCCCCGCCGAGTGATGCTGGTGGCCGCTGTCGGCGGCACGCGCGTGCTCGCGGGCGCGCTCCTCGAGCCGCGGCGAGACGAACAGGCGCAGGAGCGCCCACATCAGGGCGATCATCACGACGCCGCCCAGGTACTCGGCGAGCGTGAACTGCCAGCCGAGCAGGATCCAGAGCACCAGGCCGAGCTCCCAGACGAGGTTGGTGGACGCGAACTGGAAGGCGAGCGCCGAGGCCGCCGACGCGCCCTTCTGGAAGAGCGACTTGCCGATCGCGATCGCCGCGTACGAGCACGACGACGATGCGGCGCCGAGGCCGGTCGCCAGCGCCACGGGCCGTGCACCGGAGCCGGACAGCGCGCTCTGGATGCGCCCGCGCGGGACCCAGGCCTGCACGATCGCGGAGATCGCAAAGCCGAGAACGAGAGCCCACCAGATCTCCCAGCCCATCCGGAAGGCCATCCACAGGCCGTCGCCTATCTTCGAGATCACGTCGCCCACGGACGCGACTCTACCCCTTGGGGGTATCGCCTAACGTGCGGGTGCGCGACTCGGCCGCAACCGGCGCCGCGTAGCGGACCGTTCGAACGGCCGGTCGAGCCGGTCCATCGCGTCGTACTCCTCGAGCGACATGCCCGAGCCGAGGCAGACACACGTGAGCGGCGACTCGGCTAGGCCCGCGGGCATCCCGGTCTCCTCGCGCACGCGGTCGGCGAACGCGCCCAGCAGCGCGCCGCCACCGGCAAGCAGGATGCCGCGCTCGGAGATGTCGGCCGCCAGCTCGGGCGGCGTCCGCTCGAGCGTGTCGCGGATCGCGCCGATGATCGCCTCGACGGGCTCGGCGAGCGCGTCGCGGACCTCCTCGCTGCCCAGCGGGATCTCCCTCGGGAGGCCGGTGGTGAGGTCGCGGCCGCGCACCTCGGTCATCAGCTCCTGCTCGAGCGGCGCCGCCGACCCGAGCTCGATCTTGATGTCCTCCGCGGTCTGCTGGCCGATGGCCATGCGATGCACGCGCCGGATGTGCCCCGAGATCGCCTCGTCGAGCTCGTAGCCGCCGATCCGGAGCGACTGGCTCACCACCATCCCGCCGAGCGAAAGCACCGCCACCTCGGTGGTGCCGCCGCCCACGTCCACGACCATGTGGCCGACCGGCTCGGCGATGTCGAGGCCGGCGCCGATCGCCGCCGCCACCGGCTCCTCGATCAGCCGCACCTCGCGCGCGCCGGCAGAGAGCGACGCCTCGACCACGGCCTTCTTCTCGACCTCGGTGATGCCGGACGGCGCGCACATCACCACGCGCGGGCGCGACCAGCGGCGCTGCTGCACGCGCCGGATGAAGTAGCGCAGCATCTGCTCGGTGACCTCGAAGTCGGCGATCACCCCGTGCCGCAGCGGCCGGATCGCGGCGATCGTGGCCGGCGTGCGGCCGATCATCCGCTTGGCCTCCTCGCCCACCGCGTGCACCGCGTTCGTGGCGGTGTCGATCGCGACCACCGACGGCTCGGACACGAGAATTCCCTCGCCGCGCACGTAGACGAGCGTGTTGGCGGTGCCGAGGTCCACCGCGATGTCCCGATTGCCGAAGCTCGGCATGGCTACGGGCCCGGCGGCGGTGGCGGCGGAATCAGCCGGATCTCTGCGTCCGCGTCGTTCTGCGGCGTGGGGAGCTCCTGCGTCTCGTTCGGCTCTTCGGCGAAGCGCCGCGACGCGGAGTCGGACAACTCGGAGAGCTCGTCGGCGACGCGCTGCACGTCGTCGATCAGGCGCTTGCGCTCGCGCCAGATCTCGTCGGCGTCGGCGTCGAGCACGCGGACCTTCGTCTGGGCAGCGTCGATGATCTCGCGCGCCTCGGCTTCGGCCCGGGCGATGCGGTCGGCCGCCTGCGCCTGCGAGCGCGAGGTGATGCCGTCGGCCGTCTCGTGCGCGCGCTCGAGGATCCCCTTCGTCTCCTCGCTCACCTGGTCGAGGGCGTGCTTGATGGCGGATTGGGGCGAGCGGCCGGCCTCGAGATCAGCGATCACGCGGTTGACAAGCGACACGTAGGCGTCGACGGCCTCGCGGTCGTAGCCGCGCAGGGCAATCGGGAACTCGGGCTCGCGCAACAGCGCCAGCTCGTCGTCACGCACAGGCGGAGGCGGAGGCACGACCCCTGCCGGATGCGCCGTCCCTGGCCCTGACCCGCCGGGAAGATCCTCGGTGGTCATGGCACCAGTATTGCGAAGCCCGTCCACGCACGCACCCGGATCGGACGCTTAGGCGCGTGTCAGCTTCTTGTAGGTGATCCGGTGCGGCCGGTCCGCCTCGGCCCCGAGGCGCTCGCGGCGCCACTCCTCGTAGGCGTCGAAGTTGCCCTCGAACCACGTCACCTGCGACTCGCCCTCGAAGGCGAGGACGTGCGTGGCGATGCGGTCCAGGAACCAGCGGTCGTGCGAGATCACGACCGCGCAGCCGGCGAACTCGAGCAGCGCATCCTCGAGCGCGCGGAGCGTGTCCACGTCGAGGTCGTTGGTGGGCTCGTCGAGCAGCAGCAGATTGCCGCCGCGGCGCAGCACCTTGGCCAGGTGCACGCGGTTGCGCTCGCCGCCTGAGAGTTTCCCTACGGCCTTCTGCTGGTCGGAGCCCTTGAAGTTGAACGAGCCCACGTACGCGCGTGAGCTCATCTCGCGGCCGCCGACCTTGATGTGGTCGTAGCCTTCTGCGATCTCCTCCCAGACGGTCTTGTCCGGGTCGAGCACGTCGCGCGACTGGTCCACGTAGGCCAGGTCGACGGTGTCGCCCAGGCGCAGGCTGCCGCCGTCCGGCTGCTCCTGGCCCGTGATCATCCGGAACAGCGTGGTCTTGCCGGCGCCGTTCGGGCCGATCACGCCGACGATGCCGCCGGGCGGCAGGGTGAACGAGAGGTCCTCGAACAGGAGCTTGTCGCCGAACGCCTTGGTCACGCCGTCGGCCTCCACCACCACGTCGCCCAGGCGCTGCCCCGCCGGGATGTGGATCTGCTGGTTGCGCAGCTTCTCGCCCGCGTCCTGCGCGAGCAGCGACTCGTAGTTCTTGAGGCGCGCCTTCGGCTTCGAGCGGCGGGCGCCCGGGTTGAGGCGGACCCATTCGAGCTCGCGCTGGATCGTGCGCTGGTGCGCCGAGTCCTTCTTCTCCTCCTCGGCCAGGCGCTGCTGCTTCTGCTCGAGCCAGGAGCTGTAGTTGCCCTGGTACGGGATGCCGCGGCCGCGGTCGAGCTCGAGGATCCAGCCGGTCACGTTGTCGAGGAAGTAGCGATCGTGCGTGACCGCGACGACGGTGCCCTTGTAGTCCTGGAGGTGGCGCTCGAGCCAGGCGACCGACTCGGCGTCGAGGTGGTTGGTGGGCTCGTCGAGCAGCAGCAGGTCGGGCTGGCGCAGCAGCAGCTGACACAGCGCCACGCGGCGGCGCTCGCCGCCGGAGAGCGTGGTGACGTCGGCGTCGCCCGGCGGCAGCCGCAGCGCGTCCATCGCCTGGTCGAGCTGCTGGTCGAGCGACCAGGCGTCGGCGGCGTCGATCCGCTCCTGGATGCGCGCGAACTCGTCGGCGGTCTCGTCGCTGTAGCTGGCGGCCAGCTCGTCGAAGCGCTTCAGCAGGTCACGCAGCTCCGCGAGGCCCTCCTCCACGTTCTCCCGCACGTTCTTGTCCGGATCGAGCCGCGGTTCCTGCTCGAGCAGCCCGACCGTGGCGCCGGGCGCGAGCTGGGCCTCGCCGTCGAAGTCGGTGTCCTGTCCGGCGAGGATGCGCAGCAGCGTCGACTTGCCGGCGCCGTTGTAGCCGAGCACGCCGATCTTGGCGCCCGGGAGCAGCGAGATCGAGATGCCCGAGAGGACTTCCTTGTCCGGGGGGTACCGCTTCGTCAGGCGATACATGCTGAAGACGTACTGGGTGCTCATCGGCTGTTGAGGTTAGAAGGACCGGTAGAGCTCGAAGCGCTTGCCGATCGTTCTGAAGCCCAGGCGCTCGTACCAGTGCATCGGCCAGTCGTCTGCGTCTGCGTTCAGGAAGGTCAGGTCGGCACGTGTCGAGAGTGCCGTTCGCAAAGCCGCTTCGACGACGGCTGTGCCCAGGCCGCGCTTGCGGAAGCGGTCGAGCGTCGTGACCTCGTCTATCTCCGCGATGCCCTCCTTGTTGAAGAGGGTGCAGAAAGCACCCGGCTCGCCACCGTAAAACGCGGCGAACACCAGGCCGTCGTTCTTCTCGGCCAGGCGCTCGGTGTAGTTGGCTATCTGTCGGGTGAGGTCGGCGTCGCGGTCGGCAGTGGCTGCCTTGCGCGCGCCACGGATCGCGCGCGGGTCGACGAGCTCGGCCGGCGCGACCTCGGTGTCGCGCTCGCGCGGGCCGTCGTACTCCATCGTGGCGATGCGGCTCACCGACCAGCCGCGCTCGACGAGCTCCTCGGCGAGCTCCGCCGCCTCGTCGGGCAGCACCAGGCGCCGATGGTGCAGCTCGCGCTGGAGCGAGTCCGCGATCTGCTCGAGGTCGCTTGGCGCGAGACCCTCGACGTGGTCGATCCTGACGAAGTTGGCGTCGTACACGCGCGGGAGCGAATCGGTGAAGAGAGCCGCACCGCGGTCGAAGCGCTGCACGCGCGCCGCGCTCCGCTCCTGGAGCGCCGCGTCGAACACCCACGCGCGGCTGTAGCTCGCCGACATGATCGGAGCCTACGTTCGCAGGGCAGAATGGGGACATGGACTCGCTCCGCGGCAACCTGCTGGTGGCGTCGCCGTCGCTGCTCGACCCGAACTTCCGGCGCAGCGTGGTACTGATCGCCGAGCACGGCGAGGAGGGCGCGATGGGAGTCGTGCTGAACCGCGAGTCGGAGCTGGAGGTGGGGGATGCCGCGCCGTCGCTCGCCGACCTGGTCGACCCCGGCGAGCGGGTGCACAGCGGCGGCCCGGTACAGCCCACTGCCGTGGTGATCATGGCCGAGTTCGACGACCCGGGCGCGGCCGCCACGCTCGTGGTCGACGATGTCGGGTTCGTGGCCGCGGAGGCCGATTTCGACGCGCTGGGCCAAGCGGTCCGCCGCGTACGCGTCTTTGCCGGGCTCGCCGGCTGGGCGCCCGGTCAGCTCGAGTCCGAGCTCGAGCGCGACGACTGGATCATCGAGCCCGCGCTCGCCGACGACGTGTTCCACGATGACGCCGACGCGCTCTGGAGCGACGTGCTCGAGCGCAAGGGCGGCCAGTTCGCGCTCGTGGCGCGCATGCCTGACGACCCGTCGCTCAACTAGCTTCGCGCGGCCTTCTTCTTCGACTTCGCAGCCGACCCGTTCGTCCCTGCGCCGGTCTCGCCGCCCTGCTCGAACAGCATCATCACCACGTTCGCGCTGCCGGGCTCGCCGCCGGACTTCTCCAGACGGCGCGCGGTGTCATCGCGGATCTTCGCGATGCGCTCGAGTGAGCGCGACAGCTCCTTGGCCACGTCCTGAAAGCCCTTGTCGTCGAGCGCGAGCTCCTCGCGGACGAGCTGCGCCTCGGTGCGGCGGAAGCCGCCACCGGCGGCGGCCGCGTTCACGGCCTCGCCGACTGCACCGAGCGACGCGCCTACGACCGACTCGCGCACGACGTCGGGCTGGCCGGCCCACGCCTCGTCGCTGATCGGCGGCTGCACGAGCGCCTTGTAGTGATGCTCGATCGCACCGCGCCGCGGCGTGCGCTTCACGAGCTTGATCAGCCCGAGCCCGTGCAGCTGGCGGACGTGGTAGCTGACGTTGCCGAGCGGGGCGCCGATCTCGTCGGCGATCTCGCTCGGGCTGGCGGTTCGCTCTTCGAGCGTGCGCAGTATCTGTACGCGCAGGGGGTGTGTGAGCGCCTTTATGACGCGCGGGTCGGAGATATCCGATCGGGGCTTCATGCCTGGCTCGCTTCCAGTGGGGGGATTGGTAGCGGCGCCTCCCTATCCGTCTTCGACGCAGGATATCCGGCAATCCATGCGCGCTCTAAAGGCGCGGCGCGTTCGCGCCTACTCCACCACGAGACCGTGGCGCATCGTGTTCTCGGTGACCACGCGCGGCTCCACGAACTGCAACAGGTAGTCCGGTCCGCCAGCCTTCGATCCGATGCCGGAGCGGCGGTTTCCGCCGAACGGCTGGCGGCCCACCATCGCGCCGGTGATGTGCCGGTTCACGTAGAGGTTCCCCACCGGGAGACGACGGCTCACGCGCTCGACGGTGGCGGGGTCGCGCGAGAACAATCCGGCGGTGAGGGCGAACGGAGAAGCCTCCACCGCCTGGACCGCGGCGTCCACACTCGGCACCCGCTCGAGCGTGACGAGCGGGCCGAAGATCTCGTCGCGCACCACATGCGCGCCCGCAGGCGGATCGACTGCGAGCGCCGGCGGGCAGAACCAGCCGTCGGCGGGCGCGTCGTCCTGCGGCGCGATCAGGCGGCCGGGGCTCTCCAGATCCGCCGCGTAGTCGCGCACGCGCTCCTGCGCCTCGCGCTCGATCACCGGCGGCACGTCGGTGGCGAAGCTCTCGGCCTGCCCGACGACGAGCGACGAGATCGCGCCGGAGAGTCGCTCCTCCAGCGCGGCGGCGATCCGCTCGTGGACGAGCACGCGATCGGCCGCCGAGCACTTCTGCCCCGCGTAGCCGAACGCCGACTTCACGATCGCCGGCACCGCCTCGTCGAGATCGGCGTCGGCATCCACGATCACGCAGTTCTTGCCGCCCATCTCGGCCACCACGCGTTTCACGTGGCCCTGCTCGGGCGGCGTCTCGCCGGCCGCGCGCACGATCTCGAGACCGACGGCGCTCGAACCGGTGAACGCGATCGTGTGCACGCGGGGGTCGCGCACGAGCGCGGCGCCGACGTCGCCGAAGCCGGTCACGAGGTTGATCGCACCGCCCGGCACACCTCCGGCGAGCAGCGCCTGGAGCAGCATCCAGCCCGACGCGGGTGCCTGCTCGGCGGGCTTGAGCACCGCGGTGTTGCCGGTCACGAGTGCGGCGGCCGTCATCCCCGTGGGGATCGCCAGCGGGAAGTTCCACGGCGCGATCACAACGGCGATGCCGCGCGGCGCATACGCCATCCGGTTGCGCTCGCCCGGCACCTGCATGAGCTCCGGCCCGGGCGCCAGACGGAGCGCCTCGCGTGCGTAGTACTCGAGGAAGTCGATCGCCTCGCACACGTCCGCGTCGGCCTCGGCCCACGGCTTCGCGCACTCGCGTACCTGGAGCGCGGCGAGCTCGAGCCGGCGCTCGCGCATCCACGCGGCGGTCCGGACCATCGCCTCCGCCCGCTCCTGCACCGGCGTGTCGCGCCATCCCGGAAACGCCTCCGTCGCGGCGCCCACGGCGGCCCGACCGTCCTCCTCGGTGCCGCGGGGGGCGATCGCAACCACGCGCGAAGGCGCGCCAGGATCCGTGGACTCGAACCCCTCGTCTGCGATGCGGATCGGGAGGTGTGTGTCGAGTTCTGCAAGCGCCGCAAGCAGTCTGTCCCGGTTGTCCCTGCGACGAAGCTCCAGGACGGGCTCGTTCTCGAAGGGCTTCACGGGGCCACCAGCAGCTCGTCGATCGGCACGCCGCGCGACTGCTCGTGAAGGAACGACTCGTTCGACGTGTTCTCGAGCAGCCGCCGCACGAGATACGCCATGCCGGCCACGAGTTCGCCCACCGGGCAGTACGCGCGCACGCGCATGCCGGTGGCGGCGAGCGCCCGCGCGAGGTCGTCGCCCAGGCCGCGCAGCACCTGCAGCTCGAGGTCGCGGTCCTCGCCGCCGGTCGCGCGGTTGTAGGCGATCGCGTGAGCCACCGAGCGCAGGTTGTGCGAGGCGATCGCCACGCGCACGTGCGGGCGCGCGTCGAGCAGACGGCGCGTGAGCGCCTCGAAATTGCGGTCGCACTCGTGCTTGTCGGTGTAGACGGGCGGCGACCAGCCGTGCTGACGCGCCTCCACCACCTCGTGGTCCCAGTACGCGCCCTTCACGAGGCGCACCACGGGCGGCGGCCGCCGTTCCGCCGGCTGCGCCCACTCGAGCAGCCGGTCGAGGTGCGCGGGCGAGTCGCGCAGGTATGCCTGGAGCACGACACCGGCCGACGGGCCGTCACGAAACTCCTCCTCCGACAGCAGGTCGAAGACGAGCTCGAAGGTGGTCTCGAGCGAGTCGACCGACTCCATGTCCACGTGCAGGTGAGCGCCGAGGTCGCGCGCCTGCCGCAGCAGCGGGCGCAGCCGCCGAGCGGCGTCGTCGCGGCCGAGCTCCGGGGCCTCGGAACGCATCATCGGAGTGAGCGCCGACACCTTCACCGACAGGTTCGCGCGCGGGAGCGGCCCGAGCGAGTCGTTCTCGAGCAGCTCGCGTTCGGGCAGCCCCGCCGTGGTCTTCGCCAGCGCATCCAGCGCGTGCGCACAGCGCTCGGCGTAGCGGTCGGCCTCCTCCTGCGTGACCGTGGCCTCGCCGAGCAGGTCGAGCGACGCCGCGATGCCGTCCTTCCACATCGAGCGCAGATCGCCCGCCGCGGCCTCCGGCGTGGTGCCGACGATAAAGCGATGCGCCATGTGCCGGACGCCGGCCGCGGCTGCCGCACCGAGCGCGGTCCGGCCGGCGCGCGACTCCGCCATGCGCATCGCGGCGCGCAGCGGCGGCGGCTTCTCCTCGACGCCCTCGAGGTAGCTCGACAGGTGGCGTGCGAGGTCGTCGAGCGAGCGGCAGGCGGGCGTGACGTCGACGAACCGGAACAGCGCCGCGCGCAGCTCCGCGTCCTGCGACGACAGCTCCATCGCCCTGTCGTCGAGCGCGCGAACCGGATTGCGCGAGCGCGGCAGCCGCGCCGCGAGATCGCGCCCGACCTCCTGAACGCCCTCCTCAACCTCCATGAGGACGAAACGTAGCCCCTACGAAACGGAGACCTCGGTGCCGAAACGTCCGCGCCCTGCTCGGCAGGCCGCCGAGGTCGAACGTTTCGTCGGCTACGAAACGGAGACCTCGGTGCCGAAACGTCCGCGCCCTGCTCGGCAGGCCGCCGAGGTCGAACGTTTCGTCGGCTAC
>JAICJV010000098.1 GCA_025928265.1 Thermoleophilaceae bacterium
GAGGATGAACGCTCCGACGACCGAGCCGACGGCCGTCGTGAGCGACAGCCCGACGATCCGCGCGCGCTGGCCGCGCAGCTCGCGCCGGTATGCGAGCGACCCGCCGAGGTAGCCCGGCAGGACCGCCACCGCGTTGGTCACGTTCGCGGTGACGCTGCCGTAGCCGGCGGCGAGGAGCGCCGGGAACGAGATCAGCGACCCACCGCCCGCCACCGCGTTCACCGCACCCGCCGCGAACGCCGCCGCGGCGAGCAGCAGGGCCTGTCCGATGCTCACAGCGGCAGCTTGCGCGCGCTACGGCCCATGCCCTTCCACGCGTCGCCCTCGGACGCCACGCGGTCGGGGGCCGTCCGGATTGTCCAGCTCTGCGGCCCCAGTTTGCGGTCCGAGAGCTCCTCCCAGCGGATCGGCATGGCCACCGGCGCGCGCTCCTTCGGCCGCACGGCGTAGGGCGCCGCGGCGTGCTGCGCGTACGCGTTGCGCCGCACGTCCACGTAGATCCGGCCGCCGCGATTCTCCTTCAGGAACTCCATCGTGAGCTTGCCCGGGTTCACCTCCGCCAGTTCGATCCCGATCGCCTTCGCCCACTGGAAGACCTCGGGGAACTCCGGGCCGCGGCGGATCGGCACGACCACGTGGAGCCCCTGCGACCCGGTGACCATCGCGTACGTGGCGAGCCCGCGATCGCGCAGCATCTCCCCAAGGTCGCGCGCAGCCGCGCGGCAGTCGGCAAACGAGCCGCCCTCGTGCGGGTCGAGGTCGAAGATCACGCGGTCGGGCTGGTCCGGCTCGTCGACCTTCGACAGCCACACGTGCGGGGTGACGCAATTCTGGTTGGCCATGTACACGAGCGACGCAGCGTCGTTCGCCAGCGCGTGGGTGACCGTGCCGCCGCGCTTGCGCACGGTCGCGCACTCGATCCAGTCGGGGAAGTGCTTGGGCGCGCTCTTGATCAGGTAGCCGTCGGCGTCGATGCCGCCCGGGAACGAGTGCATCGTGATCGGACGGTCCTTCACGAGCGGGACCATGTGCGGCGCGATGCGCGCGTAATACTCAGCCAGCTCGAGCTTCGTGATCCCGGCCTGCGGGAACATCAGCTTGTCCGGGCTGCTGATCGGCACGACGCGCCGGCCGGCCCTGACCTCCGCGGCCTGCGCGCTCACAGCTCGTCGATCCGCTTGCCGCTCACGACCGACTCGGGCTGCGTGCTCGTCGGGCGGCGACGCGCGTCGGCCTGCTCGTCGCGGCGCTTGACGAGCAGCCACTGCGGCTTGCCGTCCCCGCGCATCCGCCGCAGCGACCAGCCGCCGCGGAGCTTCTCCCCCTCGAGCCAGAACGACGCGTGGCCGGCGTCGAGGGCCTCCCCGAAGTCGCCGTCGGTCAGCGGTCTGTAGGTGCCGCGGTCCCAGATGATCACAGCGCCGGCGCCGTAGTTGCCCTCGGCGATGCGGCCCTCGAAGTCGTTCCAGGACATCGGGTGGTCCCCCACCTGCATCGCGAGGCGCTTGTCGCGCGGATCGGTCGACGGGCCCTTCGGCACCGCCCACGAGCGCATCGCGCCGTTCACCTCGAGCCGGAAGTCGTAGTGCATGCTCGTGGCGTGATGTTGCTGGATGACGAAGACGGGATCAGCCATTCAGCGCCCGGGCGACGTTCGAGAGATCGGCGGCGAACGACGTGCGCTCGGACTGGCGCGTGGCGCCGTCGGGCGCGCGCAGGATCGCCGAGGGGTGGATCGTGGCCGACACGATCGGAGCCAGGTCCGACTCGAGCAGCTCGCCGCGCTGCTTGGTGACGCGGAAGCTGGAGCCCAGGATCGCCTTGGCGGCGGTCGCGCCCAGCAGGATCACGGCCTGCGGCTCGACCTGACGCAGCTCCTCCTCGAGCCACGGCTTGCAGGCGTCGATTTCGAAGCGCTTCGGCGTTGCGTGGATGCGGCGGCGGCCGCGCTCCTCGAACTTGAAGTGCTTGACCACGTTGGTCACGTAGGCGTCCATGCGGTCGATGCCCGCCGCCTCCAGGCCGCGGTCGAGCTCACGTCCGGCCGGGCCCACGAACGGCCGCCCCTCGCGATCCTCGCGGTCGCCGGGCTGCTCGCCCACGAGCATCACGCGCGCCTTCTTCTGCCCCTCGCCGAACACCGTCTGCGTCGCGTTGCGCCAGAGGTGGCAGCCGCGACACACCCGCGCCGCCTCACGCAGCGCCTTCAGCGATTTCCGCTCGGGCAGGAACGGCGTGGCGTCGTTTGGCCCCTCGTCCATCGTCGATCCGCCTACCCGTTGAGCAATTCCATAGAACGCGCTGCCAGAATTCGAGCGTGAGCAGCGATCTCCAGACGCTACCGGCGCCGCCCCCGTCGCCGCTCAAGCGCATCGGCGGCGCCGTTGCCGCGATCGCGCTCGTGCTGGCGAAGTTCGCCGCCAAGTTCAAGGCGATCCTCCTGCTGGCGCCGAAGGTCAAGCTGCTGAGCACGTCGGCGACGATGCTGGTGTCGGTCGCGGCCTACTCGCTGATCTGGGGCTGGCAGTTCGCGTTCGGCTTCGTGCTGCTCCTGCTCGTGCACGAGATGGGACACGTGATCCAGCTGCGCCGCGAGGGCGTCCCCGCGAGCGCGCCGCTGTTCATCCCGTTCCTGGGCGCCGTCGTGGGCATGAAGAAGATGCCCGAGGACGCGGCGGCCGAGGCGCGCGTCGGGCTTGCGGGTCCGGTGCTCGGATCGATCGGCTGCCTCGTGCCGCTGGCGATCTACGGGGCGACCGGCAACCACCTGTTCCAGGCGCTCGCCTTCACCGGCTTCTTCCTGAACCTGTTCAACCTGCTGCCGGTGGTGCCCCTGGACGGCGGCCGCGCGATGGCGGCGCTGTCGCCGTGGATGTGGTTCGTCGGCTTCGCGATGCTGGTGGCGGCCGCGATCGCGTTCCCGAACCCGATCATGCTGCTGATCCTCCTGTTCGGCGGGATGGAGGGCTGGCGGCGCTGGAAGACGCGCAAGACGCCGGAGGGACGGCGCTACTACGCGGTTCCGCCGTCTACGCGGGCGGCTGTTGCCGTGGTGTACATCGGGCTGGCTGTCGCGCTGGGCGTGGCGATGGACTTGACGCACCTGCAGCGCTCGATCGGCTGACGGCGCGCCGCGAGCGGAGCGCCGCCTACGCCGTGAACCCCAGCACGAACTCCGCCGTCTCCAGCGGCACGTCGAGCTGGATGCAGTGGCCGACGCCGTCGAGCTCCACCCAGTCGGCCTGCGGCAGCCAGTCGTCGCGGTAGCGGAGCGCAGCGCGGGGCCACGGCAGCAGCCGGTCCGCCGCCCCCCAGACCACGCGCACCGGGCAGTCGATCCGCGCGGGGTCGAGCGGCCAGCCGTGCTCGCGGGCGTGGGCCATCAGCGGGAAGACCGCCGGACAGTTCGCGGCCCCGATCATCAGATGGCGCACGAGGTCCGGCGGGATGTGCTCGTAGTTCTCGGTGAACGCCTCCGTCGCGCGCCGGCGCCCCTCCGGTGTGGCCACGATCGCGTCGACGTGCGGGATCGCGGCCTTCAGCAGCTCCTGCACGGTGGTGAAGTGATCGAGTGCGTCGTTGAAAGACGAATCGCCGGGCGCCCAGCCGCCCGCCGGCGCCAGCGCCACCACGCTCCGCGCCCGTCCGCGCGCCGCAAGCTGCAGCGCGACGTACCCGCCCAGTGAGTTCCCGACGATGTGCGCGGTATCGAAGCCCGCCTCGTCCATCGCGCGCTCGACGTGCTCGGCGAGCACGACGTCGCTGAGCGAGCCGTTCAGCTCCGGACCGCCCGCATGGCCCGCGAGCGTGGGGGCCAGCACGTCGTGCTCGCGCTCGAGCGCGGGCAGCACGAGCTCCCACGTGCGCCACGTGTCGGTGAAGCCGTGGAGACAGACGAGCGGCTCGCCCGAGCCCCCGCGGTGCGCCTCGGTGAAAGAGGTCAAGCCTCGGTCGCGGCGGCTTCGGCCTCGCCGGCCGGCCCGGAGGTGCCGCCGCGCGCGGGCTCGGCCAGGCGCTTCGTGACGCGCACCGTGGTGCCGTTCGGGCTCGGCTCGAGCTCGACCGCGTCCATCAGCGCGCGGATCAGGTCGAGGCCGCGGCCGCGGTCGGAGTCGCGCTTCTCGCGCCACGCGCCGTGGTCGGTGATGCTGATGCGCACCTCCTCGCCGTCGAACTCGGCGTCGACGTCGATCGTGGCCTCGCGGAAGCGGTACGCGTGCTCCATCGCGTTCGAGCACGCCTCGTGCGCCGCCACCTGCACGTCGTTCGACTCGACGGGCGAGGCGCCGATCGAATCGAGCCAGCGCCCGAGCGTGCGCCGCAGCGTGGCGAGCGACTTGGGGTTGGTCGGTAGGTCGAGGTGCAGGCGCTCGGCCGACATAGGCACGGTGCGCACGGTCAAGACGGCGATGTCGTCGGTCGCCGGCCGGTGCGCGAGCAGCCGCGCGACGATGTGGTCGCAGAGCGCGTCGGGATCGTCCGGCCCGTCCGCCACGGCCTCCTTGAGCATGTCGAGCCCCGCGTCGATCGACTCGCCGCGTTCCTCCACGAGCCCGTCCGTGTACATCACGAGCGTCGACCCCGGCGCGAGCTCGAACTCCGCCTCCGGGTACTCGATGCTCGGCATCACGCCGAGCGGCAGCGTGCGGCCGCCCTCGAGGTACTGCGCGGTGCCGTCGGGCCGCAGCTCGAGCGGCGGCAGGTGCCCGGCGCTCGCGAGCGTGATCGACCCGAGGTCGGGCTCGATGACCATGTAGAGCAGCGTCGCCATCCGGCCGGCCTCGAGGTTCTGCACCATCCGGTCGAGCTTCTCGACCACCTCGCCGGGCGACGCGCCGTCGAGCGCGTATGCGCGCAGCGCGTTGCGCAGCTGTCCCATGAGTGCGGCGGCGCCGATGCCGTGGCCCACCACGTCGCCCATCGCGAGGCCGAGACGCCCGCCATCCAGGGCGATCGCGTCGTACCAGTCACCGCCGACGTCGGCGCCCTCGCCGCCGGGCAGGTACTTGGCGGCGGTCTGGAGCCCCGGCACGTCCGGCAGGCGATCCGGCAGCAGGCTGCGCTGGAGCGTCTCCACGATCCCGACCTCGCGCTGGTACAGCCGCGCGTGCTCGATCGCCAGCGCGGCACGGTCGGCGATCAGCTGGAGCAGGCTCTCGTTCTCGCGCGTGAAGTCGCGCTCGCGGAAGGTGCCGACCTCGATGACCCCGTTCACGCGCCCCTCGACGATAAGCGGGACGCCGAGCATCGACACCACGCGCCTGCCGCCGAGCATCGACGCGAGGGTGTAGTCCTCGCCGGGCTGGAGGTGCCCCGGCCTGCGCTCGGACACGATTCGCCCGGCCAGGGTCCCCTCCATCGACACCGGGATGGCCTCGCCGGGCGCGGCGTTCAGCCCGTGGGTGGCGCCGAGCGTGAGTGACTCCTCGCTCTCGTCCATCAGCAGGATCGCCGACACGTCGGCGTCGAGGATCTCCGCGAGGTGCACCGTGAGGTCGCTGAGCAGGTCGTCCATCGCGATGTGCTCGAGCGCTGCGTCCGTGACCCGCTGGATCTTCTGGATCGTCTCGGCGACCGCCTCCGCCTCCGCGCGCGCCGCCTGCTCGCGCATGCGCTCGGCCCGCTCGAGCTCCGCGCGCCGGCGCTCGGTGATGTCGGCCACCTGCCAGATTCCGCCGCGCGGCGAACCCTCGGCGTCGTGCGCGAGCGAGAGGCTGACGAGCCCGTAGACGAAGTGCCCGTCCTTGTGGCGCAGCCGGCGCTCGGCCTGGTGGCCGGTCGCATCGCCGTCGACGAGTTGCTGGAAGCCCCGCTGCTCGTCCGCACGCTCGCGCGAGTGCACGAGCTCCCACGGCTTCTTCCCGATCAGGTCCAGCGGCCGCTGGCCGAGCAGCATGCACAGCGAGCGATTCACGTCGGCGAAGCTGCCGTCCACGTCCATCAGCGCGATGCCGATCGGCGCGTTCGCGAACGCCGTGCGGAAGCGCTCCTCGGACTCGGCGAGCGCGACGTTCTTCTCGTACAGGTCGACGAACACGCCCACCTTCGAGCGCAGCACGTCGGGGTCGAACGGCTTGAACAGGTAATCGACGGCACCGACGGAGTAGCCGCGGAAGACCTCCTGCCGTTCCTTGTCGATCGCCGTCAGGAAGATGATCGGGATGTGCTGTGTGCGCTCGCGGGTCTTGATCAGCTCGGCCGTCTCGAAGCCGTCCATGCCGGGCATCTGGACGTCGAGCAGGATCACCGCGAAGTCGTTGTGGAGGAGCCGCCGCAGAGCCTCCTCGCCGGAGGTGGCGCGCACCGTGCGCAGGCCGAGCGGCTTGAGGACCGCCTCGAGCGCGAGGAGGTTCTCCGGCTGGTCGTCGACCAGCAGGACGCAGGCCGCTCTGCGCGGGCTCAAGCCGCTGTCCTCTCGCTGCCGACCGTCTTGACCAGAAACGGCCCGATCTCCTCGAGCGGCAGCACGTGCTGCACCGCGCCGGTGGCGATCGCGGCCAGTGGCATCTCCGGGCGCTCGGCGCCGGCGGGGTCCTGCGCGACGGTCAGCCCGCCACGGCGGCGCACCCGAGTGATTCCGTACGCGCCGTCGTCGTTCGCACCGGTGAGGATCACGGCCGCGAGCCGCTCCGCGTAGACGTCGGCTGCGCTGTCGAACAGCACGTCGATCGACGGCCGGCTGAAGCGCACGGCGCCCTCGGTCGACAGCGCGAAGCCCTCCGGGTCGACGAGCAGGTGGTAGTCGGCAGGCGCAACGTACACCCGGCCCGCTTCGATCGGATCCTTGTCCCCCGGCTCACACACGTCGTGACCCGAATGGTGGGCCAACGTGTGCGGCAGCGCGCCGGTCGCCGACTGGGTCGCGCGGTGCTGGGCGATCACGATCGGCGTCTCGAAGTGGCGTGGCACGCTCCCCAGGACCGCCTCCAGCGCGCGGAGGCCGCCCCACGAGGCGCCTATGACGATCATCTCGAACGGCATCAATACATCTTCCGGTAGAGCTTCTCCTGCACGTCGAGAGGCTCATAACGATCCTCGTAGCGCGTGAACCTGATCGACTCCTTGTGACCGAGCGCCAGGATCCCGAGGGAGTCGAGGCTGTCGTAGAACAGCTCGTGCACGCGGTCCTGGAGCGTCTTTCCGAAATAGATCATGACGTTCCTGCAAACGATGACGTTGAACTCGTTGAAGGGAGCGTCCGACACGAGGTTGTGCTGGGCGAACACGACCTGGCTGCGCAGCTCCGGGCTGAACGTGGCCGTGTCCCCATGGGCCGTGTAGTAGGTCGAGAACGACTCCTGCCCGCCCGCCCGGATGTAGTTGTCCGTGAACTCGCGCATCTTCTCGAGCGGGAAGCGACCCTCGCGCGCCCGCTCCAGCACGCGGTCGTTGATGTCGGTCGCGTAGATCCGCGTGCGCTCGTACAGGCCTTCCTCCTTCAGCACGATCGCGAGCGAGTACGTCTCCTCGCCGGTCGAGCAGCCCGCGTTCCAGATCCGCACGAACGGGTAGGTCCGCAGCGCCGGCACGACCCTCTCGCGGAACGCCTGGAAGAACGTCGGGTCGCGGAACATCGCGGTGACGTTGATCGACAGGTCCAGAAGTAGCCGTTCCATTACCGTGGGGTCGTGAAGGACGCGGTCCTGAAGCGCGGACAGCGTCTCCACCTTCTCGCCGATCGCGCGCCGCCAGAGCCGCCGCTTCAGCGAGCCGAGCGCGTACCCGCGGAAGTCGAAGCCGTAGTGCTGGTAGATCGCCTCCAGCAGCAGCTGGACCTCGATCCGCTCCAGGTCGTCGCTTGCCCGAGCGAGATCCTCAATAGCCATCAGGGTGTGTCCTCGGGCGCAGTGCCCCGCGTTCGCGCCCGAGGCGGGAGGCCGTAATGCAAGGCAATGCGTCCTATTGATACAGCCAGACGCGCATCAGGCTCAGCAGCTGATCCACGTCCACGGGCTTCGTGATGTAGTCCGACGCACCCGACGCGATCGACTTCTCGCGGTCGCCCTTCATCGCCTTCGCGGTGAGCGCGACGATCGGCAGCGACTTGAACTCCGGCAGCTCGCGGACGGCACGCGTGGCCTCGTAGCCGTCCATCTCGGGCATCATGATGTCCATCAGGACGAGGTCCACGTCCGGGTTCTTCTTCAGCGCGTCGAGCCCCTCGACTCCGTTCTCGGCGAACAGGACCTCCATCCCGCGGCCTTCGAAGACGGATGCGAGCGCGAACACGTTGCGCACGTCGTCGTCCACGATCAGCACCTTCTTGCCCTCGAAGACGGCGTCGGCGTTGTGCAGCTGCTCGAGCATCTTGCGCTTCTCGGTGGGGAGCCGCGCTTCGATGCGGTGCAGGAACAGGGCCGTCTCGTCGAGCAGCCGCTCGGGCGAGCGGACGTCCTTCACGATGATCGTCTCGGCGTACTTCTTGAGGCGGGTCTCCTCGCGCCGCGTCAGCTCCTTGCCCGTGTGGACGATCACCGGGACCAGCCGGTAGCGCTTGTCCTTCTTGATCTTCTCGAGCAGCTGGAAGCCGGAGCCGTCCGGCAGCTTGAGGTCGAGCACGATGCAGTCGAACGGCTTCTCCTCGAGCGCGGCCTGCGCCTCCTCGCCCGTGGCGACTGCGGTGATGTCGACGTCGTCGCCCGAGCCGATCAGCTCCACGACGGCAGTGCGCTCGACGTCGTCGTCCTCCACCACGAGCAGGTTCTTCACGCGCCGCTCGATGAAGCTCGTGAACTCGTCGTAGGTGGCCTCGAGCGCCTCGCGGCCCACCGGCTTCTCCAGGTAGCCGACCGCCCCGGCGCGCAGCACCTCCTGGCGGTGGTTCGCGTCCGACATCACGTGCACGGGGATGTGGCGCGTCTCGGGATGACGCTTGAGGTGCTCGAGCACGAGGCTGCCATCCGTAATAGGTAGTTGGAGAGACAGCAGGATCGCGTCCGGCTTGTACTCGTGCGCGAGCGCCAGGCCCTGCTCGCCGCGCAGCGCGATCAGGCCCTTGAAGCCGCGTGCGTGGGCGGCGTCCACGGCGGCGCGCGCGAACTCCCCGTCGTCGTCGATCACCAGTACGACGCGGTCGCCGGGGAACAGCGCGGCGCGGTCGTCCTCGAGGCCTTCCGGCAGCGCCAGCGCCGGCTCATCGGCGATCTCCGCCACCACCGTGCGGTCACCGTTCGCCGGCATCGGGATCTCGGCCCGCTCGGGTGCCTCGCCCGGCAGACGGCTCGGGAACTCGACGGTGAAGTCGATCTCCGGCTCGGGCTGGCTCAGCTCTCCGCCGAGCGGCTCGATCGGCGTGAAGTTCTCCGGCAGGTAGAGCGTGAACGTCGATCCTTCGCCCGCGGCCGACTCGGCGCGGATCTCGCCGCCGAGCAGGCGCGCGATCTCGCGCGAGATCGAGAGCCCGAGGCCGGTGCCGCCGTACTTGCGGCTGATCGTGCCGTCGGCCTGCTGGAACGACTCGAAGATCAGCCGCAGCTTGTCCTCCGGGATGCCGATGCCCGAGTCGGCCACGGAGAAGGCGACGATCGAGTCGGCCTTGCTGAGGACCTCGGAGGCGAATGCGATGCCGCCCGGCGCGCGCTCCACGCGCAGCGTCACCCCACCCGACTCGGTGAACTTGAACGCGTTCGAGAGCAGGTTCTTGAGCACCTGCTGGAGGCGCTGCTCGTCGGTCTCGACGGAGGCCGCCACGTCGTCGGCGACCGAGATCTCGAAGCCGAGGTCGCGCTCCTCGGCCACGGGGCGGAACGTGCGCTCCACGTAGTCGCGCACCTGCCCGACTCCCACGTGGGTCGGGTGGATCTCCA
>JAICJV010000097.1 GCA_025928265.1 Thermoleophilaceae bacterium
CCTTGTGGCCGTCGATCGACATCGAGGTGCGGCCGTCCTGCGGCACGCGGCGCTCGGAGATGTCGAGATCGCCCATGATCTTCACGCGCGACACGACGCCGGGGACCATCCGCCGCGGGATGGTGGTGGTCTCGTGCAGCACGCCGTCGATGCGGAAGCGCACGCGCATGTCGCGGGCCGAGCCGGCCTCGAAGTGGATGTCGGAGGCGCCGTCCTCGATCGCCTGCGCGACGATCGAGTTGACGAGCTTGATCACCGGCGCGTCGGCGGCGGTCTCGACTACCTCGGCGATGACCTCGTCGTCCTCGTCGTTGTCGATGGCGTTGGCGACCGCGTCGTCGAGGCGGTTCATCTTCGCGATGAGCGACGCGATGTCCTCGCGCGAGGAGACGACCGGGCGGACCTCGTAGCCGGTCATGAGCTTGAGGTCGTCGAGCGCGAGCACGTTCGACGGGTCGGCCATCGCCACGAGCAGGGTGCCCGACTGGTGGAAGCCGATCGGGATGGCGTTGTAGCGGCGTGCGGCCTGCGCGGTGAGCAGGTTGACCGCGGTGAGGTCGGGCTTGTAGACGGTCAGGTCGACGTGGTCGAGGCCGAAGCGCTCGGCGATCGCGCGCGCGAGCTGCTCGACGGAGAGGGCGCCCGACTCGACGAGCACATCCTCCGGCGACTTGCCGGTGGCGCGCCCTTCCTCGATGGCCTTCTCGACGCGCTCCTTCGGCAGGAAGCCGAGCTCGACGACGACGTCGGTGATGAAGCGGGCGGCGCCACCGCGGCGGCGCGGCGGCGTGATGCCGGCGAGGTCACCCGAGCCGTTCTTGCCGTTGCCGGCCGCAGGCTCCGGAACGGCAGCGGCTGCCGCGACGTCGTCCACGGGATGAAGCGAGGGCTGTGCCTGGCTCATCGCAGGGCGTCCGCGACGGTCTGCCGGAGGGTGCCGGGGTCGACGTAGCCCTGGACGAGCCGCGCCTGCTTGCCGGCGTGGGCAACGACCACGGCGGGAACCTGCGAGACACCCGCGCCCGAGAGGACCGGGCGGAAGGTGGAAAGGTCCTTCAGGTCCGCGCGCACCACGAGGACCCGCGGGTTGCCGGCGACGGCATTGACGGCCTGGCGCGTGCCAGTGTCGTCGGCCGCACCCGGGCGGCTGAAGAAGAAGACGACGGCCCTGTGATGCGCCAGCGCGTTCGTGACCTTGACAACGAGGCGCTGAGCGGCGCTCTCGTGGGGCTTCGCGGCCGCGGCCTTCTGCGGCTGCTGCGGCTTCGCGACCTTGTGCACCTCCGCCTTCGAAGCCGGCTTCGCGGCCTTGTGCGTGGCGGGAGCGGCCCTGTGCGTGGCGGGAGCGGGCGCGACCGGAGTGGCCGTCACGGCGCTGCCGCCGGGCTCACGCGCGCCACGCGTGGCCATGAAGGCCGCGGCGCAAAGAGCCAGACCAAGCAGAGCGAGGAGCACGGGGCGCGGAACTGCCATCAGCGCCTCTATCGGCACGCGCGCGCCGCTGGTTTAGGTATGAGGCGAGATTTCTTTGCGCATGGCTTCGATCGGGGCCGCACGACCGGTCCAGATCTCGAAGCTGAGCGCGCCCTGGCGCAGCAGGACCTCCAGCCCGTCAACCACGCGCGCGCCTGTGCGCGAGGCCCACACCGTGAAGGGCGTCGCGCTCCCATCGCCGCGGTAGACGAGGTCGCACGCGACCGCCGGCGCGCCGATCGCGTCCAGCGGGAGCGACGAGAGGTCGTCGTCCTGGAGCCCGACCGACGTCGCGTTCACGACGATGTCGGCCGGCTCCGGCCGCTCCACCGCGCGCGCCCCGAGCTCGCGGGCGCGCTGTGGCGTCCGGTTCCATACGGCAACGTCGGCGGCGCCGGCATCCTGGAGCGCCCACACCACCGCGCGCGCTGCTCCGCCCGCGCCGAGCACCAGTGCGGTCCTTTCGCGAGGCGACTCCCCCAGTGCCGCGAGGAAGCCGCCGGCGTCGGTGTTGTCGGCGCGGATCGATCCGTCCGCGAACGTGAGCGTGTTGGCGGCGCCGATCGCGCGGGCCGCGTCGCTCGCCTCGTCGGCCAGATCGAGAGCGGCCAGCTTGTGCGGGATCGTGACGTTGGCGCCCCGGTAGCCGGAGCCGGGCAGCGTGCGCACGGTCTCCGCGAAGAGCTCAGGCGGCACCGGCAGCTTCACATAGCGCCAGTCGAGCTCCGCGGCCCGGAACGCCGCGTTCTGCATCGCCGGCGACCGGCTGTGGGCGACCGGCCAGCCGAGGACGCCGGTCAGCAATGCTTCGGGGCGTTCCCGCCGGCCTTCTGACGGGCGCGGTTGTAGCGCGCCGCGGCTGCATCGAACGCGGACTGCGTGCGCGCGAAGACGTGGTGGTCGGGGTTGTTGCAGTCGGCCACGTAGAACAGGTACTTCGTCTTCGGCGGGTTGGCGGCGGCGCGGATCGACGCGATCCCGGGACTGCCGATCGGCCCCGGCGGGAGCCCCTGGTGGTTGCGCGTGTTGTACGGCGATGGGCTCTCGAGCTGGGACATGGTCAGCGGCTTGTCCCAGTCGTCGTACTGGAAGCGCGTGGTGGCGTCGATGCCGAGCGGCATCCCATCGTGCAGGCGGTTGTAGATGACCGACGCGATCAGCCCGCGCTCGGATGCAGCCGCCGTCTCGCGCTCCACGAGCGAGGCGATGATCAGCACGTCGTACGGGGTGAGGTTCACCTTGCGCGCCTTGCGCAGGTCGACCTCGGCGAACTGCTGCTTGAAGGTCGTGAGCTGCTTGTCCACGAGCGCCTTGACGTTCTGGCCGCGGCGGAGCTGGTAGGTGGCGGGGAACAGAAAGCCCTCGAGGCTGCTCGCGTTCTTCGCGCCGTAGCGCTTCGGGTCGAGCAGCCGCGAGCGCTTCGTGGCGGCCAGGTAGTTGCCGGTGAGGCTCTTGATCGACGGGGCGATCTCGCGGCGTGACTTGCCCTCCGGGATCACCAGGGAGACGACGTTCGTGTCCGCGGGACTCGTGCTGAGCGCGCTGATCGCCGCGCCGTAGCTCATGTCGCGCCCCAGGGTGAAGGTCCCCGACTTGAAGTTGCCGCGATCGCCGCCGAGCGTGGCTCGCAGCTGGAAGAAGAACGCGCTCGACACGACACCCTTCCTCTCGAGGATCTTCGCGATGTCGTCGGCGCCGGCGTCGCGCGGGATCACGACGGCGACGCTGCCGTGGCCATCGCCATGGAACGGCTGGTAGAGCGAGTTCAGAAACCACAGCGCAGCAATCACCAATACGGCGAGCACGACGAGCGCGGTGGTCCGCCTGCGCCGGTGCACCGCCGTGGTGCTGCGGGCTGCGGGCTGCGGGCTGCCGTTCCGCCTACCCTCGCGGTCGCGGCGCGCGGCCTCGCGATCCTGGGCGGAGCGCCCGCCTGGTACGGGTGGTGGCCCGGTCACGACGCGAGGTAGGCCTCGAGCAGGTGTGCCGCTGCCCGGGAGTCGAGGTCGGCGGAGCCACCGGAGCGCTCGGCCTGGCGGGTGGTGAGTCGTTCGTCGTGGAGGTCCACGGGCACGTCGAGCCGTTCGGCCAGCCTGGCCGCCCACTCCCGCGTATGGGCGGCCTGGGGTCCCTCCTCACCCGAAAGCGAGATCGGCAAACCGACCACCACCCGGTCCACCTCGCGCGCCCGCACGAGTCGCGCCACCCGGTCGAGGCCACGGCGGGTATCCGGGTTCTCGATCGCGTCGAGTGGCGTGGCGAGCGTGCCGGTCGGATCCGACAGCGCGGCGCCGCAGCGAGCGTCGCCGAAGTCCAACGCGAGCACGCGGGTCATCCCAGCGCGCGCTGAAGCTCGATCCGCGCCGCGGCGATCGCATCCGGCAGCTTGTCCGGGTCGCGGCCGCCGGCCTGCGCCATCGTGTCGCGCCCACCGCCGCCACCGCCCGCGACCTTCGCGGCCACGCGGACGACGTCGCCCGCCTTGGCGCCGCGCTCGACGGCGGCCGCCGTGAAGTTCGCGATCAGGTGCACGCGCCCGTCGTGCGCCGTTCCGAGCACCACGGCGCTGTCGCCGAGTGTCTGCTTCAGGCGGTCGGACAGCTCGAGCAGCGCTTTCTGGTCCGCGTCCTCGACTACCTCGGTCAGCACCTTGATGCCGCCGTGGTCCGTGGCCTTGCCGGCGAGCGACTCGGCGAGCTCGCGATCCGCGCCGGGCGGGCGCCTGGCCGCCTCCTTCGCCTGCCCCTGGAGCTTGCGGACCGCGTTCACCACCTCGTTGGCCGGCACGCGCAGCATCCGCGCGAGCTCGTGCAGCTCCTCGTCGCGGCGGCGGAACTCGCGCACGCTCTCCGGGCCGGTGATCGCCTCGATGCGGCGCACGTTCGACGCGCTCGAGGTCTCCGACAGCACGTGGAAGAGACCGACCTCGGCGCTCGACTCGTGGTGCGTGCCGCCGCACAGCTCGCGCGAGACCTCCTCGATCTCGACCATGCGCACCCAGTCGCCGTACTTCTCGCCGAACAGGGCCATCGCGCCGAGCCGCTCGGCCTCCGTGCGCGTCGTCTCGATCGCGCGGACCGGGCGGGTCTCCACGATCCACTCGTTCACGAGGTCGGTGACGGCCGCGAGCTGCTCGGGCGCGAGCCGCTCGCCGTGCGTGAAGTCGAAGCGCAGCTTGTCGGGGCCGACGTACGAGCCAGCCTGCCGCACGTGGGTGCCGAGCGTCTGGCGGAGCGCCGCGTGCAGCAGGTGCGTGGCGGTGTGGTTCGACATCGTCGCGAGGCGGCGCTCGCGGTCGACCAGCGCGCGAGCCGTCTCACCCTGCCCGATCTCGCCCTCGTCGATCACGAGCGCGACGACCTGGTCGTCGCCAAGGCGGTAGACGCGGTCGACGTGCGCCCTGCCGGACTGCGTCTCCACGACGCCTGTATCCGAGACCTGGCCGCCGCCTTCCGCGTAGAACGGGCTCTGGTCGAGCTTCACGAGCAGGCGGCCGTCGAGCGGCGTGGCGACAGCGATGCGAGCTTCGGACTCGGTGGCCTCGTACCCGACGAACTCCGTGGGCGCGTCCGCGGAGCGCGCGAACGACAGCACGAGCTCGTGCTCCTCTCCGCCCGCGTCCTTCACGGTCTGGCCGCCGCGAGCGACCTCGCGGGCGTGTTCCATCAGCTCGTTGAAGCCCTGGTCGTCGACCGCGAGCCCCTCCTCCGCCAGGAGCTCCTTCGTGAGCTCGTACGGGAAGCCGTAGGTGTCGTGCAGGCGGAACGCATCGGCGGCGTCGACCCACGAGGTGCCCTCCTTCTTCGCACTCCGCACGAGCTCCGCGAGCAGCCGCTCGCCCTGAGCGAGCGTGCGGCGGAAGCCCTCGTCCTCGGCCTGCGCCCAGCGCATGATCGTGTCGCGCTCGCGTACGAGCTCCGGGTACGCACCGCCCATCACCTCGATCACGCGCTCCGCCACCTGCGGCAGGAACGGGTCGTCGATGCCGAGGACGCGCCCCTGCTGGATCGCCCGGCGCATGATCCGGCGCAGGACGTAGCCGCGCTCCTCGTTCGACGGCACGACGCCGTCGGCGAGCAGGAACGTCATCCCGCGGCCGTGATCGGCGATGATCCGCAGCGCGCGCTGCACCTTGTAGTCGCCGCCCTCGTAGCGGGCACCCGACAGTTCCTCGCCGATCGCCACGAGCGGGCGCACCTGGTCGACCTCGTAGACCGACGGGACGTCCTGGAGGATCGCCGCGAAGCGGTCGAGGCCGAGGCCGGTGTCGATGTTCTGCTTGGGCAGCGGAGTGAGCGAGCCGTCGTCGTGCAGCTCGTACTGCATGAAGACGAGGTTCCAGTACTCGAGCATGCGCTCCGAGTCGTCGCCGGGGCGCTCGTCGTCGGAGCCGTAGTCGGGGCCGCGGTCGTAGTAGAGCTCCGAGCACGGACCGCACGGGCCCACCGGCCCCGCCTGCCAGAAGTTGTCCCCGCGGCCGAGGTAGGTGATCCGCTCGCGGGGGACGCCGATCGCGAGCCAGTGCTCGATCGCCTCCTCGTCGGGGCCGAGCCCGAGCTCCTCGTCGCCGCCGAAGACGCTCACCCAGATGCGGTCGAAGTCGAGCCCGAAGCCCTTCGTGGAAAGCTCGACGGCGAATGCGATCGCCTCTTTCTTGAAGTAGTCGCCAAAGGAGAAATTCCCGAGCATCTCGAAGAACGTGAGGTGTCGCGCGGTCTTGCCGACTTCCTCGATATCGGGCGTCCGGAAGCACTTCTGGCACGACGTGAGGCGCGGGGCCGGCGGCGTCTGCTCGCCACGGAAGAACGGCTTGAACTGCTGCATTCCGGCGGTGGTGAGCAGCACCGAGCGATCGTCCGGAGGCGGCACGAGCGACGCCGACGGCATGCGCTTGTGGCCGCGCTTCTCGAAGAACGACAGGTAGCGGTCGCGGATCTCTGCGGCCTTCACGCGAGGTCAGTCTAGTGACGGGTTTTGCCCGGACACCGAGTTCCACGCCCGCGCGCGAGGAAAGTCGCCGCCCGGGGCGGAACTGCGCAAATTGCGTGTGTTTGAGGTAAAGATCCTCTACGCCGATTAACGACTTTGGGCTTTTCTGCCGACACTCCCCCGCGATATGGACGTCGAAGCGCTGGTCGCTGACGCTCGCCAGCGGCGACCACAAGCGATGTCGCCCCGCGAGCGCCTCTATGCAGGAGTTTCCGCCGTCGCCTTCCTCGGCGTCGTCGCCCTCCTGAGTGCGATCCTGCCGCATCGCGCGCCCGACAACCCGTGGGTGCTGGTGATCCCGGTGTTGCTCTACGCGCTGGGAACACGCTGCCTCTTCGAGGTCAGTGCGGGGTTTGCGGTACCCACGCAGATCGTCCTGATCCCGATCATCTTCATGGCGCCGCTCCCGGTTGCGCCGCTGCTCGTCGCCCTCGGCTACCTGCTCGGCCGGCTTCCCGACTTCCTCCTGAAGCGCGCGCACGTCGACCGCTGGATCCACTGCTTCGGCCACGCCTGGGCGGTCGTCCCGCCGGTCCTGATCATCGGCCTCTTCGCCCCGGGGCCGCCGTCGGTGAAGCACCTCGGCGTCTACGTCGCAGCAGTGGCCGGCCAGTTCGTCGTCGGCGTGGGCGAGGCCGTTCTCGGCGATCGCTTCCTGACCGGCACGCGCGTGCGCGAGAACCTGCCCGCCGCGGTCTGGAGCTTCTGGATCACGCTCCTGCTCACGCCGCTCGGCTTCATGCTCGCCGGCGTCGCCGTCGACGGGCCACTCATGCTGCTGAGCGTCGCCCCGCTCTACTGGCTGCTCCACGCGTTCTCGCAGGAGCGCAAGGAGCACCTCGACGCCGCACTCGAACTGAGCCAGACCTACCGCGGCACGGTGATGGTCCTGGCCGACGTGGTCGAGGCCGACGACGACTACACGGCCAGCCACTGCCGCTCGGTCGTCGAGCTGTGCGCCGCGGCCGGCCACCAGATGGGCCTCGCCGTGGCCGACCTGCAGGAGCTCGAGATCGCCGCGCTCCTCCACGACGTGGGCAAGATCGCGATCCCCGGCGAGATACTCAACAAGCCCACCCACCTCACCGAGGACGAGTTCGAGCTGATGAAGACCCACACGATCGAGGGTCAGGCGCTGCTCGAGCGGGTGGGCGGCAGGCTCGCGCGTGTCGGCGAGATCGTCCGCTCGTGCCACGAGCGCTGGGACGGGCGCGGCTACCCCGACGGGCTCGCGGCCGAGGAGATCCCGCTGCCCGCGCGCATCGTCTTCTGCTGCGACGCCTACTCGGCAATGACGACCGACCGCCCGTACCGGCGCGCGATGTCGCCGGAGGCGGCGCTCGAGGAACTGCGTCTCAACGCCGGCACGCAGTTCGAGCCGCGGATCGTGGACGCGGTGATCTCGGTCGTGGAGAAGGGCCTCGTCGAGGAGACCGAGGCCTACAACGACGCCGTCCGCGCGGTGCTCGCGACGCACGCCGCCACGCCGCGCCTCGAGCTCTCCGCATAAACGATCCCGGCGGCCGGCACCTGTCGCGCGAACGCAGCGGAACCGGGATCTCCATTGACGTAAACGACGAAATGTTCGATCCCGGCGGCCGGCACCTGTCGCGCGAATGCAGCGGAACCGGGATCTCCATTTCGTAGGGCTAGACGGCCTGGTCGACTGCGGGCGGCTGCCAGACGCGCCGCATCGAGATCGACGCCGCCGCCCACACGAGCAGCGCGCCCGCCCCGGCCACGGCGAACATCGCACGCGTGCTGAGCGCCGCGATGATCGCACCTGCCGACAGGAACGCGATTGCGAATCCCCAGCCACCGAGCGTGTCGAGCACGGAGAACGCCCGGCCCATCAGGTTGCCGGGGACGGCGGCGTGGAACATGAGCCGTTCGTGCACGATCACCACGCCGTTGCCGAGCCCCTGCGCGAAGAACGCGATCAGCGCGGTGCCGTAGTTCGGGGCGAGCGCAAGCCCGATCAGCGACGCGCCGACGAGCAGGATGCCGGCGAGATAGCGCGGCTTCATCTCGTGCAGCTCGCCACCGCGCGAGCCGAGCAGCGAGCCGGTCACCACACCCACCCCGACGCCCACCATCAGGATCGCGAAGCCCGAAGCGCTCGCCCCGAGGTCGCGGGCCAGCAGCAACTCGCCGACGTTGACCATCGCGGCGAAGACGATCACGAGGCTCGACGCCCAGAGCACGACGCGCACCCCGGGCATCCGCCAGGTCGCCGTCAGACCCTCCCGTGCCTCGCGCAGGATGCCCGTCCCGGCATGCTCGGCGCCGGCGGCCCGCCCGAGCGGCACAAACGCGATCACGACCGCGGAGATGGCGAAGGTGGCGCCGTTGACGAGCATCAGGTCCGCCGCCCCGATCAGCGGGAACAGCGCCGCCGCCACGAGCGGGCCCAGCGTCCGCCCCAGATCCCGCGTCGCCCCGTAGAGCGACGTGACCGCCGCGCTGCGCTCGGGCCCGGCGAGGTCGGGCAGCGCGGCGAGCACAGCCGGCGAGAAAAGGGCGGTGCCGACACCGGCGACCGTCGCGAACGCGACGGTGGCGGGGAACGAGTCGACCAGCGCGATGCCCACGAACGCGCCGGCGCGCAGCACGTCGGCGGCTATGGCGCAGCCGCGGCGCGACCAGCGATCCGCCGCCGCGCCGAAGACCGGGCCGAGAACCATCGACGGGAGGAAGTCGGCCAGCAGCACGAGGCTGACGGCCCACGGCGAATGCATGCGGTCGTACGCCAGGACCATCAACGCGACGATCGCCGCATAGGTCCCGATCGTGGACTGGGCGTTCGCGAGCAGGAACCAGCGCGCCCGCCGCTCGTGACGTAGTACGCCGATGATGTTGGTCATTCGGCGTCGGCCCCGAAGTCCCCGCTAGTCGACCGCAGCGGCGGGGATCCGTGAACGAGCGATCCCCGCGCTGCTCGAAGGTCTAGCGGCCGTACATAACGGGACTCCCCTTCGCGTCCGACATGTCGCCCGGTCACCGCGTCCAAACGGTGGGCCGAGCCGTTCCTATGCACGGCCGAGCGTAGGTTGACGCACCCGTCAGTGTCAACTCCCCAGTTTGAGCGATTTGCATCCTGCAAGATGCGCTGCACAGGGCCGTCGTCGGAACACGGCCCTCCCCCTGAGCGCTCAGGATTTCATGTCGCGGAACGTGACGCTGCGTCAGCGCCCGCCGGCTGCCCTGTCGGAGCGGCCACGCGCCGCGCAACCTCGTCGTCGCTCAGCGGGAAGTGGCAGGCGGCCTGGTTGCCGCCGATCTTGGGCTCGAGCAGCGGCTCCTCGATCGTGCAGACCTCCTGGCACTTCCAGCAGCGCGTGTGAAAGCGGCAGGCAGGCGGCGGGTTGGTCGGGCTCGGGACGTCGCCGCCGAGGATCTGGCGCTGGTTGCGCATACCCGGCCGCGCGACGGGAACGGCGGACAGCAGCGCGCCGGTGTACGGGTGGCGCGGGTGCATGTAGAGGTCCGAGCTGTTCGCGAGCTCGACGATCTTGCCGAGGTACATCACCGCGACGCGGTCGCACATGTGGCGGACGACGGAGAGGTCGTGGGCGATGAAGACGATCGTGAGGCCGAGCTCCCGCTGGAGGTCGCGCAGGAGGTTGAGGATCTGCGCCTGGATCGAGACGTCGAGGGCCGACACGGGCTCGTCCGCGATGATCAGGCGCGGGCTGAGGGTGAGCGCGCGCGCCACGCCAATCCACTGGCGCTGGCCGCCGGAGAACTCGTGCGGGAAGCGGTTGTAGTGCTCGGGGTTGAGCCCGACC
>JAICJV010000009.1 GCA_025928265.1 Thermoleophilaceae bacterium
AGGAGTCGGAGGTCCGACCGCGGCGGTCGCGCCCGCGCAGGCAGGCCGCGCACGGACCGAACGAGCTCCGTTCCTAGGAGTCGGAGGTCCGACCGCGGCGGTCGCGCCCGCGCAGGCAGGCCGCGCACGGACCGAACGAGCTCCGTTCTCAGTAAAAGGTCGTACGAGTGCGGTGCCGCGGCCGCGCCTTGTAGCGCGGCGCCTGGCCGCGGTTCCACAGCATCACGTCGAGGTCGCGCGGCGGCAGCCCCAGCCGCCGCGCGATCAGCTCGCACGCATGCACGGCGCACGCCCGGATCTCGCGCTCCTCCTCGCCCGGAGCCAGCAGCTGCTCGCTGTCGATCAGCTCGGCGAGCGCCGGCTCGTAGCGCAGCACGCCGTCCATCCGGAGCACGTGCGGCACGAGGTTGTCGGCGAAGATCGTGAGCTCGTCGAGGTCGTGGAACTCCGCGACGCCCGCCAGCGCCAGGTCGTTCGGGGTGATCTGCGCGCGCTTCCAGAAACCCTCGTCGCGGAAGTACGGCATCTGCGTCAGCGACTCCGCCAGCCCCTGCGCCGAGCCGTTCGCCGCGTCGACCACCTCGGCGGCCGAGCGCTCGCCCATGAACTCGCCGAGCTGGTGGAGCGCATCCGCGTAGAGGCCGATCAGCTCGTGGCCGCGCTCCTGCTCCAGCACGTCGGCCAGCTCGCCGGCGTCGATCGCGCGCAGCTCCTCGTTCGACCACGGGCCGTGCGCGCGGAAGCGGTCGGCGATCGCCCACGAGATCGTGTAGTAGCCCGAACAGCCCGGTCGCTTGCGCAGCGTCGGGAACCAGCCCGACCCGAAGTTGATCGCGTCGAGCGTGAGCATGTAGCGCGCGACGTCCTCGCGCGAGCCGTCGAGGTAGTGGCGCTCGGCATCGAGCACGGGCGGCGGGCCGGGCTCGATGTGGTCGAGCGCGTCGAGGTCGATCTCGACGTGACGCGCCTGCGCGGCGACCGCCGCGGCGTTCTCTCTGACCCTGTCGCTGAGGCCTATGCCGGCACCGGCGTCTGCTCGCCGACGGGCGCGTCGAACAGCTGCTCCTGCCCGGGATCGCGCGGCGTGCCGGCCATGCGCTCGTGGATCGCGGCGCGCAGCGCCTTCGCCTGACGCTCGAGGTACATGAGCCGCTCGATGCGCGCGTCGAGGGTCGCGCGGATCGCGGTCACGTTGACTGCGCCTGCAGGCAGGCGATCGATCGCAACCCGCAGGTCGCTGCCGCGCTCCTCTGCCATGGCCAGCCGCTTCTCGCCTTCCTCGACGCCCACCACCAGCCGGCCGACGATGCCCTCGAGCTGGGCCACGCGGCCTCGCAGCCGGGCCACCTCGTCGAGTGCGCGCCGCTCCGATGCCCGGGCCGCCGCGGTGCGGTTCTGGATCTCCCGCTCGAGATGTGCACGCGCCTTCGCGAGCTTCCGGCCGGTGCTGCGCAGGGCGGCAAGCCGCTCTTCGGCGAGCTCGCGTTCGGCCGCGAGCGCGCGCTCGAGCTGATCGCTGCGCTCGTTCGCCGACTCGAGCAGGGCGAGGAACCGCTCGCGCTCGCGTGCCGGCGCCGCCGCTGCGCTCGCGGAGCGACTCGCGGGCCGGGGCAGGCGCACGCGCCGCCCGTGCGACGGAACGAGCTTGAACTGCACGTCGTCGCGCTCGACCAGGGTGCGGGTTGCCGAGAACGCGGCGCGCCAGATGTCGCCGCTCGCAGGCAGTGGGGGAAGTGCGTCGAGGGTGTGCGAGCTGCCGGCGCTGCGCGCCACGAGCTCGCAGTCGCCCGGCTCGCGGGTCCAGCGGCCGGCGATGCGCAGGAGGACGGAATCGGGCGTCGCCGGGACTGCCTCGAACTCATCGAGCTCGAATGCCGGCCGGCGCTTCGCCAGCGCCTTCACGACCGCGCCCGCCGGCGGATGAAGCGCCGCTTCGGCTTCTCGTCCGCGGGCGTGTCAGGGAACACGGCGTCGAGGATCTCCTCCGCGTCCGCGTACGGGCACTTCTCGCTGAGCTCGGCGCGGACGTCGTCGCGATCCCAGCCGGTCAGCGCGAGGTTGAGCGCCAGCAGACGTGCGCGATCCGGGTCGTCGTCCTCGTAGTCGTAGCCGTCGTCGTACTCGTAGTCGTCCGCGGGCTGTTCCACGGTCGGCGTCTCGAGTGTCGTGAGCGGACCGACCGCGTCCAGGTCCGCCCGCAGCTGCTCGTAGTGGCGGCGGGTCTCCGCGAGATGCTCGACGAGCGAGTCCGCGAGCTGCGCGAGCTCCTTCATGTCGCTGTCCGCCCGGGGCGTCTGTGCCCCGTCGAAAACGACGTCCTCTGGCTGAATCACATGCACCCCCCAGTGCCGTGGGTCCTGGTCCGTCAGGTACCCCTAGGCGCGCCATCCTACGCGGTCGCGCGCGGGGTTTGCAGGGGGAACTTGCTCGAGGGGTGGCAGCCGGTCCCGGCTCTATCCTCGTTATGTGGCCACGACGACCGCTTCCGATCGGCTTCTCGAGGGGCTCAACGAGCCCCAGCGACAGGCCGTTCTGCATGGCGCGGGGCCGCTCCTGGTGCTGGCCGGCGCGGGCTCCGGGAAGACCCGCGTGCTCACCCACCGGATCGCCCATCTGGTCGACTCGGGACAGGCCGCGCCGGGCGAGATCCTCGCCATCACCTTCACCAACAAGGCGGCGCAGGAGATGCGCGAGCGCGTCGAGCAGCTGGTCGGTCCGCGCGTGCGCGCGATGTGGGTCATGACGTTCCACTCGGCCTGCGCGCGCATCCTCCGCTCCGACGGCGACAAGCTCGGTTACACGCGCGGTTTCACGATCTACGACGCCGCCGATTCCCAGCGCCTCGTCAAGCGCTGCATCGAGGAGCTGGACATCGACCCCAAGCGGTTCACGCCGCGCGCGATCGCCCGGCAGATCTCGAACGCGAAGAACTCGCTGCTCGACGCGGAGGGCTACCGCGAGCAGGTCGGGTCGTTCTTCGAGCAGACGGCCGCCGACGTCTACGAGCTCTACGAGCAGCGGATCCACTCGATGAACGCGATGGACTTCGACGACCTGCTGTTCCGCTGCGTCGACCTGCTCGAGCTGTTCACCGAGGTGCGCGAGCGCTACGAGAACAACTTCCGCCACGTGCTGGTCGACGAGTATCAGGACACCAACCGCGCGCAGTACCGCTGGTTGCAACTGCTCACGGGGGCGCATCGGAACCTCTGCGTGGTGGGCGACGATGGGCAGTGCCTCGTCGAAGGCACGCAGATCACGATGGCCGACGGAACGACGCGCCCTATTGAGGAGCTCCGAGCAGGCGATGAGGTGCTGACTTGCCTCGGCAGTGGAACTTTCGGGCCGGCACGGGTGAGCGACGTCTTCGAGTCCACGTGCGAAGAAGGCGTCGCCATACGGACCGCGAGCGGCCGCCGCCTGGTAAGCACGCCCGAGCACACGCATTTCGCGGGATACCGGCTGGGAGCTTCCCCAGAGATGCACCTCACGTACCTGATGCGCAAACGTGGGAAGGGCTTTCGAGTTGGTACGTCGCGCACCGCTTCTACCACTAGAGCCAAGAAGCCAATGTTCGGTCCTTTTGGTCGGTCGGTGCAGGAGCGCGCTGACGCGACGTGGATTGTTGCGTCCTACGAGACCGAGGCCGAGGCGCGCCTGAATGAAGCGGTCCTCTCCGCCCGCTACGGGTTGCCGACCCTTCCGTTTCGGCGACGTAACTCGAAGGGCGGAATCGGGACCAGCGTGGTTGCCAGCCAAGGGTGCATCGACGAGGTCTACTCGGAGCTAGACACAGTGGCGGGAGGGCTGGCGCTGCTCGAAGACAAGGGGCTGCGCGATGACTGCCCTCACTACGTCCCGCAGAGCTACGTCGGGCGCCGGCGGAATGTCGTCGTGACGCTGTGCGGCGGGCACAACGGTGTCCGGCCAGTGCATCGAGTCGCCGTCGCCGGGACCGACGATTGCGGGCGGGATGCGCTCGAGGCGCTCGGACTAAATGTCCGCCCGGCCAAGAAAGGCGGCACGGGATGGCGCTTTGAAAGTGCGTACACAGACTTTGGCCGAGCTCTCAAGGTCGCTCGCTCGATTGAGGACGTCCTCGACGTCCACGTCCGGATGGTTGCGCGACTAGGGAGCGGCGACTCAGCGGCTGCAAGGCGCTCTCTCCCGCTGATTCGGGCGGATTCGGTTCGTCCCGGGATGGTGGTCTTCGATGACGCCGGGCGTTATGACGTCGTCGAGTCGGTGTCTTGGGTCCCGCTCCAGCGGCGCGTCTTCGATCTCAACGTCGAGAAGACACACAACTTTGTTGCGAATGGGCTGCTCACGCACAACTCGATCTACGGCTTCCGCAATGCCGACATCCGCAACATCCTCGACTTCCAGAAGGACTTCGAGGACGCCGAGGTGGTCAAGCTCGAGCAGAACTACCGCTCGACGCAGACGATCCTCGACGCGGCCAACGCGGTGCTCGCGCACAACCGCAAGCAGATCCCCAAGCAGCTCTGGACCGAGAACGAGAAGGGCGACCCGATCCACGTGCGCGAGCTCGACGACGAGCACGCCGAGGCCCGCTACGTAGCCGGCGAGATCGAGCGGCTCGTGGACTCCGGCACGTCGCGCGACGAGATCGCGGTCTTCTACCGCGCCAACGCCCAGTCGCGCGTGCTCGAGGACATCCTCGTGCGCTTCAACGTCAGCTACCAGGTCATAGGCGGCACGCGCTTCTACGAGCGCGCCGAGATCAAGGACGCGATCGCCTACCTCACGCTGCTCGTGAACCCGAGCGACGTGGTGGCCTTCGAGCGCGTGGTCAACTCGCCCAAGCGCGGAATCGGACAGACCACGCAGGCCCGGATCGTGTCGCACGCCAACACGCTCGGCGAGACGGTCTGGGACGTGGCGCTCGACCCCGAGGCCATCCCGGGGCTGGGCGCAGCCGCGATCAAGGCGGTGCGGCGCTTCATGTCATCGATGGAGCGGCTGAGCGAGCGCATGGAGCACGCCGACGTGGACGAGCTGCTCCAGGAGACGCTCGACGAGACCGGCTACCTCGACGCGCTGCGCGCCGAGCGCACGATCGAAGCGGAGGGGCGGATCGAGAACCTCGAGGAGCTGATCGGCGTAGCGCGCGAGTACCAGGCGCAGTCGGACGAGCCGACGGTCGAGGAGTTCCTCCAGCAGCTCGCGCTCTTCTCGGAGCAGGACAACCTCGTCGACGACGAGGGCATCGTCACGCTCATGACGCTGCACAACGCGAAGGGGCTCGAGTACCCGGTCGTGTTCATGATCGGCGTCGAGGACGGCGTATTCCCGCACATGCGCTCGATCGAGGCGGGCGACGTCGACGAGGAGCGGCGGCTCTGTTACGTCGGCATCACGCGCGCGCGGCGCGAGCTGTACATGACCTACACGCGCGAGCGCGCGCTCTACGGGCAGCGCAACGTGTCGGTGCCGAGTCGCTTCATCGGCGAGATCCCCGACTCGCTCACCGACATGGAGTCGCGCTCCCAGCACCTGTCGCAGACGAGCTGGAACCGCTGGGGCACCGGCGCCCCGCCGCGCGAGGCGCGGCAGCCGTCGGCGGCGGAGAGCGGCGCGTCGTTCAGCGTCGGCGACGACGTGGAGCACGCGGCGCTCGGCGAGGGCGTGGTGATCGGGATGGAGCCCGGCGGCCTCGTGGTCGTGCGCTTCGCGTCGGACGGCAGCGAGCGAAAGCTGATGATGGACTACGCACCCATAAAGAAGAAGGCATGAGCGACAACGTGATAGACGGCAAGGTCGTCGCGCAGGAGGTGCGCGACCGTGTGAAGGGCGAGGTGGAGGAGTTCATCGCGTCCGGCGGCCCGCAGCCCGGGCTCGCCACCATCCTCGTGGGCGACGACCCCGCGTCGCAGGTCTACGTGCGCAACAAGCACGAGAAATCGCGCGAGGCCGGCATGCAGTCGTTCAACCACACGCTCCCGAGCGACACGACCCAGGACGAGATCGCCGACCTGATCGTGCAGCTGAACGAGGACGACTCGGTCCACGGGATCCTCCTCCAGCTGCCGGTGCCGGACCACCTCGATTCGGACCCGCTCATCGCGCTGATCGACCCGCTCAAGGACGTCGACGGCCTCACCCCGACCAACGCCGGCCTGCTCGCGCTCGGCAAGCCGGGCATGGTGCCGGCGACGCCGTCGGGCTGCATGGACCTGCTGCGCGCGGCGGACACGCCGCTCGAGGGTGCCGAGGCTGTGGTGATCGGGCGCTCGATCCTCGTCGGCAAGCCGATGCACCAGCTCCTGCTGGCCGCGAACGCCACGGTCACGCAGTGCCACTCGCGCACGCGCGATCTGGCCGGGCACTGCCGCCGAGCGGACGTGATCGTGGCTGCGGTAGGCGTCCCCAAGCTGGTGAAGGGCGACTGGGTCAAGGAGGGCGCCACCGTCATCGACGTCGGCATGAACCGCACCGACGAGGGCCTCGTGGGCGACGTCGACTTCGACTCTGTCGCGCCCCGGGCGCGCGCCATCACGCCGGTGCCGGGCGGCGTCGGCCAGATGACGATCGCCATGCTGCTCGTGAACACGCTGGAGGCGGCTCGGCGCCAGGCCGGCGTAGCAGCGGCGCGCTGAGGGTAGGAACCCGGCATGGACTTCCGGCGCGTGCGCCAGTGGGACTGGCTGACCGGCCTGGCGGGGCTCATCCTGTTCGTGGATCTGTTCGTGCCGTGGTACGGCGCCGGCGGGCTGACCGCCAGCGCCTGGGAGTCGTTTGCCTTCATCGACCTCATCGTCGCCCTCGCCGCGCTGCTGGCGATGGCGGTCGTGCTGGTGAGTGCGTTCTCACGGGTGGAGGCGCCGGCGAAGCTCGTCGCGTCGTGGACGTTCTGGGTGGCGCTCGTTGCCGCGATCCTCGTGGTCTTTCGCGTGATCAAGCGGCCGGGAGTCGACATCGTGCTGAACGGGGGAGCCGAGCACGTAACGCGCCAGTGGGGCCTCTTCGTCGGTGCGGTGGTGGCGATCGGGCTCGTCTGGCTCGCGTGGCGTGCGCGGCAGGTCATGACCGCCACGCGTCCGCTGCGGGCTCATGCCCGAAGCGGGCCCGCCCGCGAATCCTGAGAGGTACCCTCCGGCCATGGACCTTCGCCGCGTGCGCACGTGGGACGGGCTCACGGGACTCGCCGGAATCGTCCTGCTCGTCTCGCTGTTCCTTCCCTGGTACTCGGCCGGCGGTCAGGACGCCACCGGCTGGGAGTCGTTCACCGTGATCGACGTGATTCTCGCGCTCGCCGCGCTCGCCGGGATCGCGTCGCTGGTGGCCGTCGCCACGCAACGCACTGCCGCGATCCCGCAGGCCGTGGCATCGACCATCGCGCCGCTCGCGCTGGTGGCCGTGGTGCTCGCCGTCATCCGGCTGCTGAACCTGCCCGGCGGCGCCGACACTCGCGAAGCCGGCGTGTGGATCGGCACGGCTGCGGCGCTCGCGCTGTTTGCCTTCGACGCGAAGGCGATGCGCGACAAGCGGTTCCCGGCCGTGATGCGCCCCAAGCTGACCGTCGAGACGGTTCCCACGCCGGCCGCCGACGGGACGCGGCACGACGTGCGATGACCTTCCGCCGCCTCACACCCGGCCACGTCATCGCCTTCATGGCCGCGCTCCTGCTTCTCCTTGCGATGGCGCCGGACTGGTACACCGACAAGGTCGGCGAGCAGGACCGCTTCTTCCAGCACGACGTGGTCCCGCAGCTCAACACGCAGACGGAACCGAGCATCTCCGAGCAGAGCGCAGAGGCGGCGAAGTCCCACGAGAAGAACGCGTGGCAGGCCTCGGCGCTGATCGACCGGATAATCCTCATCGGCCTGCTCGCCAGCGCCGGGCTCGGCATCGCGGCCGCTTTCATGCGCGCCGCCGGGCGTGAGCGAGGTCCCACCGGCCTCGCGACGGGCGTCGGGCTCGTCACCGCGGCGCTCATCGCGTACCGGATCATCCAGCCGCCGGGGATGAACGAGGCGGCGGTGGTGAAGTGGGGCGCGCCCGCCGGGCTTCTGTGCGTCGGACTCGTGGCGATGGGATCGCGCATGGCCTGGCTCCGCGAGCACCGCGACGACGCCGAGCCGGTGGACGCCGCGGCCGATCCAGAGCGCGACGCCGCTCCCGCCGGCGCCAGTTGACCGTCATGCGGATCGGTATGGGGGCGCTCGTGGCGGCGCTGGCACTGGTCGTGGGCGCGTGCAACAGCAGCCACGCCGGCGCCGCGAGCGCGCCCGTGCCCACGCACGTGAAGCCGTCGCCCGGATCGCGGGCGATCGTCGTGATGATGGAGAACAAGGAGCGGGGCAGCGTGATCGGCTCGCGATCGGCGCCGTACGTGAACCGGCTCGCCCGCCGCTACGCCACACCGCGCAACTACTTCGGGGTCGCCCACCCGTCGCTTCCGAATTACCTCGCGCTGATCGGCGGCTCGACCTTCGGCGTCCGCTCCGACTGCACCGGATGCAACCAGGGAGCAACCAACCTGGTCGACCAGCTCGAGCAGGCCGGGATCTCGTGGAAGGCGTACATGGAGGGCATGCCACGGCCCTGCTACAGCGGCGGCTCGTACAAGCGCTACGCGAAGAAGCACAACCCGTTCGCGTACTTCAAGACCGTCACGCGCGACCCCGCGCGCTGCGCGAAGATCGTTCCCGCCACGCAGCTGAGGCACGACCTCGCGGCGGGCGCGCTGCCGCAGTTCGTGTTCATCACGCCCGACCTGTGCAACGACACCCACGACTGCTCCGTCGCGCACGGCGACCGCTACCTGTCGCAGCTGATCCCGCCGCTCCTGCGCCAGCTCGGCCCGCGCGGGTTCCTGGTGCTGGCGTGGGAGGAGGGGTCGACGAACGCGAGCTGCTGCGGCGGCACCGCACGCGGCGGGCGCGTGCCCGTGGTGGTTGCCGGGCCGCGGGTCCGCCGCGGCGGCAGCCCGCCCACCGCGTACTCGCACTACTCCACGCTCCGCACGATCGAGGACGCCTTCGCCCTGCCGCATCTGCGCGGCGCGGGGAGCCGCCACACGCGGCCGCTCGACGCGCTCTTCAGAAGTCCGCCACGATTGGCGCCATGAGCGAGCAGACAGTGAAGCTGGCCGTGCGCCAGGACGCGGCCGATCCGTACGAGCATGCCCTGGAGAGCCTGCGCGAGGCGTTGGGAGACGCACGGGTGGACGGCCCCGACGACGCCGGCGTGATCGAGGTGACGCTCGACGCGGGCGACGAGGACGCCGCGATCCAGCGCGTGATCGACGGAATCGCGGCGGCGGGCGCCGACGACCATTTCGAGATAGCCGAGCACCCCTAGAATCGCTCGCGTGATCGACCGCGAGCAGGTCCTCCACGTCGCCAAGCTGGCCCGGCTGCGCCTCTCCGAGGAGGAGGTCGAGCGCATGTCTGAGGAGCTCTCCACGATCCTCGAGCACGTCGAGCGGATCAACGAGCTCGACCTCGAGGGAGTCGAGCCGACGTCGCACGTGATCGACGTGGAGAACGTGCTGCGGCCGGACGAGCCGCGCCCGTGTCTGCCGCGCGAGGTGGCGCTGGCGAACGCTCCCGACGCGACGGACGAGGGCTTCCGCGTCCCGAGCCCGGGCGGATGAGCGAAGACGTCGTAGCCCTCAGCGCCGCGCAGGCCGCCGAGCGCGTGCGCGCCGGCGAGCTCTCGGCGCGCGAGCTGTTCGAGGTCTACCGCGACCGCTCGGCGAGCGACGAGCTGGGCGTCTACCTCTGGGTGGCCGAGGAGGCGCCCGAGGTGGTGAGCGACGCGCCGCTCGGCGGCGTGCCACTCGCGGTCAAGGACCTCTTCTGCACGAAGGACGTGCCCAGCACCTCCGGCTCGCGGATCCTCGCGGGCTACACGCCTCCCTACACGGCCACCGCCGTCGAGAACCTCGTGCGCGCGGGCGCGGCGATGGTGGGCAAGACGAACATGGACGAGTTCGCGATGGGCTCGTCGAACGAGAACTCGGCCTACGGCCCGGTCAGGAACCCGTGGGACACGAGCCGCGTGCCGGGCGGCTCGAGTGGCGGCAGCGCGGCCGCGGTCGCCGCCGGCCTCGCGCCGTGGGCGATCGGCACCGACACCGGCGGATCGATCCGCCAGCCGGCGGCGCTGTGCGGCATCGTCGGGCTCAAGCCCACCTACGGCAGCGTCAGCCGCTACGGGATGATCGCCTTCGCCTCCTCGCTCGACCAGTGCGGCCCGCTCACCCGCGACGTGACCGACGCCGCACTGCTGTATCGCCACATGGTCGGCCGCGACGACTGCGACTCCACATCGCTCCAGCACCCCGAGGAGATCCGGCTGCCGAGCTCGGAGTCGCTCGAGGGCCTGCGCTTCGGCGTGCCGCCGGCGCTGCTGGGCGAGGGAATCGAGCCGGGCGTGCGCGAGGTGTTCGACGCCACCGTCGCGCGCGTCGAGGAGCTCGGTGGCCTGGTCGAGGAGGTCGACCTGCCGAGCGCGACGCACGGGCTGTCGGCGTACTACGTGATCGCACCCGCGGAGGCGAGCGCCAACCTCGCCCGCTACGACGGCGTCCGCTACGGGCTGCGGTCCGGCAACGGCGACCTCACCTCGATGTACGAGGAGACGCGCCACGACGGCTTCGGCGCCGAGGTCAAGCGGCGCATCATGATCGGCACCTACGCGCTGTCGTCGGGCTACTACGACGCCTACTACGGGCGGGCGCAGCGTGTGCGGACGAAGATCGCCGAAGATTTTCGCGAGGCGTTCGAGCGCGTCGACCTGATCCTCACGCCCACGTCGCCGACCGTCGCCTTCGAGCTCGGTGCGCGCACGAAGGACCCGCTCGCGATGTACATGTCCGACTTCCTCACCGTGCCGATGTCGCTCGCCGGACTGCCCGCGATCTCGATCCCGGGCGGCCTCTCCGACGGGCTTCCCGTGGGGATCCAGCTGGCCGGTCCGGCGTTCAGCGAGAACCGGATCATGGAGGCGGCGTACGCGCTCGAGCAGTCGATCGGCTTCGAGGGAGTCCCGCGGTGACCGACTTCGAGCCCGTCATCGGCCTCGAGATCCACGTCCAGCTCAAGACCAGGACGAAGATGTTCTGCGGCTGCGAGCTGTCGTTCGGGGCGCCGCCCAACACCCACACCTGCCCGGTCTGCCTCGGCCATCCGGGCACGCTGCCGGTGACAAACGCGGAGGCGGTGCACTTCGGGCTGATGATCGCGATGGCGCTCGACTGCACGGTCGCGCCGCGCTCGATCTTCCACCGCAAGAACTACTTCTATCCCGACCTGCCGAAGGGCTACCAGATCAGCCAGTACGACATCCCGCTCGGGCGCGAGGGGCGGCTCGGCGACGTGCGCATCCACCGGGTGCACCTCGAGGAGGACGCGGCGAAGCTCGTGCACGCCGGCAGCTCGGGACGCATGCACACGGCCGAGGCCAGCGTGGTCGACTTCAACCGCGGCGGCACGCCGCTCGTGGAGATCGTCTCGGAGCCCGACATCCGCACCGCGCATCAGGCGGGCGACTGGCTGCGCCTCCTGCGCGCCACGCTCAAGCGGATCGGCGTGTCCGACGTGAACATGGAGGAGGGGTCGCTGCGCTGCGATGCCAACATCTCCATCCGCCCCGCCGGGGACTCCAACTTCGGGGTCAAGACCGAGCTCAAGAACATGAACTCGTTCCGCTTCATCGAGCGCGGGATCGAGGCCGAGGTCGCACGCCAGGAGTCGATCCTGCGCGACGGCGGCCAGGTGGTGCAGGAGACGCTGCACTTCGACCCCTCGACCGGCGCGATCACGTCGCTGCGCTCGAAGGAGGAGGCGCACGACTACCGCTACTTCCCGGAGCCCGACCTGGTGCCGATCGCGCCGACCGAGGCGATGCTCGAACGGGCGCGCGAGGCGCTGCCCGAGCTGCCGGCCGCGCGGGCGGAGCGCTTCGAGCGCGACCTGGGCCTGACCGCCGGCACCGCGAAGCTGCTCGCGTTCCGAGGCGAGCTCGGCGACTTCTTCGAGGACGCGCTGGGTGCCGACGGCCAGGTCGAGCCCGCCACGCTCGCGAACTGGGTCACGGTCGAGCTGGTGCCACGCCTCGGTGACGCGGACCCTCAGGAGTCGAAGGTGGAGCCGCGCGCGCTCGCGCGCCTCGTGGAGCTCGTGTCGGCGAAGACGATCTCCCAGTCGGCGGGCAAGACCGTGCTCGACGTGCTCGCGGCCGAGGGCGGCGACCCCGAGCGGATCGTGCAGGAACGCTCGCTGGCGATGGCCGGCGGCGACGAGCTCGAGGGCATCGTCGAGCGCGCGCTCGAGGCGAACCCGAAGGCCGTCGAGGAGCTCAAGGGCGGCAAGGCGAAGGCGATCGGCGCGATCGTCGGCTTCGCGATGCGCGAGACCAAGGGACGCGCCGACGGGGGCGAGGTCAACCGCATCGTGCGCGAGAAGCTCGGACTGTAGACGCCGGCCGGTCCCGCGCCGCGGGGGTGGCGCCGGGAGGCGCGAGCGGGCATCATCTCCACGTGGAGGGACGCCCGCGCAACCGACGATGAGGGTGCTCGTCGTCAATCCCTATCCGCTCTTTCCGCTCAGTCATGGCGGCCGGGTGCGGAGCTTCCGCCTGGCAGCCGGGCTGGCGCAGTCGGGCGCGCAGGTCGACGTCCTGTTCCCGTGGACACCGGGCCAGCCGTGGCGCCCCACCCGCCGCGCCGGCGTGACGCTGCACCCGCATCGCTTCGCCGCGAACGTGCTGCCGGCGCTCCTGCGCGACCGCGTGATCCCCGCCCCGGTCGCGCTGGCCGCCCAGCCGTACATGCTCGGCCCGCGGCGGCGCCTGCACGCGTTCGACGGCTACGACGTGGTCCAGTTCGAGTTCTGCGCGACGGCGCGCTGGATGGGCCGTGCGCCGGCCGGCGCACGCGTCGTCTACTCGGCGCACAACGTCGAGGCCGACTTCTGGTCGCTGGGGCAGCTGCGGCGCGGGCCGCGCCACGCCATGCGGCGCGCGGTGGCGGCGCTCGAGCGCCGTGCCGTGCGCGCCGCCGACCTCGTGCTCGTCCCGACACGAGCCGACGCCGACCGCCTGACCGAGCTGTACGGGCCGCCGCGGCGGGTCGCGGTGCTGCCGCAGGGCCACGACGCGGGGGAGGCGCCCCCGCCGGAGGCACAGGAACGGCTGCGGGCGCGCGAGCGCGCCCGCCTTGGGCTTGCGGCAGATGACACCGCGGTCGTGTTCATCGGCGGCCCCGCGGCGCACAACCGCGAGGCGGTCGCCTTTCTCGAGCGCGAACTCGAGCCGGTGCTCGGCGCGCGCGGGCAGCTGCTGGTCGCGGGGCAGTGCGGCGGGCGCGGTGCCGGCCCGGCGCGGCGGCTCGGGTTCGTCGAGGACCTGCGGCCGCTCTTCGCCGCCGCCGACGTCGCCGTGAACCCCGTGTCGGCAGGCAGCGGGCAGAGCCTCAAGGTCGTGGAGTACCTCGCGGCGGGCGTGCCCGTCGTCGCGACGGCCGCGGGGGCGCGCGGGGTGGAGGGGCAGAACGGACTGCTCACGGTCGCCGACCGTGCCGGCTTCGCCGCAGCGGTCGCGGCGGCGGCGGAGCGTGGCCGCGGCCGGGGGCCGGGATCCGCGGCGGCGCCGACCTGGCGGCAGATCGGCGCGCGCCTGTATGCGGAGATGGTGGAGATCGCCGCCTGATGGCGCGCGTCGGCGTGGCCCTTGTCGGCTGCGGCTCGATCGGATCGGCGGTTCACCTGCGTGCGCTCGGGCGCGCCCCCGCAGCGCGGGTCGTGGGCATCGCCGACCCCGACGCGGCGGCGCGCGCGCGGGCGCAGCGCATCGCCGGCCGGGACGCGGTGGCGAGCGCCGACCCGCTTGAGCTGATCGCCCACCCCGACACCGATGCCGTCGTCATCTGCGCGCCGAACGCCGTACACGCCGAGCTGGCGCTGGCGGCGTGCGCGGCGGACCGCGCTGTCTACGTCGTGAAGCGGCTCGCGCTCACGACGGTCGACGCCCGCGCCGTCGTCGCGGCCACCGAGGCGAGCGGGCGGGCGGCCGCAGTCGGCTTCAACCACCGCTTTCACCCGCTCCACCGCCGGGCACGCGAGCTCCTGCGGGCGGGCGCGATCGGGCGCGTGCGCGCCGTGACGACCGCATTCTGTGAGCCGATGCCGGTCGCGACCATGCCGGCCTGGAAGCGTTCACGCGCGACCGGTGGCGGAGCGCTTCTCGATCTCGGCTCGCATCAGATCGACCTCGTCCGGTGGCTGCTCGACGACGAGGTCGAGCAGGCGAGTGCACGGCTGCAGTCAGAGCTCAGCGACGACGACAGCGCCGAGCTGCGACTCGAGCTCGGCAGCGGAGCCGTGGTCGACGGCTGGTTCTCGTTCCGCAGCGGGCGCTGCGACTGGCTGCAGCTCGTGGGCGACCGCGGCGTGCTGACGCTCGACCGCTACGCACCGCAGCTGCGCCTCGCGACGGCGCGCTGCGACATCGGCGCGGTGCGGCGCGGCACCTGGCCGGCGTTCGCCGCGTCGCGGCCGTGGCAGCTGCGCAAGGCACTGCGGCCGGCATGGGAGCCCTCCTACGCCCGCGCCCTGCGCGCGTTCGTCGCGGCCGCCGGCGGCGCTCCGGTCGAGCTGCCTGCGCCACGCGACGGCCTGCGCACCCTCGAGGTGGTCCTGGCCGCCGAGTCGACCGCGATCGCCGAGCCACTGGTCGAGGGATGACGATGCGCGTTCTGCTGATGACCGACTGGACCTCCAGTCCGGGTGGGACGGAGGAGACGGCGACGCTGCTGCGGGACGGCCTGCGCGCTGCCGGCGACGAGGTGCGGCTGCTCACGAGCTCGGTGGGCGACGGGGCCGCGGCGGGGGCCGAATACGTCGCGCGTGGCAGCGAGCGACGCGCCGCGCAGGTTGCGCTGCAGGTCGTCAACCCGTCGGCGGTCGCGCGCGTGCGTGCCGCGCGGCGGGAGTTCGCCCCCGACGTCGCGGTGTCGCTGATGTTCGAGATGCACCTGTCGCCCGCGGTGCTGCTGGCGCTGGGAGACGTGCCGGCCGTGGCCCTCGTGCTGTATCCGAAGCCCGTCTGCCCGACGGCGCTCAAGCTGCTTCCGGACGGGTCGCTGTGTGGTTCGCGCGCGGGCGCCGTGTGCCGGCGCGAGGGCTGCGTGACGCTGCCACACTGGCTGCGCGACATCCCGCGCTACCGGCTGATCCGCCGCGCCCTGCGCGGAGCCGCGGTTGTGCTCACGTGCAGCCCGGACCTGCGCGATCTGCTGCGCGCCGACGGGATCGAGGCCGAAGCGGTCGACCTCGGCGTGCCGCCGCCCGGCGCGGACTTCGCGCGGGCGCCGGCGCCCGAGCCGCTGTTCGCATACGTCGGCCGGCTGAGCCCGGAGAAGGGCGTGGACCTGCTGCTCCGCGCGTTCGCGCGCCTGCGCCAGAGCGTGCCGCGGGCGCGGCTGCGGATCGTCGGCGACGGGCCGGCGCGCGCGGAGATCGAGCGGCACGTCGCACGGCTCGGGTGCGACGGCGCGGTGGAGCTGACCGGCCGGCTCGCGCCGGCCGCCGTCGAGGCCGCGCTCACCGACGTGTGGGCGCTGGTCGCGCCGTCGCTCTGGCCCGAGCCGTTCGGCCTCGTTGCGATCGAGGCGACGATGCGCGGGGTGCCCGTCGTGGCCAGCGCGACCGGCGGCTTCGCCCGGACGCTCGAGCCCGGGGTCAGCGGCCTGCTGTTTCCGAACGGGGACGAGGACGCGCTCCTCGACCGGCTCGCATCCGTCGCCTCGGGCGCCGCGTTCGCCGACCACTCCGTCCCAGGCGACGCGGTTGCCCGCGCTCGACAGCGCTTCGACTCCTGTGATTGGGTTGCTCGCATGCGGACGCGCATCGCGGCGGTGGCGGCGGCGTGAGCCGCCTCCTGATGATCCTGATGGACTCGGCCGACGGGCGGCTCGTCCGCCGCTGGACGGCCGCGGGCGAGCTGCCCGTGCTCGCCGCACTCGCGGAGCGCGGCGCGTCGCTCGAGCTCGAGTCGATCGCCAGCCGCTTTCCCGACGCCGTCTGGCCGACGCTGAACACCGGCAGCCCGCCCGGTACCACTGGGCACTACAACTGGCGCTGTGTACGGCCCGGGACCGACGCGATGGTGTTCGCCCCGAACCGCTCACGGCGCCGCACGTTCTGGGAGCTGGCGCACGACGCCGGGCGCCCGATCCTCGTCGCGGACATCCCGCGTTCGGTGCCGATCGATGCGCCGGATGCGACGGTGCTGGTCGGGTGGGGCCAGCGCGCGGCGACGCGACATGAATCGTCGCCCCCCGGCCTCTACGCGGAGGTCGAGCGCCGCCACGGCCGCTATCCGCGCTGGCTCGACGACGGCATCAGGCGCTCGCTGCGCGGGACGGAGCGTTACAACCGGACGCTGAACCGGATGGTGGACCGGCGCACGGCGATGCTGCAGGAGCTCATCGAACGGGCGCCGTGGGATCTCGCGTTCCTGTCCTATCCCGAGGGCCACAACGCCGGTCACATCCACCACCGTCACCTCGAGCCGGGCGAGTGGCCCTACGACGAGCGCTTCGCAGCGCGCTTCGGCGACCGGCTGCTGGCGTCCTATCGCGCCATCGACGCCGGCATCGGCGAGTTGATCGCGCGCGTGCCCGACGTGGATGTCATGGTCCTGTCGGGGCACGGGATGGCGGTCAACACCAGCGGGTTCGACCTGCTTCCGCGGCTGCTCGCGCGGCTCGGGTACACGACGCCGAGCACGGCGCCGCCGGCGACCCGTGCGCTCGCCGTCGCGCGCTCCGCGCTGCCGTGGTCGATCCGCCGCCACGTCAACGCCAGACTGCCGCTCGAGCGGCGGACGCAGGTGATGGCCGACATCTTCCGCGGCGCGGTCGACTGGACCCGCACGCGCGCCGTGGCCGAGGCCGAGGCCGGCCACGCATGGGTGCGCGTGAACCTGCGCGGGCGTGAGCCGCGCGGGATAGTCGAGCCGGGCGAGGAGTACGAGCGCCTGCGTGACGAGTTGATCGGCGATCTGCGAGCGCTCGTGGATGCGGACACGGGGCAGCCCGCCGCCGCCGAGGTGCTGCGCCGCGAGGAGGTCGTCAGCGGCCCGCACTCCGGCGACCTGCCGGACGTCTTCTGCCTCTGGCAGCCGGGCCGGCTCCTGCGCGCGGCGGTGCACCCGCGCGCCGGCGAGATCAGCGAGCGGTTGCGCGACGTGCCGTGGACCGAGCACCACGACGACGGCTTCCTGATCGCCGCAGGCCCGTCGATCCGCTCGGGGGCCGAGGCGGCGCCGCACATCATCGACGTCGCGCCCACGGCGCTCGCCCTCATGGGCGTGCCGATCCCCGACGACATGACCGGCCGCCCGATCGAGTCGCTGCTCGGCGACGGTGTCGAGCCGCCGCGCCGCACCCCGGTCGCGTGGGAGCGCGACCCGTGGGCCGCCGAACCGGCCGTGTAGGACTAGCCGCCGCGGACGGCGGCCTGCTCGGCCGCCCGCGGCTCGCCGATCGCCGCGTCGGGCGGGCGCAGCAGCGCCGCGAGTGACGGCGCGAGCCCGAGCCGGCGGCAGGCGCGGTAGTTCAGCGCCGTGACCAGCGCCGAGGTCGCCAGGGCGCCCGCCGCCGCGCCGGTGATCCCGGCGACCGCGATGCCCGCGATCGTGGCGGCCACGTTGAAGATCGCGGCCACGACGTTGTGCTGCATCAGCGTGCGCTGATGGTGCGCGGCCACCAGCACCATCGCGTAGCCGCCGCCCACGGCGGTCAGCACAAGCGTCCACGAGAGCACGGCCAGCACCGGCGCGCCGCCCGCGTAGGCATCACCGAACCCGATCGTGAGCAACGGCCGCCCGGCGGCCGTGAGCAGCAGCGCGATCGGGATCGTGGCCGCCAGTGCGAGCCGCAACGTGCGCCGCAGCAGGTCGAGCGCAGCCGCCGTGTGCGCGGCGCTGTAGGAGGCGAGGAACGAGTTGAAGAGCATGGACGTGACGACGGCGAAGAAGAGGATCGGCTTGTAGGCGGCCGCGTAGACACCGGCGTCGGCGTGCCCCAGGCCGACGGCGATCGCGAACAGCCCGAAGAAGCCCACCGTGGTGCGCGCGAACTGGTTGAGCATCAGTGGGAAGCCGTCGCGCAGGTTGCGCGCCCAGGCGCGCCGGTCCACCACCGGGCGGATCGCGCCGCAGCGGCGGCGGGCGGCCACGAGCACCGTGACCGCGTAGCCGAGCTCGCCGGCCGCCATCAGCGCCGGCACGAGCGCGCTGTCGCCGCGGTCGTGCACGAGCGCGACCACCCCGGCGAGAAACACCAGCTGCGAGCCGACGTTGCCTGCGGCAATCGCCCACGAGGCCTGGATGGCCAGCACCATCCAGCGCAGGTTCAGCGCGACCACCGGCAGGAGCAGCGCGAACAGGAGCAGCGTCGGGCGGTCGCGGGCGGGTACCGCCAGCGCCACGGTCGCCGCAAGCAATGCGGCGGAGAGCACCGACAGCGCCAGCCGCAGGCCCAGGACGGGCCCCGCCAGCTCGCGGAAGCGGCCCGGGTCGCGCGCCATGTCGCGCAGGTTCAGCACCTCGGTGCCGGCGTCGACCACGAGCGAGAAGCAGATCACCAGGCTGGTCCCGATCGTGACGAGGCCGAAGCCGCCGGGACCCAGCTCACGCGTCAGGACGAGCAGCGTGAGCAGCCCGAAGACACGCGCGATCGCCTCGCCCGTGGCGAGCGCGCCGAAGCTGCGGACGAGCGTCCGCCAGCTCGCCAGCGGCTCCGGCGGCGACGTCACCCGGTCACGGTATTGCCGGGGGCGGGGGTCGCGCAAGCGGGTTGCAGCACTGGCGCCCCCGCGCCTGACGGGTTATAGATAGAGCGTGAATGCGTCAGGCCGGCCTCGATGAGCGGGGCCGAGCGCATCCGGCGACGGGGGATCGTCGGTCCAGCCGTCGTCGAGGTTCAGGGCGCACCGGTGGAGACCGCTGTGCTCGGCGGCGGACCGGCAGGGCTGACAGCGGCCTATGTGCTCGCCCTGCGCGGGCTTGAGGGCACGGTCTTCGAAGCCGACTCGCAGGTCGGCGGGATCGCGCGCACGGTCGAGCACGAGGGCTGCCGCTTCGACCTCGGCGGCCACCGCTTCTTCACGAAGCTGCAGCCGATCGAGCGCCTCTGGGAGACGATGCTGGGCGACGAGCTGCTCACCCGCCCACGGCTCTCGCGGATCTACTACGACGGCAAGTTCTTCAACTACCCGCTGACCTCGCGCGACGTCGTCGGCCGGCTCGGGCTGCGCGAGTCGACGCTCTGCGCGCTGTCGTACCTGTGGGCGCTGCGGCGACGCGGAGGCGAGGCCGAGACGTTCGAGGAGTGGGTGACGATGCGCTTCGGCCGCCGCCTGTACGAAACCTTCTTCCGCTCCTACACGGAGAAGGTCTGGGGCATCCCCGGCTCCGACATCCGCGCGCAGTGGGCGGCACAGCGGATCAAGGACTTCTCGCTCTTCCTGGCGCTGCTGTCGATCCTCGGCGTGCGGCGCCGCAAGATCACGACCCTGATCGAGGAGTTCCGCTACCCGCGGCTCGGCCCCGGACAGATGTGGGAGGCGTTCCGCACGCGCGTCGAGGGCGCCGGGATCCCCGTCCGCATGCATCACCGTTGCGAGGAGCTGCGCCACCGAGACGGTCGCGTGCTGAGCGTCTGCGTCAGCTCCGGCGGGACCACGACCGAGTATCCGGTCGACCGCGTCCTGTCGAGCATCCCGCTGAGCGAGCTCGTGCTGTCGCTGTCACCGGCCGCGCCGGCCGAGGTCGAGGCTGCGGCGCGGCAGCTGAACTACCGCAGCCTGTGCCTCGTCAGCCTGACCACCACCGAGGCCGAGCCGTTCCCCGACAACTGGATCTACGTCCACGATCCGCAGACCCGTGCCGGGCGGGTGCAGAACTTCGGTGCCTGGAGCCCCGACATGGTCCCGCCGGGGATGACCTGTCTGGGCGTCGAGTACTTCTGCTTCGAGGGCGACGAGCTGTGGAGCATGCCCGAGCGCGAGCACGTCGAGCTGGCCACCCGCGAGCTCGCCCGGATCGGCCTGATCGACCCCGACCGTGTGGTGGGCGGTACGAAGGTGCGCGTCCCGAAGGCCTATCCGGTCTACGACTCCGGCTACGAGCAGGCGGTCGGCATCCTGCGTGAGCACCTGGAGGGCTTCACGAACCTGGCCACCTTCGGGCGCAACGGGCTACACCGCTACAACAACCAGGATCACTCGATGTGGACAGCGGTGCTCGCCGCGCTCAACCTGCTCGACGGCGCCGAGCACGACGTCTGGTCCGTCAACGCGGAAGCCGAGTACCTCGAGGAGGGTGAGGCGGTCGAGGCGCTGCTCGGGCTCGACGCCGACTCCCTCACCAGGTGACGAGCGGCGCCGAGCGGAAGCGCCGCGGCCGCCGCGAGATTGTGGATCACGTGCAGGCCCACGCCGGCAATCGCGCCCGTCACGCCCAGCCGCCGCGCCAGGAGGGCGTAGAAGCTGCGGTTCAGCACGAGCATCGCCGCCAGCGCGGCCACCGCGGGACCGCGGCGGCGGCCGGCGGCCGCGCCGGCGAGCGCGACCGAGGCGCCCAGGCTCGCACGCTCGCGCCAGCCGACGTTCATCGCGGCCGGGGCCGAGCGTGTACGCAGGATCAGCTCGACCCACGGGACGCCGCGGCGCATCACGTCGGTCCAGAGCATCAGCCCGAGCGTCCAGCGCTTCGTGTGGGTGCCCTGGATCGCCGGGTCGAGCACGATCCGCGCGCCGCCGGCGATCAGCCGCACGCCGAGCTCGACGTCCTCGATCCCGGGACCCGGGAAGAGCTCTTCATCGAAGCCGCCCGCCGCGACGGCGGCCTCGCGGCGAATCGCGCCGATGCCGCCCCAGTAGGTGTGGGCGACGCCCGCTCCGCGCTGGTGCACGTGGTGGTGGAGCAGGTTGCGAAACTGCGACACGATCCCGGGGGCGCTCGGCATGTCGTCGTAGGAGCCGAAGGCCGCGGTCAGGCCGGGGTCCCCGTCGAGCGCGGCGCGCAGCCTGCCGAGCGCTCCGGGTGCGAGCAGGATGTCGGCGTCGATGAAGGCGACCGCGTCGCCGGTCGCGCGCCACAGGCCGATGTTGCGCGCCGCCGCCGGGCCGGCGCTGGGCGGTCCCTCGACGACGATCAGCTCGTCGCCGTCGCACATCTGGCCGCGGATCGCGGTCAGGCAACGCGGCAGGGACGGCTGGTGGTTCGTCGCCGGAACGACGATGCTGAGCGTCGTCACAGGGTGAGGGTAAGCGGCGAGGTGCCGGATTCGCCACCTCCGGCGGTGACACGCCGATGACGCAGGAACCGTGGCGAGGCTGGTCGGCGCAGCGGACGCTGACCTGGGGGCAGGCGGCCGGCGCGATCCTGCTCGTCGCCGCCGCGGCCGCCGTCGCGGTCGTGTTCGGGCCGCGCTGGGTGGCGATCGCCGCGGTCGCCGCCGGGACGGTCGTGTTCGGGCTGACCACGCTTGCGCGGCTCGCCTACCTGTGGCGCGGCGCCCAGCGTCGCTCCGAGGAGCCGGCGCCCGTTGCCGGCACCGACGACCCCGACCTTCCCCGCTACACGGTGCTCGTAGCCCTCTATCGCGAGGCGGACGTGGTCGACGGCCTGTGCGCCGCGCTCGCACGGCTCGACTACCCGCCCGCGCTGCTCGAGGTGCTGCTGCTCGTGGAGCACGACGACCCCGACACCGCCCACGCCTGCGAGCTGGCGTTGCGGCCCGGCTGGCAGATCCTCGTGGTCCCGCCGGGCGTGCCGCGCACGAAGCCGCGCGCCCTCAACCACGGCCTCGAGCACGCGACCGGAGAGCTGCTCACGATCTTCGACGCCGAGGACCGGCCGGAGCCCGACCAGCTCCTGAAGGCCGTGGCCGAGCTTCGCCGCCGCCCGGCCGAGGTCGCGGCGCTGCAGGCGCGACTGGACTTCTACAACGCGCGCCAGAACCACCTCACCCGCTGGTTCACGTGCGACTACGCGACGCACTTCGGCTGCTACCTCGAGGGGATCGCGCGGGTCGGCCATGCGCTGCCGCTCGGCGGGACCTCGACGCACTTCCGGGCCGCCGCGGTACGCGCGGTCGGCGGCTGGGACCCCTGGAACGTGACCGAGGACTGCGAGCTGGGCATGCGCCTGGCGGCGGCGGGATACCGGGCCGAGACGCTCGCCTCCACCACGTGGGAGGAGGCGGTCCCGCGAACGGGCGCGTGGATCCGGCAGCGCTCGCGCTGGGTGAAGGGGTTCACGCAGACCGCGCTCGCGATGCTGCGCGCGCCGGTCGCGACCGCGCGCTCGATGGGGACGCGGCGCTACCTCGCTGCGCTGCTCGTGGTCGGCGGAGTTCCGGTCGTGCTGATGCTCCAGCTGGTGTCCTGGGCGCTGGTCGGGCTCTATGCCGGGATGCGGCTGGCCGGTGCGGACGTCGCGCCGATCGAGGCGGTCTTCCCCGAGCCCCTGCTGACGATCGGGACGCTGTCGCTCCTCTGCGGCAACTTCGCGATCCTGCTCGCGCACGTCGCGGAGGTCTACCGCGAGCGGCGCTACTTCCTGGTCGCGCACGCGATCGCCCTTCCGCTCTACTGGCTGCTGGCCTCCCTCGCCGCGTGGCGCGGGGTCGCTCAGCTCCTGCGCCGGCCGCATCACTGGGAGAAGACCCGCCACGGGCTCGCTCCGCCCGCCGTGGCAGCCGTGCCTGCTGCAGTGGCCGCCGAGGTCCCGGCGCTCGCCCCGGCGGCACGCGCACCCGTCGTCGCCGGTGCCGGCGCTACCGCGGCCACCGCGGTCCTCGCCCCGCCGCCGGCAGCACCGCTCGCGGGCGCGGGCAACGGCCGTCCCCAGGGGCCGCTCGCGCCGCCGCCCTCGCGGCCGGACGGCCCGGTCCCGGTCGCGCATCCTCGCCGCCGGCTGCGCTTCGATCCGTGGCTCGCGGCGGCGCTCGCGCTCGCCGCGGGCGCGCTCGGCGCGGCGGTCGCGTTCGTCGCGGGCCGCGGGGAGATCCTCGGCTTCGGGGACGCGGCGTCGCACACGATCATCCCGCGTCGCGTGCTCGCCGAGGGACTGCGCCAGATCGGGACCCACTGGACGCCGCTGTTCCACATCCTCGAGCTGCCGTTCGTGGCGATCGGGCCGCTCTACCGCAGCGGCGCCGCCGGAACCGTCGTGTCGGTCATCGCCTCGTTCGTCACCGTCTTCTGCGTCTACCGGCTGGCGCTGCTCCTGGGCGGGCGGCGGTCGCTCGCGCTGGCGGCGGCGGTGCTGCTCGTCTCGAGCCCGAACGTGCTGCTCGCCGGCGTCATCCCGATGCAGCCCGCCACGATCATGGCGAGCACCACCGCGGCGGTCTACCTGCTCGCGCTGTGGGCTCGCTCGGACGGGCGCACGTCGCTGCTGGTGGGCGCCGGGCTCGCCTTCAGCGTCGCGACGCTCGCGCACTTCGACGCCTGGGCGCTGTTCCCGCTCGGCGTCGCCGCTGTCGTGCCGGTTGCCTACCTGCGCCGCCGATCGCGCGCCGAGGCGGGTGCGACGGCGCTCGTCTGGGTGCTCGCCGCGGGCTACGGGATAGCTCTGTTCCTGGTGATGAACATCCTCATCTACGAGACGCCGTTCGCGTTCCTGCGCGACGGCCAGATCCGCTTCGGCCACGCGCCCGGATCGCCGATCACGCCCGAGCACGGGCTGAGTGGTGTCACGGCCTATCCGGTTGCCGCCTGGTACGTGGCCGGCCCGGCGCTCGCCGTCGCCGGGGTCGCGGGTGCGCTGATGTTCGCCTGGCGCAACCGGCGCGACCCTTCGCGCCTGGTCGGGCTACTGCTCTTCTATCCGCTCGCCTGGTACACGTTCCAGGCGCTCAGCAAGGGCAGCTACATCCTGCCGGCCGATCGCCTGGCCGACTGGACCCACCTGCGCTACGCGATCCCGATCGTGCCCGCGCTGGCGGTCTTCGCGGCGGTCGGGCTGCGCAGCCGCGTGGTGGTGGCCGCGGCCACCGCGGCGGTGCTCGCGAGCGTCGTGGTGATGCTCGGCGACAACCGCGTCGCGGGCTGGCTCGATCTCCGCCAGGAGGACGCCGGCGCGCTCAGCCGCCAACTCGACCCGGCCGCGACATGGTTCGCGGAGCACGCCCGCGACGGTCGCGTCTGGCTGCCGCTCTCCGACCCGGTCAACGATCGCTTCGAGCTGCTCACCGGCACCTCGGTCGAGCGCTTCGTCGACACCACCGACACGCGCCCCTGGCGGCATCTGCGAAGCCGCCCGCAGGACGCGCGCGAGCTCGGCGTTCGCTGGATCGTGCGAGTCGGCCAGGCGCCCCCCGAGGCGTTCGATCGAGCCGTCGCGGTGACCGGGGCCCGGCACTGCTTCTCCCACGTCGAGCCGGTCCAGGCGACCGTCGAGGTATACGCGCTCGGCGGGCCCTGCACGAGCACCCCTGAGTGACGCTGGACCGCGGGCGTATGATCGGTTTTCGGGACCCGAGCAGGAGGTACAGGATGTCGCGCCTGATCCGCATGGACCACACCGGGCACTCGACTCTCGCCGAGTGGAGTACCGAAGATCAGGCGGCGTACGACGTCGCCGTCGAGGAGTTCCGCCGCCAGCTCGACGAGGGCTACATCGGCGTGCTGAACGACGGGCCGGGGCAGGCGACGCAGGTGCGCGAGCTGCCGCGTGAGGCGGACCTCGTCATCATGCGCCGCCCCATAGCGGGAGGCTAACCCCGCGGGGGCGCTGAATGAGCACCGACGCCGTGCTTCCCGAGCTCGCCTCGGTCCCGTGGCGCGAGCGCACCACGCCGGCGTCGATCGCGCGGCGCGGGCAGTGGTGGACCGCCTACACCGTCGGCCACGTCATCCCGTTCCTGGCGGCGGCGACCGCGTTGATGCTGCTGAACCCGATCGCGCTGCCGGTGGCGGCCGCGTGCCTGGCGCACGCGTGGATCATCCCCGAGCTGTACGCGTTCCGCGGCGCGAACGTGGTGCGCGGCAAGGACGCCAGGGATGCGAAGTCCGAGCGCGTCGCGCAGGGGCTGCTCGGCGACCTGCTCGGCCACGACGAGCGCGAGCTCCAGCGTCGCACCGGGCTCGCCCTCGAGCGCGGGAGGCTCGGCGTCTGGCTCGTGGGCGAGGCGGGCGCGCTGCTCGTGCGGTCCGGCGGCCATCGCGTGCACTGCTACTGCGTCGGAGTGCCGGACGCGGACCTGCCGCCGTCCGACCGGATCGCCCACCTGCTGCTCGCGCTCCGCACCGACGAGGCGGGCTTCGCCACCGTCGCGAACCACGCCTTCTCGGGCGCTCCGTGGCGGCTTCGCCGGCGCCTCTCGCTGGAGGCGCGCGAGGCGCTGGACGCTGCACGCCGCGCTGCGCTTAGATAGCCGCAGATGGCCTGGAACGTCGTCATAGCCGGCGGCGGGTTCGGCGGGTTCTACGCCGCCCGCCACCTGGAGCGCCTGATGCCGCATCAGAGCGCGCGGATCACGCTGATCAGCGACGTGAACTTCCTGCTCTACACGCCGCTGCTGCCGGGCGCCGCATCGGGCACCCTCGAGCCTCGGCACGTGGTGATCCCGCTGCGCGAGGAGCTCGAGCGCACGAACGTCCGCATCGGGCGCGTGACGGGCCTCGACCCCGATGCGCGCCGGCTCCGGTTCACCGGACCGCTCGGCACCGAGGAGTCGATCGGGTACGACCAGCTCATCCTCGGGCTGGGCTCGGTCTCGCGCGTCTACCCGATCCCGGGGCTCGCGGAGCACGGGCTCGGCTTCAAGACGATCGCCGAGGCCACGGCCCTGCGCAACCGCGCGTTGCTCAACCTGGAGATCGCCGAGTCGATGGACGATCCGGAGGAGCGCGTTCCGTACCTCACCTTCGTCTTCGTCGGGGCGGGTTACGCCGGCGTCGAGGGCATCGCAGAGATGCAGGACCTGGTGGCCGACGTGATCCATCGCTATCCCCGCTGCCGCGAACAGGGCACGCGCTGGGTGCTGGTCGAGGCGCTGCCGCAGATCATGCCGGAGATCCCGGAGGATCTGGCCGAGTTCGCCACGCGCGAGTTGCGCGGCCGCGGAATCGAGGTGAAGACGGGCGTGCGCATGAACGGCTGCACCGAGGACACCGTCGAGCTGGCCGACGGCGACGTGATCCGCGCGCGCACGCTCTGCTGGACCGCCGGCGTCAAGTCACCGGGTGTGGTCCGCGACCTCGGGCTGCCGCTCCACGAGAGCGGGCGCATCGACGTGGACGCCACCCTGCGCGTGAAGGGCCGCGACGACGTGTGGGCCGTCGGCGACTCGGCGGCGGTACCCGATCCGGCGAAGCACTACAAGGGCCTGTGCCCGCCCACCGCGCAGCACTCGATGCGGCAGGGCAAGCTCGCGGCGGGCAACGTGGCCGCCACGATCGGCCACGGGAAGGTGCGGAAGTTCCGCTACAAGACCCTTGGCGTGTTCGTGGACATGGGCCGCCACCAGGCCGTGGCCACGATGGTCGGCGTGAAGCTGCGCGGCTTCCCGGCATGGTTCGCGGCACGGACCTACCACCTCGCGCTCATGCCCGGCACCGCGCGGCGGGCACGGCTCATGTTCGACTGGACCGTCGGGCTCTTCTTCGGCCACTCGTCGTCCGAGCTTGGACAGCTCGGTCATCCGCCCGACCTCATGGGCTACGTGGAGACGCCGTCGCACCAGCCTCACGCCCACGAGACGGTGTCGGGCGAGGACCCGGTACGCGCGGCAGCCAAGGGCTGACGTGGCCGCCGTCGAGCTCACCTTCCGGGACGGGACGGCATCTGACCTCGAGACCACGTTCGCGCTGTCGGAGCAGGCGATGTACGACTCGGGCACCCGGCAGGGGATCATCCCGCCGGGTCGCGAGCTCACGCCGCAGAACATCCACGCCGACTGGGTGCGTCAGCGCCAGGTCGTGGAGTTCATCGCGGCGCAGCCCGGCCGCTACGTGATCGCAGAGGAAGAGGGCGTGCCGGTCGCCTACGCGCGGGTGGTCCGCTTCCCGCGCATGGAGGAGCTCACGGAGTTGATGGTGATGCCCGAGCAGCAGGGGCGCGGGATCGGGCGGCGGCTCCTGGAGGTGGCGTGGCCGGGGGACCCGAGCGCCGACCTCGGGCGCGTCGTGGTGGCCGCCGGCGCCCAGAGCGATCTGTCGCTCTACCTCGAGTTCGGCGTGATGCCGGTCGCCGGGCATTGGCACATGCGCCAGCGCACGGACGTCTACCTCGAGCGCCGCGCACACGAGATCGAGACGACCGACCCGGCGGTCCACCTGCTCAAGCCCGACCGGGCGGTGGCGGAGTGGATGCGACTCGAGCCCCAGGCGATCGGCCACGAGCGGCCCGCCCTGCACGAGTTCTTCGCGCGCGACCGCAACTGCCTCGCCGCTCTCGATCCGCAGACGGGCGAGGCGGGGGCGCTGTGCTGGGTGTCGAGCGAGGGCGAGATCGGGCCCGCCGTGGCCTTGCGGCCGGGCGGCCTCGTGCCGGTCATCATCGCGGCGCTCGACCGCGTGGCGATGACCCAGGAGCCCGCCCACCTCAGCGTGTTCAGCACGTCGCTGTCGTGGTGGCTCCTGCGCCGCCTCCGCACGCTCGGCTTTCGGGTCTTCTGGCCCAGCTGGGTGCTGTGCTCGATCCCGCTCCCCGGGCTCGACCGCTACGTGCCCACGCGCCCGCCGCATCTTCTTTAAGAAGCGCTTCAGATGCGTGCCACAATGGACGCCATGAGCAACAACGCATCCTCAGCGCTCTCCGGACTCGCAACGAAGGCGCTCGCCATCGTCGTCCTGCTGGTGGCCGCCTGGGTTCTCTTCAAGGTGGTCATCGGTGTGGTGGCGGCAGTGGCCTGGATCGTCGTGATCGTCGGCGCGATCATCGCGGTCCTCTGGGCACTTTCCGTACTACGCCGGTAGTCGTCCCGCAGGGATAGACCACAGTCCCCGCACCTCGACGTGCGCGCCCGGCGCGGCATGCCGACGCGGGGAGCCAGTGGTCTATTTTGTCCAGGCATGGAGTTCCTTGTCCTGATGTTCTTCTTCGGCCTCTCGGCCGGGGCCATCGGGAAGATCAAGGGCAGCTCGTTCTTCATCTGGTTCCTGATCGGCTTCGCGCTGCCGCTGATCGGCACGATCGCCGCGCTGCTCTACCGCTTCGAGCAGAAGGAGCCGCGCCGCCGCTGTGACGAGTGCGGCTTCGTCATGCCGATCACCTCGCAGGTCTGCCGCCGCTGCGGCGCCGACCAGGAATACCCGCGCGAGATCTACGTGCGGGCGTAGCCGCGTAGGACCCTTAGGTCCCCGCGCCCACGAGCCCGTCGAGGTGGATGGGCAGCGCGCGGAAGCGTAAGCCGGTGGCGTGGTGGACCGCGTTCGCGATCGCCGCCGCGGTGCCCACGATGCCGATCTCGCCGATCCCCTTCGTCCCGATCCGGTTCAGCTCGGGATCGTCCTCCTCGATCCACGCGACCTCGATATCCGCCACGTCGGCGTTCGCGGGCACGTGGTACTGCGCGAGGTCGTGGTTGAGGTAGTCGCCGTAGCGGCGGTCCATCACGCTCTCCTCGAACAGCGCCATGCCCATCCCCATGGTCATGCCGCCGATGAACTGTGACCGCGCGGTCACCGGGTTCACGATCCGTCCCGCTGCGAACACGCCGAGCAGCCGCGACACGCGGATCTCGCCGGTCTCGCCGTCCACGCGCACCTCGGCGAACTGCGCGCCGAACGCGTGGCGCGCGAGGTCCTTCTTCGCCTCGATCTCGGCCTTGGTGTCGGCGTGCGCCTCGCTGCCGCCGCGCTCCATCTCCGCCAGCAGCGCCTCGCATGCCTTCGCCACCGCTGCACCCCATGACGACGTGCCCATCGAGCCGCCGGCCACGCCCGCCCGCGGCAGCGCGCTGTCGCCTATGTCCACGCGCACGCGCTCGACCGGCACGCCGAGCGTGTCGGCGGCGATTTGCGTGAGCGCGGTTCGAGCACCTGTGCCGATATCCGCGGCGGCGATCCCCACGCGGAATGAGCCGTCGGGCTGCACGCGCGCGGTCGCCTCGGCGTCGCGCTGGTAGGCGGGGTAGGTCGATGCCGCCACGCCTGACCCGATGAACCAGCGCCCGTCTCGCTGCCGCTGCCGTGGGTCGCGGTCGGCCCAGCCGAAGCGATCGGCCCCCTCGCGCAGGCACGCCACCAGGTTGCGCGACGAGAACGGCTTGCCGCTGTCGGGCTCGGCGTCCGCGTCGTTGCGGATCCGCAGCTCGATCGGGTCGATGCCCACGGCCAGCGCGAGCTCGTCGATCGCCGACTCGAGTGCGTACATCCCGGGGCACTCGCCGGGCGCGCGCATCCACGACGGCGTGGGCACGTCGAGGCGTACGAGGCGGTGCGAGGTGCGCAGGTTGTCGGTCGCGTACATGACGCGCGTGGGCGTGGCGGCCTGCTCGGCGAACTCGCGGATCTGCGATGTCTGCTCGAACACCCGGTGCTCGATCGCCGTGATCCGGCCGTCGCCCGTGGCGCCCAGGCGCATCCGCTGGATCGTCGGCGTGCGGTAGCCGGTGAAGGCGAACATCTGCTGGCGGGTGACGGGGAGCTTGACCGCGCGGCCGCTGATCCGGGCGAGCATGGCCGCGACGATCATCTGCGGGCGCGGCGTGCCCTTCGAGCCGAAGCCGCCGCCCACGTGCTCGGCGAGCACGCGCACCTGCTCCGGCTCGAGGCCGAACGCCTTGGCGAGCGGGGCGCGGTGCGCGGCCGCGCCCTGATTCGAGTCGTAGACGGTCAGGCGATCGCCGTCCCAGCGCGCGAGCGTGGCGTGCGGCTCCATCGCGTTGTTGTGGTACGCGGGCGTCGAGTAGGTGTGGTCGATCGTGACCTCGGCACGCGCCAGGGCGGCGTCCACGTCGCCCTTGTCGGTGTCGGACGGGAACGACGGGTTCACCTTGTCCGGCTTGTAGAGGTGCGGGTGGTCGGCGCGCAGCCCGACGTCGTGCGGCTCCTCGTGCACCTTCACGCGCACGAGCCGCGCGGCCTCGCGCGCCGCCTCCGGGTTGTCGGCGACGACGGCCGCCACGATCTGCCCGCGGTAGGCCACGCGCGGCTCCTGGAACACGGCGAGCTCGGCGTCGGATACCTCCTCGAGCCGGGGCGCGTTGCCATGCCAGAGCACGTGCAGGACGCCGGGCTGCGAGCGCGCCTCGGCGTCGTCGATGTCCGTGATCTTCCCGCGCGCCACCTGCGCCTGCACGATCCAGCCGTACGCCACCTCGCCCGGGTCGTGCTCGACCGCGTAGCGCGCAGCGCCGGTCACCTTGGCGCGGCCCTCGATCCGCCGGACCGGCGCGCCGATGGCCCGGGTCGCGACCTCCGCCATCAGCCGTCCACCAGGTCGGTGAGGACGCGCACGAAGAGGTTGCGCGCCAGGAGCAGCTTGAACCCGTTGTCACGCAGCGGCCGCGCGTCCGCCAGCTCGGCGTCGGCGGCGGCGCCGAACGCATCGGGGGTCGCCGGCCGCCCCCGCAGTGTCTCCTCGGCCTTGCGCGCCCGCCACGGCTTGTGCGCGATCCCGCCGAACGCGATCCGGCAGTCGGCCACGTTGCCGCCGTCGACCTCGACCGCGGCGGCCAGCGACACGAGCGCGAAGGCGAACGACGCGCGGTCGCGCACCTTCCGGTAGCGCGAGTTGCGCGCGAGTGGCAGCGGCGGCAGCTCGACATGGGTGATCAGGTCCTCGGGCGCGAGGATCGTGTCGCGCTGCGGCATCTCGCCGGGCAGCCGGTGGAGGTCGGTCAGCGGGATGCTCCACAGGCCCTGGCCGCCGTGCACGTGCACCTCGGCGCCGAGCGCCGCGAGCGCCACGGCCATGTCGGAGGGATGAGTGGCCACGCAGTGCTCGGAGTGGCCGATGATCGCCAGCTCGCGGTGCTCGCCGTGGCGCGCTGGGCAGCCGCTCCCGGGCGCGCGCTTGTTGCAGGCCTTCGACACGTCCTGGAAGTACGGGCAGCGCGTGCGCTGGAGCAGGTTGCCGCCGATCGTGGCCATGTTGCGGATCTGGCCCGAGGCGCCGGCCAGGATCGCCTCGCTCAGCACCGGGTAGCGCTCGCGCACGAGCGGGTGCACGGCAAGGTCGCTGTTGCGCACGGCGGCGCCGATCAGCAGGCCGCCGTATTTCGTCTCCGTGATCTCGGCGTGGGGGAGGCGCGTGACGTCCACCAGCCGCTCCGGCGTGGCCACGCCCAGCTTCATCAGGTCGACGAGGTTGGTGCCGCCGCCCAGGAAGGTCGCGTGGCCGTGGGAGCCCGCGACCGTCGAGACCGCGCGCGCGGTCTCGTCCGCGCGCTCGTAGGCGAACGGCTTCACTCGGCCACCTCGGCGATCGCGGCGACGATGTTCGGATAGGCGCCGCAGCGGCAGATGTTGCCGCTCATCCGCTCGCGGATCGCCTCGGGGGTGAGCTCGGCGCCCTCGGCCCTGGCCTCCTCGAGCATCCCGATCGCCGAGCAGATCTGTCCGGGCGTGCAGTAGCCGCACTGGAACGCGTCGTGGTCGATGAACGCGGCCTGCAGCGGGTGCAGCTCGTCGCCGTCCGCAAGCCCCTCGACCGTGGTGATCGACGACCCGTCGAGCGCGACCGCAAGCGCCAGGCAGCTCTTCGCCCGGCGACCGTCGATCAGCACCGTGCACGAGCCGCACTGGCCGTGATCGCAACCCTTCTTCGCGCCGATCAGGTCGAGCCGCTCGCGGAGGACGTCGAGCAGCGTGGCGCGGGTGTCGACCTCGAGGTGCTGCTCAGCACCGTTGATCGCCAGCGTTATCGCTGCTCGCTGCGGGTCCACCACGACGGCGAATACCCCTTTCGGGTGAAGGCGAACGCGCTTCTCGCGCCGAATTCAACAGCGTAGATGGTTGATCCCACGGACCCGCACGCGCGGGCTCCCGCGGAATCAACCATCTAGACTCGCATGTCCGTCCCCGCCACCTCGAAAGGAGGTTCGCAACATGCGCGCAGTTGACGCGATCTTGGAATGCCTGAAGGCCGAAGGTGTCGACACCGTATTCGGCATTCCAGGCGGCGCGAATCTCCCGACCTACGACGCTTTGTACGACGGCGGGATCCGGCATGTGCTGTGCCGCCACGAGCAGGGCGCGGGCCACGCGGCCGAGGGGTACGCGCGGGCCTCCGGACGGGTCGGCGTCGCGCTCGCCACGTCCGGCCCCGGTGCCACCAATCTGGTGACGACTATCGCGGATGCGGTCATGGACTCCGTCCCGACGGTCTTCATCACCGGCCAGGTGCGCACGGACCTGCTCGGCACCGACGGCTTCCAGGAGGCCGACGTCAGCGGCATCACCATGCCGATCGTCAAGCACTCGATCATGATCCAGGACCCGCGCGAGATCCCGATGGCGATCCACCAGGCGTTCCACATCGCCCGTACCGGGCGACCGGGCCCGGTCCTGATCGACGTGCCGCAGGACCTCTCACGCGCGGAGATCAACTACGAGCCGGTCGACGAGGTGAACCTCCCGGGCTACCAGCCCACGGTGGAGGGCAACGCCAAGCAGATCCGCCTGGCGGCGAAGGCGATGGCCAACGCGCGGCGCCCGGTGATCTATGCGGGCGGCGGCGTGATCAACGCCGACGCAGCGGCCGAGCTGACGGAGCTCTGCCGGTCGGACCGCTTCCCGGTCACCTGCACGCTGATGGGGCTGGGCGGCTACCCGGCGCCGGACGACCAGTGGCTCGGGATGCTCGGCATGCACGGCACCCGCACGGCCAACTATGCGATGGACGAGGCCGACCTGATCGTGGCGGTCGGCGCCCGCTTCGACGATCGCATCACCGGCAAGCTGTCGGAGTTCGCTCCGCGGGCCAAGTTCATCCACATCGACGTCGACCCGGCCGAGATCTCGAAGAACGTGCCGGCGCACATCCCGATCGTGGGCGACGCCAAGAAGGTGCTGCCCAAGCTGACGCGTGAGTACCGCGCGCTCGAGACCGACGCGTCGCGCCTCGAGGGCTGGTGGCAGCGCATCCATCAGTGGCAGGACAAGCACCCGCTGCGCTACGACGACTCCGAGGACTCGGAGATCAAGCCGCAGTACATGATCCAGGCGCTGTACGAGGCCACGAACGGCGACGCGATCATCACCTCCGACGTCGGCCAGCACCAGATGTGGGCGGCGCAGTGGTACCACTTCAACAAGCCGCGCCACTGGATCAACTCCGGCGGCCTCGGCACCATGGGAGTGGGGCTGCCGTTCGCGATGGGCGCGCAGGTGGCGTGCCCGGACAAGACGGTGGTCGCGGTCGCCGGCGACGGGTCGCTCCAGATGAACATCCAGGAGATGACCACCTGCGTGCTCGATGAGATCCCGGTGAAGGTGTTCGTGATGAACAACGGGTACCTCGGCATGGTCCGCCAGTGGCAGGAGCTCTTCTGGGACAAGCGCTACTCCGGGGTCGACATGAAGATGACGCCCGACTGGGTCAAGCTGGCCGAGGCGTACGGCGCCAAGGGCATGCGCGCGACCGACAAGGGAACGCTCGTCGACCAGATGCGCGAGGCGATCGAGACGCCCGGCCCGGTGATCCTCGACGTCCACGTGACGAAGGAGGAGAACTGCTACCCGATGATCCCCGCGGGCCAGCCGGCGCGCGAGATGGTGGGCTGAGCGTGATGACGAGCGAAAACCGACCAGTTCAAGGACGCAGGCCCGAAGGCTTGCGCCAGCAAGTCGAGGGCCGAGGACGCCGAAATGGGAAGGTTTGCAGGCGTCATGGGTGAGCCAGGGACGAAGGAGGTCTTCAACCTCGCGGACCTCGAGGCCGCCGGTGGGATCCACACCGGACGCCGTCACATCCTCACGATGCTGGTGGAGAACAAGCCGGGCGTACTTGCCCGAGTTGCAGGGCTTTTCTCCCGGCGCGGGTTCAACATCGACACGCTCGCCGTCGGCCCCACCGACGACCCGATGCTGTCGCGGATGACGCTCACGCTCGACGGGGCGCTGCACCCGATCGACCAGGTCACCAAGCAGCTCCACAAGCTCGTGAACGTCATCAAGATCCGCGACCTCGAGCCCGCGGAGGCGGTGGCGCGCGAGCTGGCGCTGTTCAAGGTGGCCGCCGACTCCGAGACGCGCGGCCAGGTCATGCAGTTCGCGGAGATCTTCCGCGGCAACGTGATCGACGTGTCCAAGCGCTCGATCACGATCGAGGTGACCGGCACCGACGACAAGATCGAGGCGTTCGAGCAGGTCATCCGCCCGTTCGGCCTGATCGAGATGGTCCGCACAGGCGAGATCGCCATCTCCCGCGGACGCAGCGCCACGTAGCTGTGTGGCGGTGACCGTCCGAGGGATGGAGAGCCCGTTCGGGCTCTCCGCATCCGCGCGTTCACTGTTGCGCGAGCGCATCGCGGAGGCGTCGCGGCGGCTGCACGGGCCCGTGCTCGCGGGCGTGACCGTGCCGGTGCCGGCTGAGCTCGACCTGTCCGCGGCGGTTCTGGCGGCGCGGCGCGGCGACGATCGCTTCTTCTGCTTCGAGCAGCCCGACCGCGACGGCTTCGCGCTGGCGGGGCTCGGCTCGGCCGCCGTCGTGTCGGCCTCAGGGCCACTCCGTTTTGCCGAGGTCGCCGAGCAGTGCCGGCGCTGGGGCGACCGGACCGTTCTCGGCGACGCCGTTGCCGAGCCGGCGCCGTTCGGGCCCGTGTGGGTCGGCGGCTTCGCGTTCGCCGACGAGGGCGGCGGCTCACCGGAGTGGCGCTCGCTCGCCCCGGCGCAGCTCGTCATGCCGGAGGTGGCGCTGGCGCGGCGTGGCGACGCGGCCCGGATGGCGGTGACCGCGGCGGTCGTGCCGGGCGAGGATGCCGACGAGGTCCTCGAGCGCGTGCAATCGCGTCTCGCCGAGCTGCGTCCGGTGTCGATGCCGTTGCTCGATCCCAACCCGGTGGAGGCGGCGCGGGTGGCGTCGGCGGCGCCGGCGGAGCACTTCGCGTCCGCGGTCACTCGTGCGGTCGAGCGGATCCGGGCGGGCGAGCTGACCAAGGTCGTTCTAGCGCGCGAGGTGCGGGTGCACGCGCCTGACGCGATCGACCCGGCGCCGGTCTACGACGGCCTGCGGGCCGGGTTCCCCGCGTGCTTCTGCTACCTGGTCGGCACTCCCGAGCTCACGTTTCTGGGGGCGTCACCCGAGTTGCTGGCGCGGCGTGAGGGCCAGCGGGTGCAGACCGTCGCACTGGCGGGGACACGGCGGCGTTCGGCCGACCCGTCGGTCGACTCGCACCTGGGCGAGCAGCTCATGCACTCGCCGAAGGACCGCGAGGAGCAGGCAATCGTCACACGCCGGATCACGCGCACGCTCGAACCCGTGAGCGTGTGGGTCACGGCCGCCGAGGAGCCGGTGCTCGTGAAGGTGCTGAACGTGCAGCACCTGGCCACGCCGATCCGCGCCCAGCTCGCCGAGCCGCTGCCCGCGGTCCAGGTGGCGTCGATGCTCCACCCGACGCCCGCCGTCGGAGGCGAGCCCCGCGACAGGGCGCTGCCGCTGATCCCCGCGCTCGAGGGACTGGACCGCGGCTGGTACGCGGGACCGGTCGGCTGGACCGACCTCTTCGAGGACGGCGAGTTCTGCGTGGCGCTGCGCTGCGCTCTCTTGCGAGGCAACGTCGCGCACCTTTACGCCGGCGAGGGCATCGTCGTGGACTCGGACCCCGCCCAGGAGCTCGAGGCGAACGAGGCCAAGCTGCAGGCGCTGCTGCCGCTCTTGACCTAACGCGGCTGGCGCCGGAACCAGGCCCAGATCCCGCCGCATATCAGCACGACGCTGATCACGAAGATGGTCGCCCAGTTGAGGAGGCGTAACTCGTTGTCGTTGTGGTCCCACGTGTTGGCGGTGAGGATCCCGAGCGGCAGCGCGAGGATCGGGAGCCAGAGTGCCGGTACGCCGAACTGCCGCCCGGCGAATACCGACCCCGCGAGCCACACGATGGGCGCCACCGACGCGGCCATCCCACCGTCGAGCTCGTCCTGGCCCCCTTCCCACATCATCACGACGGCGGCGGCCAGGTAGACCGCACAACCGGCGATCGCAAGCACGTGGGACCTCCTGACGGCCATAGTCGCCGTTGAACGGTCCCACGTCGGGCATGCGGAGGCGTCAGGCCAGGCCCAGAAGCTCCGCCGCCTCCGCCGGATACGCGCGCAGCAGCTGTGACATGACCAGCTCGAGCAGGTCCACTCGCTCCGCGTTCACCTCGTCGATCCCCTTGCCCTGGCGCCAGCGGGTGACCTGCGCGGGGCTTACACCGAGCAGCTCGGCGAGCTTCCGCTGCGAGCGGAAGTCACGGCTGAGGGCTTCCACCTTCTGCGCGGTTGCGACGGGCATGCCATCAAAACTAACGCAACGAAAAATGTTGCGCTGGCTATTTCCCTTGCCCTACAGCTGCTCCGCCACCCGCGCGAACAGCGCGCGGTGCAGCTTCACGTTCTCCTCGCGGTCGGTGCGGATCTCCACGAGTCCGGGCAGGCGCGCCGCATCGCGCACATCGTCCGCGCTCGCGGCCAGCGTGTAGGGCAGGTCCGCCAGCGCCGCCATGCGCTCGAGGTCCACGCCCGCGGGCGTGACGATGTGCTCCCGGTAGAGCCGCGGGTCCGCGGCGCCGGCCACCGGCAGGAAGTCGAAGATGCCGCCGCCGTCGTTGTTCAGGCAGACGATCGTGAGCTCGGCGCCCATCCGCTTCGCGGCGAGCAGCCCGCCGACGTCGTGCAGCAGTGCGATCTCGCCTGTCAGGAGCGTCACGCGCCCGCGCGTCGCCACCGCGGCGCCCGCCGCTGACGCCACCGTTCCGTCGATCCCATTGGCACCGCGGTTCGCCAGCACGTGCAGGCGTTTCTCGCGGCAGGGGAGGAACGTCTCGACATCGCGGATCGGCATCGACGACGCCACCCAGACGACAGCCCCGTCTGCGGCAGCATCGACTGCCGCCACGAGCGCCTTCGGCTCGAACGGATCCGGAGTCGCGTCGAGGCATGGCCCCACGAGGTCGTCGGCCTCGCGCCAGCCGGCGAGCCACTCCTGCGCCGGCCGCCCATCAGCCTGCTCGAGACGCGCTGCGAGCGCGCGGCACAATGCGGCGGGCGCGGCCTGCACGATCGTCTCGGCCGTGCGCGTGGGCTCGTGCCAGACGCCGTGCGGATCCACCAGCAGCTGCGGCGCCTCCGCCAGCCATGCCCGCAGTGGCTTCGATGTCGGGGTGTCGCCGATGCGCATCACGAGCCCCGGCCGGTGCGCGGCAGCCCACTCCTCGCTGCGCAGCAGGACGTCGTAGTGCGCGATCACGTGCGAGCGGTCATGGGGGCCGCAGCGGACGCCGGATATGGCGTCGGCGAGCACGGGCCAGCCGCACGCCGCAGCGAGCCGCGCAACGGGCTCGGCCACGTCCTCGTGCGCCGACCCCACGACGATCGCGCCCCGCGCCCCCTCCGGGATCCGGGCCGCCATCCCGTCGGCCAGACCCGCCGCGGCGGCCGACGCCGCCTCGTGCACCTGCACCCACGGCCCGCCATCGGCTCGCCCCTCCCACAGTTCGGCATCGAAGGACTCGTCGGGCACGGGCGCGAGCGGCTCGCGCAGCGGGAAGTTGAGGTGCACGACGCCCGGCCGCCCGCCGCGCGCGGTCTCGAATGCACGGCACGCGAGGGCACGGAGGTGGACCGCGGTGTCGCGCGTCGGCTCGTGGTTGCCGACCTCCACGAACCACTTGGCGAACGACCCGTAGATCTTGATCTGGTCGATCGCCTGGCCGGCGCCGGTCTCGCGTAGCTCCGGCGGGCGGTCGGCCGTCAACACGATCAAGGGGACGCGTGCCTCGTGCGCCTCCACGACCGCCGGCATCAGATTCGCGGCCGCGCTTCCGGACGTGCAGGTGACCGCGACGGGCGTGTTGCTCGCCTTGGCCATCCCGAGCGCCGTGAAGCCCGCCGCGCGCTCGTCGATGACGGAGACGGCCTCGATCCGTGGGTCACCCGCCAGGGCCAGCGCCAGCGGCGCGTTTCGCGATCCCGGCGACGTCACGGCATGGCGCATCCCGCATCGCGCGAGCTCGTCGACGATCGTGAAGATCGGGGCGTAGGTCCGGTTCATCTGGGCATGATTGGGCGGGGTGGAGGCGCCGACCGTAACGTTCGTCCCCGGCTTCATGCAGCGGGGAGAGGCCTGGGAGCCGGTGGCAGCGCGGCTCGGCGCAAGCTACCGCAGCAACTGTCTCGACTTCTCGACGTGGACCTTCGAGGAGCGGATCGGTGAGGTGCTGAACGCGACCGAGCCGGGCGGCGCCCTGGTCGGCTACTCGATGGGCGGCCGGCTCGCGCTGCACGCGGCGCTGTGCGATCCGCCGCGTTTCAGCGCGCTCGTCCTGGTGGGCGTCACGGCCGGCATCGAGAACCAGAGGGAACGCGAAGAGCGCCGCCGCTCGGACGAGTCGCTGGCCGAGTGGATGGAGCGCCGCTCGATCGAGGAGGTCGTCGACCGCTGGGAGCATCAGCCGGTCTTCGCGACGCAGTCGGCGACGGTCCGGGAGGGTCAGCGTCCCGGCCGGCTCAGCCATGATCCCGCGCGGCTCGCCGGCCTCCTGCGCAGCGCCGGCCAGGGTGCCAGCCCGCCGGTGTGGGAGCGGCTCGGCACCCTGAGCTGTCCCGTGCTGCTGACGGCGGGCGAGCAGGACCGTCGCTATGCCACCGCCGCACGCCGGATGGCCGAGCACATCGAGGTCGCACGGGTGCGCCTCGTGAGCGACGCCGGCCACGCCCCCCAGCTCGAGGCGCCGGACGAGTTCGCCCGCCTTCTACGCGAGTTCCTCGACGAGCACCTCGGCCACGGCGCGGTCATCGACGGCGACGCCTAGCCCGGGGCCCTCCGGCACGTCCAGCAGCCCGTCGTGAGGAGGCGGCAGCGCGTGCGCGAGCGACGCGTCGAACAGCTCCAGCGTCGCCAGGCCGCAGGCCATCTGCACCCGCTCCGCCGCTGCCAGCTGAAGTGCCGCGGCGATGCCCCACGGGCCGTCGAGCGTGCTCGAGATGAAGGTGGCCACGCCGTGCTGCGACGCCTCTCGCAGCGCCTCGCGGGCTGCCCCGAAGCCCCCGCTCGGCGCCAGCTTCACGTTCACGACGTCGCAGGCGCCCGCCGCGACCGCCGCGCGCACGTCGGCGGGCGTGGCCACGGACTCGTCGGCTGCCACCGGCACGCTCACCACTCGCCGCACCTCGGCCATCTCCTCGAGCGTCCGGCACGGCTGCTCCACGAGCTGGATGTCGAACTGCGCGAGCTCGCTGATCGCGGCGACCGCCTGCTCGGCCGTCCACGCGCCGTTCGCGTCCAGCCGGATCGCAGGCCAGGGGCCGACCGCCAGCCGGACCGCCGCCACGCGCTCCAGGTCGTCGGGGAGGCCGACCTTCACCTTGAAGCAGGAGAAGCCCTCGCGCACGCCCGCTGCGGCACGCGCCGCCACCTCCTCGGGAGGCCCGGCGCCCAGCGTGCGGTTCACCGCGATCGCCTCCGCGCCCGGCTCGCCCAGCGGCCGTCCCGCGCGGCGCGCCTCGAGGTCGAGCTGCGCCATCTCCTCGGCGGTGCGCGCGTGCGGCGGTCCCGGCGTGCCGGCGAGCAGTGCCTCGGCCACGTCGTCGACCGATACACCGTCGTAGGACGGCAGCGGCGCCGCCTCGCCGTAGCCGACCGCGCCGTCGTCGTCCTCGAGCCTCAGCAGCACCAGCTCGCGCGCGGTGATCAACCCGTTCGCTGTGGCAAAGGGCTCGCGCAGCGGGATCGACAGGCGCGCGAGCGAGCGCCTCACGACGCCAGGACCCCCGCGGCCAGCAGGATCGAGTAGAGCGCGAGCAGTCGTCCGGTGCCGGCGAGCGCGCCGTTCAGCGAGGGTCCGTCGGTGCGCGTGCCCACGACCCCGTGCAGCCGCAGCGCCAGCGGAACGGTGAGGAGGCTCAGCAGGATCCAGGCCGTCAGCCCGCCCGCGATCCAGATCGCTATCGGCGCGACGTACGCGAGCGCGAGCATCGCCGTGAACAGCCGCCGCGTGCTCGCCCGCCCGAGCTTGACGGCGAGGGTGCGCTTGCCGGCGCGCCGGTCGGTGTCGATGTCGCGCACGTTGTTCACCACGAGGATCGCCGACGCCAGCAAACCGACCGGTATCGAGAGGGCGAACGCCTCCCATTCGAGGTCCTCGACCTGCACGAAGTACGAGCCGACGACCGCCACGACGCCGAAGAAGAGGAACACGAACAGCTCCCCGAGCCCCTCGTAGCCGTACGGCTTCGGGCCGCCGGTGTAGAGCACGCCCGCGGCGATCGACGCGGCGCCCACCAGCAGGAGCTGCCAGCCCGCGACCGCGACGAGATAGGCGCCCGCCGCAACCGCCACGCCGAACGCGACATAGGTACCCAGCAGGACCTGCCGCGGCGGCATGAGGCCGCCGGCCGTCACGCGCACCGGGCCGAGGCGATCCTCGGTGTCGGCGCCCCGCCGCGCGTCCGAATAGTCGTTCGCCAGATTCGTGCCGATCTGGATGAAGATCGACCCGATCAGCGCGCACGCGAAGCGCAGCGGCTTGAACGTGCCCTCGCTCTGGGCGAGGGCGGTGCCCACGAGCACGGGTGCGACGGCAGCCGGGAGCGTCCGCGGCCGCGCGGCGACGGCCCAGAGGCGCAGGGCCCCCACCAGCTCAGGGGCGCTTCGGGAATCTGCCGAAGTCGGGCTTGCGCTTCTCGCGGTAGGCGTCGCGTCCCTCCTGCGCCTCCTCGGATGCGTAGAAGAGGAGGTTGGTGTCGTGTGCGAGCAACTGGATCCCGGCGAGGCCGTCCTCCGAGGCGTTGAAGCTCGCCTTGAGGAGTCGCAGGGCGAACGGCGACATCTGCAGCATCTCGCGACACCACTGCACCGTCTCCTCTTCCAGCTGCTCGACTGGCACGACCCGGTTTACGAGTCCCATATCCAGCGCCTGCTGCGCGTCGTACTGGCGGCAGAGGAACCAGATCTCCTTCGCCTTCTTGGTCCCGACGAGGTTGGCCAGCGCGCCCGCGCCGAAGCCGCCGTCGAAGCTGCCGACCCGGGGGCCTGCCTGGCCGAAGCGCGCGTTGTCGGCGGCGATCGTGAGGTCGCAGACCACGTGCAGGACGTGGCCGCCGCCCACCGCGTAGCCCGCGACCATCGCGATGATCGGCTTCGGCAGGCGGCGCATCTGCACGTGCAGGTCGGTCACGTGGAAGCGGCCCACGCCGCGCTGGGCGGCCGCGTCGTCGCCCACGTAGCCGGTGTCGCCGCGCACGCGCTGGTCGCCGCCCGAGCAGAACGCGCGCGATCCCTCGCCGGTGAGGATGATCACGCCGATGTCGATGTCCTCGCGGGCGCGCTCGAGAGCGTCGGCGATCTCGACGATCGTCTGCGGCCGGAACGCGTTGTGCACGTCCGGACGGTCGATCGTGATCTTCGCGATGCCCTCCGCTGTCTCGTAGCGGATGTCGTTGTAGTCGCCCGCGGACTGCCAGTCGGCGGCGGGTCTTATCTCCTGAGTGGTCGCCATGGCGCGCCTACGATAAAGCTCTGGACGACTGGCTCACTCTCAGGGCGCGTACGCACGCCGACAGGCCGGCGATCGTCGCGGGTGGCCGAACGGTCATGTATGCCGAGCTCGACGACCTCGCGACGGTCGCCGCGCGGCGGCTCGCGGCCCTCGGCGCCGCGGCCGGCGATCGCGTGGCCACGACCCTTCCACCGGGGCTCGAGTTCGCCGCGCTCATGCACGCGCTGCCGCGGCTCGGCGTCGTGTTCGTCCCGCTAAACCTGCGTGACCCGCAGCTGTCCGTCGAGGCGACGCTCGTGGTGGGCGAGCCGCTCGCGGGCGCCGAGGCGGACGTCGAGCTGCGTTCAGAGGTCGACCCGGACGAGGTGGCCGTGATCATCCACACGTCGGGCACGACCTCTCGCCCCAAGCCGATCGGGCTGACGTTCGGAAATTTCCACGCGAGCGCGATGGCCTCTGCCTGGAACCTCGGCGTCGACCCCGACGACCGCTGGCTGTGCGCGATGCCGCTCTTCCACGTCGGCGGCCTGTCGATCCTCACGCGCTCCGCCATCTACGGCACGTGTGCGGTGATCCACGAGCGCTTCGACGTCGAGCGGATGAAGGAGTCGCTGGAGTCCGGCGAGGCCACGCTCGTCTCCGTCGTGGCCACGATGCTCCGCCGTCTGCGGGCCGCGGGCCTGCGGACTGCTCCGTCCCTGCGCGCCGCCTTGGTCGGCGGCGGTCCGGTGCCGCGCGACCTCATCGACTGGGGCGCCGAGGTGGGCATTCCGTTCGTCCCCACCTACGGCATGACCGAGACCTGCTCCCAGATCGCCACGCCGAAGCTGCTGCCCGGGGTGGAGGTGGAGACGAGCGACGACCGGGAACTGCTCGTGCGCGGCCCGATGGTCGCGCCGGGCGCGATCTCCCAGGACGGCTGGCTGCACACCGGCGACCGCGGCCATGTGGACCCCGACGGCACCCTCCACGTGGAGGGCCGGATCAAGGACACGATCGTGACCGGCGGCGAGAACGTGGCCGCGCCGGAGGTGGAGGAGGCGCTCCTCTCGCACCCGGGCGTGGAAGACGCGGCGGTGGCCGGGCGACCCGACGACGAGTGGGGCGAGATCGTCGTGGCCTACGTGGTCGCGCGCAACGGCGTGACCGACGACGACCTGATCGCCCACTGCCGCGAACGACTGGCCGGCTACAAGGTGCCGCGCAGGATCGAGCGGATCGACGAGATCCCCCGAACGGCGAGTGGCAAGGCCCTGAAGGGACGCCTGAGCTGAGCGCCGCCCTCTGCGGGCTGCGGGCTGCCCTCTGCGGGCTGCGGGCCGCTAATACAGTCAGCCCATGATCTACGACAACGACGCAGACCTCTCCGCTCTCGACGGCAAGACCGTCGCCATCCTCGGCTACGGATCGCAGGGCCACGCCCACGCGCTCAACCTCAGGGACTCGGGCGTGGACGTCGTAGTCGGTCTGCGTCCCGATTCGTCGTCGGTCGAGAAGGCGAAGTCGGATGGGCTGCGCGTCGAGTCGATCGCCGACGCCGCGAGCGAGGGCGACGTGGTGATGGTGCTGCTCCCGGACGAGCGCCAGCACGACGTGTGGGAGTCGGACATCCGCGACGGGATCGCGCCCGGCAACACACTCCTGTTCGCCCACGGCTTCGCGATCCACTACGGCGAGATCGAGCCCAGCCCCGAGGTGAACGTCGGCCTCGTGGCGCCCAAGAGCCCGGGGCACCTCGTTCGGCGCCAGTACCAGGAGGGCAACGGCGTGCCGGGGCTCGTCGCGATCCACCAGGACGCGAGCGGCGACGCGCGCGACGTGATCCTCGGCTACGCGAAGGGCATCGGCCTGACGCGCGCGGGCGTGATCGAGACGAGCTTCCGCGAGGAGACCGAGACCGACCTCTTCGGCGAGCAGGCCGTCCTCTGTGGGGGCGTCTCCGAGCTCGTGCAGGCGGGCTACTCGACGCTCGTCGAGGCCGGGTACGACCCACGTCTGGCCTACTTCGAATGCCTCCACGAGCTCAAGTTGATCGTCGACCTGATGTACGAGAAGGGCATCAGCGGCATGCGCTACTCGATCTCCAACACGGCCGAGTACGGCGACTACACGCGCGGCAAGCGGGTCATCACCGACGAGACGCGCGAGTCGATGAAGAAGATCCTCGGCGAGATCCAGTCGGGCGACTTCGCGCGCGAGTGGATCGCCGAGAACCGCGCCGGCCAGGAGAACTTCAAGCGGATGCGCGAGGAGCAGGCGCAGAGCCAGATCGAGCGCGAGGGCAAGGAGCTGCGCTCGATGATGGACTGGATCAACACGGAGTTCTAGGCGTATTGACGTCCGTCTGGGAGGGCGCTTAAGGTGGCCGACGTGTCCACTCCAGAGCCGCCTTCCCAGCCGCCGTCACTACCGCCCCAGCAGCCCGGTGCCACCGCGCAGCCCGGCCAGCCGCCCGCGCCTTACGGCGGCACAGATGTCGGTCCGGTCGGCTATCCGGTCCACTACGAGGCCGACTACCCGCAGGCAGGCATCGCGCGCTGGCGGCCGTTCGTCCAGGGTTGGCTGCTGCCGATCCCGCACTGGTTCGCGCTGCTCTTCGTGGGCATCGCGGCGTACTGCGTGATCATCGTGTCGTGGTTCGCCGTCCTCTTCACGGGCAAGTACCCGGAGGGCATGTTCAACTTCGTCGCCGGCACGTTGAGGTGGGCGAATCGCGTCACGGCGTACAGCTACCTCATGACCGAGGAGTACCCGCCGTTCTCGATGGCCGAGGAGCCGCAGTACCCGATCCGGACGCAGTTCCAGTACCCGGAGAAGATCGACCGCTGGCGCCCGCTCGTGCAGTGGCTGCTCGCGATCCCGCACTTCGTCGCGCTGTGGTTCGTGGCGATCGGCGCGCTCATCGCGTTCGTCATCGCATGGTTCGCGATCGTCTTCACGAAGAGCTTCCCTGAGAGCCTTTTCAACTTCATGGCGGGCTACATGCGCTGGAACACGCGGGTGGTCGCGTACTACCTCTGGATGACCGAGGAGTACCCGCCGTTCGGCCTGCGCTGAGCGCCTGGCGTCGCACCGGTAGCAGCCGGGCCTTTCGCTATCGTGGCCCGCCGCATGCCCGAGGCGAATCCGTACATCAAGCAGTACCTCATGGCGGCCGGCCCGACGCCGATTCCGCCCAAGGTCTCGCAGATCCAGGCCGAGCCGATCCTGTACCACCGCGCGCCCGCGTTCGTGGAGATCTACGCGCGCGTGCTCAGCCGGCTGAAGACGGTCTTCCAGACCCAGAACGAGGTGCTCACGTTCGCTGCCTCCGGCTCGGGCGGCATGGAGTCTGCCGTCGCCAACCTGGTCCGCCCCGGCACCAAGGTGCTGGTCGCCTCGTGCGGCAAGTTCGGCGAGCGCTGGGCCGAGCTGGCCGAGGCATACGGCGCCGATCTCGTCCACTGGGACGCCGGCTGGGGCAACCGTGTCGAGCCGAACGAGCTCGAGCAGAAGCTGTCCGAGAATGCCGGCACCGAGATCGTCTACACGACGCTGTCGGAGACCTCGACGGGAGTCGTCAACGACGTCCAGGCGCTCACCGAGGTCGTGCACAACGCCGGCGCGCTGATCGCCGTCGACGCCGTCTCCGGCCTCGGCGCCGTACCGCTGCGCCAGGACGACTGGGGCGTCGACGTGGTCGCCGCCGGTTCGCAGAAGGCGCTGATGTGCCCGCCGGGCCTCGGCTTCGCATCCGCCAACCAGGCCGCGCTCGATCGCGCCGCCGAGCACGCCGGACGGGGCCGCTACTACTTCGACTGGCACAAGACTCTCAAGGGCCAGAGGAAGGACCCGCCCGACAGCCCGTTCACGCCGGCCGTCTCCATCTTCATGGCGCTCGACGTGGCGCTCGAGATGATCGAGGAGGAGGGGCTCGAGCACGTCTTCGAGCGCCACCGCGTCCTCGGCCGTGCAACGCGCGCGGCGATCAAGGGAATCGACCTCGAGATCTTCGGGCCCGAGGACGAGAACTCGAACGTCGTCACCGCGGCCAAGCTCCCCGAGTCGATCGACGGCGGCAAGGTTCCCAAGCTCATGCGCGACAAGTACGGGATCACGATCGCCGGCGGCCAGAACCAGCTCAAGGGCAAGATCGCGCGCATCGCGCACACCGGCTACTTCGGTGCCTTCGACATCCTCACCACCGTCGCGGCGTTCGAGATGACGCTGCGCGAGCTCGGCCACGAGCTCGAGCTCGGCGCCGGCGTCGCCGCGGCCCAGGCCGTCTTCCTCGAGGCCGGCGTTCCGGCCGCCACGCCGGCGTGAGCGACCGCCCGCGGGTCCTCGTAAAGGAGGAGATCGCCGACTCGGGCATCGACCTTCTGCGCGAGCACTTCGACGTCGAGCTCGGAGTGGACTGGGACAACGGGCAGCTCGAGGAGCGCATCGGCGACTTCGAGGGCATCGTCATACGGTCGGCTACGAAGCTCACCGCCGATCTCATCGAGCGCGCCGGCAACATGCGCGTGATCGGGCGCGCCGGAGTGGGGGTCGACAACGTCGACGTCCCCGCCGCCACCAAGCGCGGCATCATCGTCGCCAACGCGCCGCAGTCGAACGTGATCGCGGCGGCCGAGCACACCGTCGCGCTCATGCTCGCGCTCGCCCGCAACATCCCGCAGGCCCACGCCGCCCTGGTCGACCACCGCTGGGAGCGTTCGAAGTACGGCGGCATCGAGGTCTACGAGAAGACGCTCGGCATCCTCGGCTTCGGGCGCATCGGTCAGCTCGTGGCCGAGCGCGCCAAGGGGTTCGGCATGCGCGTGCTCGCCTACGACCCGTTCGTGGCCGCAGAGCGCTACCGCGAGATGGGTGTCGAGAAGGCCGAGACCTCCGACGAGATCTACGCAGAGGCCGACATCGTCACGATCCACCTCCCGAAGACGCCCGAAACCGAGAACTGGCTGAACGCCGATGCCTTCGCGAAGATGAAGGACGGGGTGCGCGTGGTGAACGTCGCGCGTGGGCAGCTGCTCGACGACCGGGCGCTCGCCGAGGCGATCCAGTCCGGCAAGGTCGCCGGCGCCGCGGTCGACGTGTTTCGCGACGAGCCGGTCACCGAGCACCCGCTGTTCGGCATGCCGGGCGTCGTGGTCACGCCGCACCTCGGCGCCTCCACCACTGAGGCGCAGGACCGCGCGGGTGTGCAGGTGGCCGAGCAGATCGTGGCGGCGCTCACCGGCGGGGTCGCCACCAACGCCGTGAACATGCCCAGCATGAGCCCCGAGGTGATGGAGCTCGCGGGCCCGTTCATCCCGCTGTGCGAGCGGCTCGGCCGGCTCGCCGTCGAGCTGTCGAGCGGCTCGATCGACAGCATCGAGGTCAGCTTCGAGGGCCGCCTCGCCGAGCTCGACTCGCGCCTGCTCACGACGGCCGTGCTGAACGGCGTGCTGTCGGGGCACACCGAGGAAGAGGTCAACTTCGTGAACGCGCGCGCGATGGCGGAGGAGCGCGGCATCCGCATCGAGGAGCGCAGCGTCGGCGCGTCGGAGGACTTCTCCGAGCTCGTGACGGTGGCCATCGACTCGGGTGACGAGCGCGTCGAGGTCGGGGGCACCGGCTTCGGGCCGCGCAACCTTCCGCACCTCGTCTCGGTCTACGGCAAGAGCTTCAACATCGAGTTCGCCCCGCATTTCGCGTTCTTCCGCTACGCCGACCAGCCGGGGATGATCGGTCGCGTCGGCACGATCTTCGGCGAGCACGGCGTGAACATCGCCTCGGCCGCGGTCGGTGCCGAGGAGGGCACGGAGGCGGTCATGGTCGTCACCACCGACGCGCCCGTCCCGCAGGCGCTCGTCGACGAGATCACCGCGCTCGACGGCTTCCGCGACGGCCGTGCGGTCAGTCTCTGAGCTGTCGCGTCGCTTCCAGGGCCCGCGGGTAGTCCTGCGGCCGATCGACCCGGACGCGGACGCCGAGCCGCTGTTCGAGGCGGGCCGCGACGCCGCGATCTGGGACTACCTGCCGTACGGCCCGTACGTCGACGCCGAGGAGTTGCGCGGCGTGCTGCGCGAGCAGACTGCGTCCGAGGACCCGATCTTCTACGTCGTCGAGGTCGACGGCACGCCGCTCGGGATCGTCTCCTACCTGCGGATCACGCCCGAGCACGGCGTCATCGAGATCGGCCACGTCTGGTTCGGCACGCCGCTCCAGCGGACCGCCGCGGCGACCGAGGCGATCTACCTGCTGGCCCGCCACGTATTCGACGATCTCCGCTGGCGCCGCCTCGAGTGGAAGACAAACGCGCTGAACGCGGCCTCGCGCCGTGCGGCGGAGCGCTTCGGCTTCACGTATGAGGGCACGTTCCGCAAGCACCAGATCGTGAAGGGCCAGAACCGGGACACCGCCTGGTTCTCGATCGTCGACGATGAGTGGCCTCAGGTCAGGCGCGGCTTCGAGGAGTGGCTCGCCGCGGAGAACTTCGATGAGAATGGGGCGCAGCGGCGGACGCTCGAGCAATGCAGGCGATGAGGATCGACAGGTGGCTCTGGGCGGCGCGTTTCTTCAAGACGCGCTCGCTGGCCACCGAGGCGATCGCCGGCGGCCGCGTGCACGTGAACGGCGTGCGCGTGAAGCCGAGCAAGGAGGTCCGGCCGGGCGATCGCATCCAGATCAGCCGCGACCGCGGCTTTCGGCTCGATCTCGTCGTCCGCGAGGTGGCGGAACGGCGCGGGCCCGCGAAGGAGGCGGCGTTGCTCTTCGAGGAGACGGCCGAAAGCGTCGAGGCGCGCGAGCGGCATGCCGCGGAGCTGCGACTCACCGAACTGCCGGGCGGTCGCGGCGGCCCGCGCCCGACCAAGCGCGACCGGCGCCGCATGGAGACGACGCGTGGACATCGTTGAGACTCCGCACGGTCTCGCGAACGTCCATCGCCACGAGGTAGGAGATCCGCGCGGCCGGCTTGCTCTCGGCCACGGCGCCGGCGGCGGCGTTGACGCGCCCGACCTCGAGGCGGCGGCGCAGGTGGCGCGCGAGCGCGGCTTCTCCGTCGCGCTGGTCGAGCAGCCGTACCGAGTCGCAGGCCGGAAATCGCCCGCGCCGGCCCATCAGCTCGACGCGGCATGGACGGCCGCGATGGAGTCGCTCCCGCACGACGGCCTGCCGCTGATCACCGGCGGCCGTTCGTCGGGCGCACGCGTCGCGTGCCGGACGGCGGCGGCCACGGGCGCGTCGGCAGTCCTGTGCCTCGCGTTCCCCGAGCATCCGCCGGGCAAGCCGGAGAAGACGCGCCAGGCCGAGCTGGACGCCGTCAGCGTCCCGGTACTGGTGGTTCAGGGCGAGCGCGACCCGTTCGGCCGCCCGCAGCCGACCGAACACGCGGAGGTGGTTGTGGTCCCGGGCAACCACAGCCTGAAGTCCGACCTCGATGCGGTGCGCGCCGCCGTGCGCGACTGGCTCGAGCGCGTCGTCACTTGACCGGCGCGCCGTTTGGCCCGTAGACCGCGGACAGACAGTCCTCCACCGCCTGCACGACACGGGGGTGCCGGCCCCGGAGATATGCGACGTATGCCCCGCGCGGCCACTCGGTCACGAGCTTCCTGACGGTCGACAGGTCGCCCGAGTGCAGGCGCTGCGCCGCCCAGACCCGCAGATCGGGCGTTCCCGGCACGTTCTTCCAGCGTGCGACCGCGACGGTCCAGCTGTTCGTGAAGATCGTGCTCGGGTGTTCCGCGGCGCCCTGCTCCTGTGCATCGAAGAAGAACTGCAGGTCGTCCGCCGACTGGGCGATCCGGGCGCCGGCGCGGGAGATGCAGCGGACGGTGGGCGTCTGCGCGGGCGTCAGCTGCATCTCGGCGGATGCGTCCGACGAACCGCCGCAACCGGCGGCTATCAGGGCCAGGGCCGTCGCGGCCAGCGCCGCACCCCGGGGGACTCGCTTCTGCGCCACCGCCGCAACGTAGCCAACGGAGCGGAACGCCTTAAGCTCCTCGGTATGTGCCGAAACATCCGTTCCCTCCACAACTTCGCGCCGCCCGCCACCTCCGACGAGGTCCATGACGCGGCGCTCCAGTACGTCCGCAAGATCTCGGGTTACAACAAGCCGTCGCAGGCGAACGCGGAGGCGTTCAACCGCGCGGTCGAGGAGGTCGCGCACGCGACGCACCACCTGCTCGAGTCGCTCGTAACGAACGCCCCGCCGAAGGACCGCGAGGTCGAGGCCGCGAAGCGCAAGGCGCGCTCCGCACAGCGCTACGCCGCCTGAGCGCGTGCGCGCGCTCGTCATCACCGAGCACGGCGGGCCCGACGTGCTGAAGGTCGAGGACCGGCCGGAGCCGCGGCCGGGGGCGGGGGAGGTGCGGGTCGCCGTCAAGGCCGCCGGCATCAACTTCGCCGACCTGCTCGCCCGCCAGGGCCTCTATCAGGACGCGCCGGATCCGCCGTGCGTCGTGGGTTACGAGTTTGCGGGCGACGTCGAGTCGGTCGGCGACGGCGTCACCGACTTCCAGCCTGGCCAGCGCGTGATGGGCGGCTCACGGTTCGGCGGCTACGCGGAGCTGGTCGTGACCGGCGCGGGCAGCGTCGTGCCGCTGCCCGCCGACTGGAGCTACGAGGAGGGCGCCGCGCTGCCCGTGGTCTACGGCACGGCGTACGCGGGGTTGCTCCGCTACGGCGGGCTGCGCGCGGGGGAGCGCGTGCTCGTCCAGGCGGCGGCCGGCGGCGTGGGAATCGCCGCCACGCAGATCGCCAAGCTGAGCGGCGCGGGGGAGATCTACGGCACGGCGTCGGCGTCGAAGCACGATGCCGTGCGCGGCTTCGGCGTCGATCATCCGATCGACTACGCGAACAGCGACTTCCGCAAGGAGATCCGCCGCATCGCGGGCGAGAAGGAGCCGCTCGACATCGCCCTCGACGGGATCGGCGGCGTGAGCTTCCGCAAGGACTGGTCGCTGCTGCGAGCCGGCGGGCGGCTCGTCGGTATCGGCGCGTCGAGCGTCTCGAGTGGCGACAAGCGGAGCCTGCCGAGCGTCGCGAAGATGCTCGCGGGCACGCCGATCTTCCACCCGCTCCCGATGATGTCGAGCTCGCGCGCGTTCATCGGCCTGAACATGCTGAAGCTGTGGGACTCGAAGGGCTCACTGGAGGAGTTCATCGAGCCACTGCAGAAGTGGGTGGACGACGGCGCGCTTCGGCCCGTCGTGTCCGAGGCGTTCCCGCTGGAACGAGGACCGGACGCGCACCGCTACATCGCGGAGCGCAGGAACATCGGCAAAGTGGTCTTGACCCTGTAACCAACGATCTCGACCGATCCTGACGCGGCTTGCCGCCGATGCGCCGACGCGCGCGACGGATCGCTCGATCTCGTTGATGCTCCTTGTGAGGTAATCTCGTTCTGCCGATGCAGTTCCTGCCCGCTCTTCGACTTCTCCTCCTCCCCCTCCGGGGGGAATAGCGCGTGGCGGCCGCGTAGCCGCAAGACCAGCAAGGAGAGAGAAGGGCAGCACTCGAAAGGAACAGGCATGACCGACGGCACACCAGATCACGTAAAGATCTTCGACACCACTCTGCGCGACGGCGAGCAGTCGCCGGGGATCTCACTCAACAAGCCGGAGAAGGTCGAGATCGCGCAGCAGCTCGCGCGCCTCGGCGTGGACGTGATCGAGGCGGGCTTCCCGATCACCTCGCCCGGCGACTTCGAGGCCGTGCAGGCGATCGCACGTGAGGTCGAGGGCCCCGTGATCTGCGCGCTGGCGCGCACCGCCGTGCAGGACATCGACGCAGCCTGGAATGCCGTCCGCGACGCCGAGCGGCCGCGCATCCACACCTTCCTCGCCACGAGCGACATCCACATCCAGCACAAGCTGCGCACCACGCGCGAGGACGTGAAGGGTCAGGCCCGCGCCGCCGTCGCGCACGCGCGCCAGTACACCGACGACGTGGAGTTCTCGCCGGAGGACGGATCGCGCTCTGACGTCGAGTTCATGGCCGAGGTCGTCCAGATCGCACTCGACGAGGGGGCGACGACCATCAACGTCCCGGATACCGTCGGCTACACGATGCCGCACGAGTACGCCGCCATGTTCACGCGGCTGTACGAGCTCGTGCCCGGGCTGCGCGACGTGACCGTGAGCGTCCACTGCCACGACGACCTCGGGCTCGCGGTCGCGAACTCGCTGGCCGGCGTCACGGCAGGCGCACGCCAGGTCGAATGCGCGGTGAACGGCATCGGCGAGCGCGCGGGCAACGCGTCGCTCGAGGAGATCGTGATGCTGCTGCGCACGCGCGCCGCGAACCTCGGCCTCGACACGAACATCAACACGCGTGAGATCGCCCGGACGAGCCGGCTGGTGTCTCGCCTCACCGGCTATCCGGTCCAGCCGAACAAGGCGATCGTCGGCAAGAACGCGTTCGCGCACGAGTCCGGCATCCACCAGGACGGTGTGCTGAAGGAGCGCCTGACCTACGAGATCATGGACGCCACCACGATCGGCCTCGAGACCAACTCGATCGTCCTCGGCAAGCACTCCGGCCGCCACGCGCTGCGCGCCGCGCTCGAGGAGCTCGGCTACCAGGTCGAGGGTGCCGCACTGAACACCGCGTTCAAGCGCTTCAAGGACCTCGCTGACAAGAAGAAGAAGGTGACCGCGCTCGACCTGGACGCGCTCGTGTCCGACGAGATGCGCGAGGCGCCGGCCGCGTTCCGGCTCGAGTGGTTCAACGTCGAGGCATCGTCGTCACGCACGCCGCTGGCCGAGGTCGCCGTCCGGATGCCGGGGGGCGAGCTGGCCGAGGGCAGCTTCACCGGCGACGGTCCGGTCGATGCGTTCTTCAGCGCGCTCAACGCAGCCGTGGGGCACGAGGCGCGCCTGAAGGAGTACCACGTGAGCGCAGTCACGGGCGGGCGCGACGCGCTCGGCGAGACCTCCGTCCTGCTCGAGCTGAACGGCGTGACCGCGTCGGGTCAGGGCGTGTCCACCGACATCCTCGAGGCCTCCGGTCGTGCCTATCTGCGCGCGCTGTCGAACGCGCTCGCGAACTCGCCGGTGGCCGAGGCGGAACACCACCTCCGCTCGGAAGACTCCGAGCCCGCCGCAGAAACCACGTCATAGACGAACGCGACTTCACCTGGCTCGACGGCGACCGCCTCATCCGCTTCGCGCCGCGGGCGGTCGCCGACGTGCCCGCGCTCCTCGGCGCGCACGGCCTCGACGCCTACGCGCTACTGACGACAGATCGTGCGCTCCAGCAGGCCCCGACGCTCTCGCAGGGCGCCGAGGCGGTCGTCTACGTGCCGCCGGGAAAGGTCGACGAGATCTCCGCCACGCTCCTGCCGCGCACCGGCAATCGCGCCGTGGTCGCACTCGGAGGTGGCCGCGTGATCGACACGGGCAAGGCGATCGCGGGCGCGGCGGGCGTGCCGTGCGCGGCGATTCCCACCACGCTGTCCGGCGCCGAGCTCACGCGCTTCCACCGCACGCCCGCCGGGGTCGAGGGTGCGCGGATGATCAGGCCGTCGCTCGTGATCGCCGACCCGGGGCTGATGGCCTCGCAGCCGATGCCCGGCCTGGCCGCCAGCGCGCTGAATGCCCTCGCGCACGCGGTCGAGGCGCTGTACACGCCGCTCGCGAACCCGGTGGCGTCGATGGCGGCGCTGCGCGCGGCGTACCTCATCGCGCGCGGGCTCGACGCGAGCGACCCGCTGCGCGACGACCTCGCGCTGGGCGCCCTGCTGGCCGGGTACGCGAGTGGCCAGACCGGCTACGCGTTTCACCATGTGGTCTGCCAGAGCGCGGTGCGCCTCGCCGGCACGCCGCACGCTCAGACCAATGCCGTCGTGCTGCCGCACAGCGTGCGCCTCGTCCGCCCGCGCGCGCCCGACGCGATCGGCCGGCTCGCGCGGTCGCTCGGCGACCCGGACGCGGCGGCCGCAGTGGCACGCCTCACGCAGCGGAGCGGCGCCACCACGCTGCGCGAGCTCGGGATGCGCGAGGACCAGGTGGACGAGGTCGCCGCCGCTGCCGCCTCGCGCGCAGAGGTGAAGAACACGCCCAACCCGCCCACCGTCGACGAGCTGCGCGATCTGCTGTTGAGGGCGCTCGGCTAGTCTGGCGCGCCCATGAAGCGAGCAGTGGCTGCGCTCAGCGTCCTCGCGCTCGCCATCGCCGGCTGCGGCGGTGGCGGCAAGAGCGACAAGGAGAAGATCGAGTCGACGGTGCGCGACTACTTCACCGCGTTCTCGGCCGGCGACTACGCGAAGGCGTGCGGGGACCTCTCTTCAAGCACGCGCGAGGACCTCGCCAAGGCGGCGCGGGTGAAGGACTGCGCGACGGCGCTCGCGCGCGGCGCCGCGAAGGCGAACGTCAAGCAATTCGCCCAGCAGCTGAAGAACGTGGGTGTCGAATCCGTCGAGATCCACGGCAAGACCGCGGACGCCAAGGTGCGCGCGCTCGGGTCGACCACCACGGTCCCGATGACCAAGGAAGGCAGCGACTGGAAGGTCCAGGGGCCCGCCGGTGAAGAGGGCGACTAGCACGCTGCTGGCGACCGCGGCGCTGGTGACCGGGTGCGGCGGGAGTGGCGACAAGGCACCGGATCAGGAGCAGGTCACCACCGCCGTCACCGACTTCGCACACGCCTTCGGCAAGGGCGACGGCAAGAAGGCCTGCGCGCTGCTCACCGACGCCGCCCGCAACGCGTTCGTCACGCGAATCGCCTCGCTGGTCGGCACGCGCGACTGCGCGCAGGCGATCGCCAAGCTGCCCGGCCTGGCCGGCCCGAACGTGACCGGCCCGTTCCAGACCGCCACCGTCTCGAAGGTCACCGTTACCGGGGACAACGCCACCGCCGTGCTCACGGCCGCCGGGCACTCGGCGCAGGTCACGCTCCAGAAGTCGGACGGTGACTGGCTGCTCACGCACGTGCCCGGCACTAGCCGCTGAGGGCGTGCACGCCGGCGGCCGTCGCGGCCGCGGCCACCACGACAGCGACGAACGGCGCCCGTCGCCACACCGCGAAGGCGGCGACCGCCACCCCGGCGAGCCGCGAGTCGATCACGTAGTGGTTGCCGTCGGTGATCGTCTGCACCAGGATGAGCGCGCCGAAGAGCGGCACCGCCACGAGGCCCAGCACGCGGTTCCAGCGTGGCGGGAGCTCGCGGTCGCCCAGCAGCAGCGGGCCCGCCGCCTTCATCGCGTAGGCGCAACCGGCCAGGACGAGCAGCGCGGCCCACGTCACGGGCGCGCCGCCAGCACTCCGAGCGCCGCCGCGAGGATCGGCACGCCGGCCGGCGTGAACGGGACGAGCAGCGCCGCGATCAGCGCGCCCGCCACCGCCGCGCGCGGCGCGCCGGGCTGGCGCAGCTGCGGCGCCAGCAGCGCGAGGAAGGCAGCCGGGAACATCGCATCGAGGCCGAACGCGGCGGGGTCGCCGATCGCGTCGCCGGCGAGCGCGCCCAACAGCGTGCCGGCGTTCCAGAAGACGTAGACCGACGCGCCCGTCAGCAGAAGCGCGCGCCGGGCCGACCGCGCGTCATCCTGAGAGCGCGCCATCGCGGTCGACTCGTCGATCACGATCTGCGACCCGACGAGCCGGCGCACGAGCGACCCGCGCAGGAACGGCGCCATCGCGAAGCCGTACGCGGTGTTGCGCGCCGCGAGGAGCAGCCCGTTGCCGAGCGCGGTGGGCAGCCCGCCGCCGGCCGCGATCGTGGCCACCACCGAGAACTGGGTGGCGCCGGTGAACACGAGCAGCGACATGGCCACCGTCTGCAGCAGCGACAGGCCGCTCTCCACGGAGAGGACTCCGAAGGAGACGCCATAGGCGCCGGTCGCGAGACCGATCGCAAGGGCGTTGCGGCCAATGCGGGACAAGGCGCCGCAACGCTAGTGTGCGCACCATGGCCACCGACGAGACCCCGATCGAGGAAGTCCTTGTCAGCGAGCGCGAGCACTGGCAGGACGGTCCGCCCTTCGAGCTCTTCGCGCGCATGCGCCGCGAATGCCCGGTGCACTGGACGTCGAAGATCACCGAGCTGCCCGAAGAGGACGGCTTCTGGTCGGTGACCACCGCCGACGACGTGCACGAGGTGAGCCACGACTGGCGCACCTGGTCGTCGGAGCTGGGCGGCTTCACCGCCGTGAAGAACGGGATCCTGCCGCTCGAGCTGCAGCGGGCGATGTTCATCGGCATGGACCCGCCCAAGCACGACCGCCTCAAGGCGCTCTTCCAGCGCGGCTTCACGCCGAAGCGGATCGCCGAGCACGAGGACCGGATCCGCGCGATCACGTGTGAGGTGCTCGACCGGCTCGAGGGCCATGAGCGCTGCGACCTCGTCACCGACGTCGCGCAACCCGTCGTCGCCCGCGTGATCGGCAGCTTCATGGGGATCCCGCCGGAGGACGACAAGATGTGGGCGGACCTCATGAACGCGGCGCTGGGCGCGGCCGACCCGGATCTGAATCCCGCCGGCCTCGACGCCGTCATGACGGAGATCGTCCCGCAGGTCTTCGCGAGCTGCCAGAAGCTGATCGACGAACGGCGCGAGAACCCGACCGACGACCTGACGAGCGTCCTCGTCCACGCCGAGATCGACGGCCAGATGCTCGAGGACCACGAGATCGTCATGGGCTTCTTCCTGCTCATGGCGGCGGGGAACGACTCGACCAAGGCGACGTACTGCAGCGGCATGCGCGCCCTGCTGGAAGACGACGAGCAGCGCCGCCTCGTGCTCGACGATCCGTCACTGATCCCGGACGCGGTGGAGGAATCGCTGCGGATGTTCCCCGCGTTCGCCCACTTCGGCCGGACCGCGACGAAGGACACCGAGCTGCACGGGCAAGAGATCAAGGCGGGGGAGAAGGTGGTCATGTGGTACCCGTCCTCGAATCGGGACGAGACGCGCTACGACGATCCCGACGTATTCGACCTGCGGCGCAAGGCCGAGCACCAGGCATTCGGCGCCGGCGGCAGGCACTTCTGCCTCGGCACCGCGCTCGCGCGGCTGGAGCTGCGGATCCTGATCGAGGAGACGCTCACGCGCTACCCGCAGATGCGGATCGCGGACGAGCCGCGCTACGTCGAGTCGGCCTTCGCCAACCAGCTGAAGACGCTGCCGGTCAAGCTGCGCCCGTAACTCGTCGACATACAGTTGTACGTGATAGCGTACGCCCGTATCGAGCGATGAGCACTGCGGTAGCCGACCCGATCTCCGTAGGTCCCCGCGTCCGCGCGCTGCGCGAGGCGATGGGCCTGTCCCTGCGCGACCTGGCGCAGCGGACCGGCGTGTCCGCACCGATGCTCTCGCAGGTCGAGCGCGGCGAGACGAGCCCCACGCTGGCGGTCGCCACGCGCATCGCGGGCGGCCTCGAGCTCACCCTGTCGCAGCTGCTGCGCCTCGACGAGGCCGACGGCGTCACCGTCGTGCGCCACGACGAGCGCCGCGCCGGCGGTGCCCGCGCGGCGGGCCACACATACGAGATCCTCACCCCGCCGCTGCCCGGCCAGCGGGCCGAGCTCTCCGAGCATGTGCTCGCCGCCGGCGCCAGCACGGGTGGGCCCGGCGATCCGCCCATGCACGAGCCCGGCAGCCGCGAGACCGCCGTGGTCACACACGGCAGCGTCCGACTGGTCGTGGGCGAGGCGGACTACGACCTGCGGGCGGGCGACACCGTCACCTTCGACGCCGACCTGCCGCACCACTTCGAGAACCCCGAGACCGCCGAGGCGCGCTTCTTGAGCGTCGTCTCCGCCGGCCTGAGAAGGAGCTAGTACCGATGCCCGAGACGCTGTTCGACAAGATCTGGAACGCGCACGAGGTGGCGCCCGGCCTGATCTACATCGACCTGCACATGGTCCACGAGGTCACCTCGCCGCAGGCGTTCGACGGCCTCCGCCTGGCGGGCCGCAAGGTCCGGCGACCCGACCGCACGCTCGCCACCGCCGACCACAACGTGCCCACCGACGGCGCCACGACGCTGCAGCAGATTCGCGACCAGCTCTCGCGCGTTCAGGTCGAGACGCTGGAGCGCAACTGCGCCGAGTTCGGCGTCCCGCTCTACTCGATCGGCTCCGAGCACCAGGGGATCGTCCACGTGATCGGGCCCGAGCTCGGCGTGACGCAGCCCGGGATGACCGTCGTCTGCGGCGACTCGCACACCGCCACACACGGCGCCTTCGGCGCGCTCGCCTTCGGCATCGGGACGAGCGAGGTCGAGCACGTGCTGGCCACGCAGACGCTGCCGCAGGGCAAGCCCAAGTCGATGCGCATCCTCTACACCGGCGAGCTCGGCTTCGGAGTGACCGCGAAGGACCTGATCCTCGAGACGATCGGCGAGATCGGCGTGGCCGGAGGGGTCGGCTACGCGATCGAGTTCGCCGGCGACACCATCGAGCGGCTCTCGATGGAGGGCCGGATGACCATCTGCAACATGACGATCGAGGGCGGCGGCCGCGCCGGGATGGTGGCTCCCGACGACACCACGTTCGAGTGGGTCGAGGGCAAGCCCGCGGCGCCCGAGGACTTCGACCGAGCGGTCGAGGAGTGGCGGGGGTTGCGGACAGAGGAAGGCGCGCAGTTCGATCGCGAGGTGGAGATCGACGCCACGAAGATCGCTCCGCAGGTCACGTGGGGGACGACGCCGGAGATGGTGGCGCCGGTCACCGCCAGCGTTCCGGAGCCCGCGAGCGAGGGCCACGAGCGCGCGCTCGTCTACATGGGCCTCGAGGCGGGCACGCCGATCCAGGACATCAGGCTCGACCGCGTGTTCATCGGCTCGTGCACCAACTCGCGGATCGGCGACCTGCGCGCGGCCGCGAGCGTCATCGACGGCCGCAAGGTCGCCTCGAGCGTGAACGCGATGGTCGTGCCGGGATCGCAGCAGGTGAAGGCGCAGGCCGAGGCCGAGGGACTCGATGAGGTCTTCCGCGAGGCCGGCTTCGACTGGCGCTCCGCGGGCTGCTCGATGTGCCTCGGCATGAACCCCGACACGCTGTCGCCGGGCGAGCGCTGTGCGTCCACCTCGAATCGCAACTTCGAGGGACGCCAGGGCCGCGGCGGCCGCACCCACCTCGTCAGCCCGCAGATGGCGGCCGCCGCCGCCATCGAGGGCCGCTTCGTCGACATCCGGGAGTGGAACTAGTGGCCCCGTCCGCGCGTACGGCCGCACTCAGGCGGCTGCAAACCGGCGCCTCGCTGCGTCCTCGGAGCTCGACGATGCTGGAGCATCGCCTTCGCCCCTGCGTCCTTGCCAGGCTTGGTTTTCGCTCGCCTGCGCACGACCGTACCCACGAACGGAGCCACTGATGCAGAAGATCACCAAGATTCGCGGGCCGATCAGCGTCCTGCGCCGCAGCGACGTCGACACCGACCAGATCATCCCCAAGCAGTTCCTCAAGCGGGTCGAGCGGACGGGCTTCGGCGAGTTCCTCTTCTACGACTGGGCCAAGGAGCCCGGCTGGGACCTCGACCCGAATCCGATCCTCGTCACCGGCCGCAACTTCGGCTGCGGGTCGAGCCGCGAGCATGCGCCCTGGGCGCTCGAGGACTTCGGCTTCAAGGCCCTCATCGCGCCGTCGTTCGCCGACATCTTCTACTCCAACTGCACCAAGGTCGGGCTGCTGCCGGTCTATCTGCCGGAGGAGGACGTCGCCGACATCATGGACAACGCGACCGACGTGGAGATCGACCTCGACGCGCAGCTGGTGCGCTGGAACGATCGCGAGGCGGCGTTCGAGATCGACCCCGAGATCAAGCGGCGGATGCTGAACGGCCTCGACGACATCGGCGTGACGCTCTCCCACGAGGAGGACATCGCCGCGTACGAGCGTGAGCGCGAGCGGCCGGGACCGGTCACGACTGCGCTGTGAACGTCGACTGGGAAGCCTCCACCTACGACCGCGTGTCGCATATCCAGGCGGAGTGGGCGCGCGCCGTCCTCGACCGTCTGCCGCTGAACGGCGACGAGACAGTGCTCGACGCGGGCTGCGGCAGCGGCCGTGTCACCGCGATGCTGCTCGAGCGGCTGCCGCACGGGCACGTGGTGGCTGTGGACGCCGCGCCGTCGATGGTCGAGCACGCCCGCAAGGCGCTCGGCGATCGTGCCACCGTGATCCTCTCGGACCTCACCGAGCTCGAGCTCGACGAGCCGGTCGACGCCGCTTTCTCGAACGCGGTCTTCCACTGGATCATGGACCACGAGCGCCTGTTCCAGCGGCTCCACGCCGCGCTGAAGCCGGGTGGGCGCCTGATCGCGCAGTACGGCGGCCAGGGCAACGTCGAGAACTTCCACGACGCGGCCCGGCTCGTCGGCGCCGAGCCGCCGTTTGCGGAATACCTCGGCGAGTGGCATGGCGCCTGGAACTTCACGAGCGCGGATTACGCGCGCGAGAAGCTCGAGGCGGCGGGGTTCACCGACGTCGAGACCTGGCTCGAGCCCGCGCCGATGATTCCGGAGGAGCCGCGCGAGTTCATCCGGGTCGTCTGCCTGCGCCAGTACCTCGAGTCGCTGCCGGACGACCTCAAGGACCGGTACGTTGACGCGGTTGCTGACCGGCTCGGAAACCCGCTCGAGCTCGACTACGTACGCCTCAACGTCGACGCCCGCCGCCCGGCGTAGGCGCGAGCTCGCCGCGCTCGCGGCGCTCACCGCCTTCGCGCTGGCGCTGCGGCTGTGGCACATCGGCAGCCAGAGCTACTGGTACGACGAGTCGTACACAGTCGATCTCGTCGGCCGCGGGCTGGGGGACATGCTCTCCACGATTCCGCGGACGGAGTCCACGCCGCCGCTCTACTACCTGCTCGCGTGGGTCTGGGCCAAGCTGTTCGGCACGAGCGAGGCGGCGCTGCGGTCGCTCTCGGCGGTGATCGGGACGGCCGCGGTGCCGGTCGCGTGGGGCGCGGCACGCGCGTTCTTTGCAAGGCGCAGCGTCGCGTGGGCCGCGGCTGCGCTCGTGGCCGTGAACCCGTGGTTCGTGTGGTACTCGCAGGAGGCGCGGTCGTACTCGCTGCTGGTGCTCACGACGGCGCTGTCGCTGCTCTTCCTTGCGCAGCGACGGATCGTGGCGTGGGCCGTCGCGGCGATTCTCGTGCTGCTCACGCACTACTTCGGCGGCTTCATCGTGGTGGGGGAGGCCGCCTGGCTCATCTGGGGGGAGCGGACGCGCGTGGCGGCGATCGCCGCGGGCGCGGTGGGGCTCGCCGGGGCGGCCCTCATACCGCTGGCGCTCCACCAGCGCGCGTCGCAGACCACGACGTTCATCGCGCAGCTCGACCTGACCCGCCGCGTCGAGGACCTGCCGAAGAAGCTCGTGACCGGCGAGCTCGGCACGTTCACGCCGCTGATCGGCCCGCTGGCGGGCGCCGTGGCCGTGGCCGGGATCGGATACGCGCTGCTGAAGGCCCGCCGCACCACGCTCGGGCTGCTCTGGCTGGTCGCGTTCGGGGCCGGGGTGCCGCTGCTGTTCGCACTGCTGGGCGCCGACTACCTGCTGCCGCGCAACGTGATCGCCGTCTACGTGCCGCTCGTGCTCGCGGTGGCGGCCGGCCTCGGCCTGGCAGGCCGGCTCGGCCTCGTGGGTGTGGCCGTGATCTGCACCGTGGCGCTCGTGGTCGACGTGCAGGTGACGAGCGACGCGCGCCTCCAGCGCACCGACTGGCGCGACGCCGCGAAGCAGCTGGGTGCGGGGACGAAGGCCATCGTGGTGACACCCGCATGGGACGAAAAACCGCTGCGGCTCTACGCGAAGGACCTCGGGCTCCTTCCCGCCACGCCCATGCCCGTGACCGAGGTGGTCTCGATTGCCGAGGGCCAGCCGCCGCGCTTCCCGGACCCGCCGCCACCGCCCGGCTTCCGGGTGGCGGAGAAGCGCCTGACCGCGAGCTACGAGCTGATCCGCTATGTCTCAGACAGCCCGCAACCGGTCTCGGGGGCGACGCTCACCGCCAGCAAGATCGGCCCCAAGCCTCCCTTCTTCCTCCTCCGAAAGGACAGCCCGTGACGCGAATCATCGCCCTGCCCGGCGACGGCATCGGACCCGAGATCATGGCGTCGGCTCGCCGTCTCCTCGACCAGATCGGCGGCTTCGAGATCGACGAGCGCCTGGTGGGCGGCGCGTCGATCGACGACAGCGGGTCACCCCTGACGGACGAGGTGCTGGAGGCCTGCCGCGACGCCGACGCCGTGCTGCTGGCCGCGGTCGGCGGGCCGAAGTGGGACACCACCGATCCGAACGCGCCGCGCCCGGAGCAGGGCCTCCTCGGCCTGCGCAAGGGCCTCGGCCTCTACGCCAACCTGCGCCCGGTGCGCCCGTCGCCGGCGCTGCTCGACGCCAGCCCGCTCAAGCGCGACCGCATCGAGGGCACCGACCTGCTCGTGGTGCGCGAACTCACGGGCGGCGTCTACTTCGGCGACCGCGGCCGCCGCGACGACTCGGCCTACGACACCACCGTGTACTCCACGGAGGAGATCGAGCGGATCGCCGAGGTCGGCTTCCGCTTCGCCCGCGAGCGCGTGACGAGCGTCGACAAGGCCAACATCCTCGAGACGAGCCGGCTCTGGCGTGAGGTGGTGGAGGGGGTGGCGAAGAAGCATCCCGACAAGCAGCTCGACCACCTGCTCGTGGACAACGCGGCGATGCAGCTCGTATCGCGGCCCGCGAGCTTCGACGTGATCCTCACCGAGAACATGTTCGGCGACATCCTCAGCGACGAGGCGGCGATGCTCACCGGATCGATCGGCATGCTGCCGAGCGCGAGCGTGGGCGAGCCGGGTACGCCGGGCCTCTTCGAGCCGGTCCACGGATCGGCCCCGGATATCGCCGGCAGCGGAAAGGCCAACCCGCTGGCCATGTTCGGCTCGGTGGCGATGATGCTGCGCTACGGACTGGGTCGCCAGGACGAGGCGGCCGCCGTAGAATCGGCTGTGGATCGGGCGCTTGCAGACGGGCTTCGCACGGCGGACCTGGGCGGCGACGCGAACCTGGAGGACGCCACGAACGCCGTCCTCTCCAACCTCTGACCCCACAAGGAGTACGCATTGAGCACCGCGGACCTCATCTGGATGAACGGCGAGTTCGTCGCATGGGATGACGCGAAGGTGCACGTACTCACGCACGGCCTGCACTACGGCACCGGCGTCTTCGAGGGCATCCGCGCCTACGAGACCGCCGAGGGGCCGGCGATCTTCCGCCACCAGGACCACCTGGACCGGCTCGAGGCGAGCGCGAAGCTCTACTACATGGACCTCCCGTGCTCGAAGGACGAGCTGCGCGAGGCCACACACGAGCTGATCGGCCGCAACGGCTTCAAGTCGTGCTACATCCGGCCGCTCGTCTACCGCGGGCACGGCCCGATGGGGCTGAACCCGCTCGACAATCCGGTCGAGGTGATGGTCGCCTGCTGGGAGTGGGGCGCCTACCTCGGCGAGGAGGGCAAGGTCAACGGCATCCGCGCGCGGACGTCGTCGTGGCGGCGGATCTCGCCGGAGTCGCTGGTCCCGCACTCGAAGGCGTCCGGCCAGTACCTCAACAGCGTGCTCGCCAAGATCGAGGCGGTGAAGTCGGGTTACGAGGAGGCGATCCTGCTCGACGACCACGGCCATGTCTGCGAGGGCACCGGCGAGAACGTCTTCGTGGCGAAGGACGGCGTGATCTACACCCCACCGCAGACCGCGTCGATCCTGGACGGCATCAGCCGCAAGTCGATCATCCAGATCGCGACCGACCTGGGGATCAAGGTTGTGGAGCGCGACATCGCGCGCGCCGAGCTCGCGCTGGCCGACGAGGTCTTCCTCACCGGCACCGCCGCCGAGCTCACCCCGATGCGGTCGATCGACGACATCGAGATCGGCCCTCCCGGCGAGATCACGCGCCAGATCCAGGCGATCTTCGATGACGCGCTGTGCGGCCGCGCGGAGCAGTACCGCGAGTGGCTCGACGTCGTGCGCGTACCCTCGACTGCGTGACGCAGCCACAGCAGGTCCAGATCTACGACACCACGCTCCGCGATGGGATGCAGGGCGAGGGCATGTCGCTCTCCGCGGAGGAGAAGCTGCGCGTGGCCCACGCGCTCGACTCACTCGGCGTCCAGCTGATCGAGGCGGGCTTCCCGGCATCGAACCCGAAGGAGGAGGCGGTTTTCGACCTCCTCGCGCGTGAGTCGTTCGAATGCGCCGAGATCGCCGCGTTCGGCATGACGCGCCGGCGCGGGATCACCGCCGAAGAGGATCCCGCGCTGCGTCTCCTGGCCGAGTCGTTCGCTCCCGTCTGCACGCTCGTGGGCAAGACGTGGCGGCTGCACCTCGACAAGGTCACGAAGGTCGACCCCGACGAGAACCTCGCGATGATCGGCGACTCGATCGCGTTCCTCCGCCGCCAGGGGAAGCGCGTGGTGTACGACGCCGAGCACTTCTTCGACGGCTTCCGCGACGACCCCGAGTACGCGTTGCGCTGCCTGCGCGCGGCGGTCGAGGCGGGCGCCGAGACGGTCACCCTGTGCGACACCAACGGCTCGTCGCTGCCGGGCCAGGTGGCGGCTGCCACAGCCGGCGTGGTGTCCGAATTCGGTGATCACGCGCGTGTCGGGATCCACACCCACGACGACGCCGGCTGCGGTGTGGCCAACGCGATCGTCGCGATCGAGGCCGGCGCGCGCCAGGTGCAGGGCACGATGAACGGCTACGGCGAGCGCACCGGCAACGCCAACCTCACGACGATCCTGCCGGACCTCCAGCTCAAGCTCGGCTTCGACTGCATTCCGCCCGAGCGGATGCGGACGCTGACCGAGACCGCGCACCTCGTCGACGAGATCTGCAACGTCGCGCCGGACCCCAACCGGCCGTACGTGGGCCGCAACGCGTTCGCGCACAAGGGCGGTATGCATGTGGCGGGCGTGGTGGCGGACGCGCGCACGTTCGAGCACATGGACCCGGCCGAGGTGGGCAACGACCGGGCGATGCTCATCTCCGAGCTGTCCGGCAAGGGCACCGTGCAGGCGCGCGCCGACGAGCGCGG
>JAICJV010000101.1 GCA_025928265.1 Thermoleophilaceae bacterium
CTTCTCCTGCTGCTTCTGCTTGGGCATCGCGCCGATCGTGCGCATGTTGTGCAGCCGGTCGGCCAGCTTGATCAGGATGACCCGGATGTCCGAGGCCATCGCGACGATCATCTTGCGGTAGTTCTCCGCCTGGCGGTCGTCGCGGCTCTGGAAGGTGATGCCGGTGAGCTTGGTGACGCCGTCGACGAGCGCGGCGATCTGGTCGCCGAACATCTCGCGCACCTCGGTGAGGGATGCGCTCGTGTCCTCGACCGTGTCGTGCAGAAGCGCGGCGCACAGCGTGGCGGTGTCGAGCCGCATGCCGGCGCAGATCTTCGCGACGGCGGCGGGATGCGCGATGAAGCCCTCGCCCGACTGGCGGCGCTGGTCGGCGTGGCGCTCGCACGCGAAGACAAAGGCGCGCTCGATCTGCTCGCGGTCGATATCGCTCGCCGAATCGCCCGCGTGTTCCTCGATCACGGCGAACAGGTCGGCGAGGAGGCCCTGCTCGAACTCGTTCAGCTCGATCGTGCCCGTCACGGACGCGGCGCCGTTGCCGCTCCCGTTCCCCTTTGCGGCGTCCACCTGGCGGCGCTCGAAGCCGTCCGAGCCCTTCTTCGCAGGCGACTTCGAAGCGCGCTTGGCGCCCGTCGTGCGCGTCCCGCCGCTTGCGGCTCTGGGCAGCTTGGCCATCTAATTCAGTCTAGCCCCGCACGCGGCGCCCCAGGGGCGTAGCTTGCCGACATGGCCCAGCACCGCGTGGTCGTGATCGGTGGCGGATTCGGCGGCCTCCAGGCAGTCGCAAAGCTCCGCCGCGCAGCGGTCGACATCACGCTGATCGACCGCCGCAACTTCCACCTCTTCCAGCCGCTGACCTACCAGGTCGCGACCGGAGCCCTCTCGCCGGGCGAGATCGCATATCCGCTGAGGGCGATCTTCAAGCGCGACAAGAACGTGCGAGTGCTGATGGCCGAGGTCGCCGGCTTCGATCTCGAGGCGCGGGCGGTGCGGATCGAGCCGGTCGAGGCGGCCCTGCCGCCGTCGACGGTGCCCTACGACACCCTGATCGTCGCCGGCGGGTCGCGCTACTCCTATTTCGGTCACGACGAATGGGAGAGCTTTGCTCCCGAGGTGAAGTCGCTCGAGAGCGCGCTCGCCGCGCGGAGCCGGATCCTGGAGGCGTTCGAAGCCGCCGAACTCGACGACGACGCCGACCGGCGCCGGAGGCGACTGACCTTCATGGTGGTCGGGGCGGGCCCGACCGGCGTCGAGATCGCCGGCCAGATCGCGGAGCTCACGCGCGACACACTACGTCGCGACTTCCGCGCCGTCGACCCGCGCGACGGCCGTGTCCTCTTGATCGAAGCCGCGGACCGTGTCCTCGGCACGTTCCCGCCGTCGCTGTCGCGCAAGGCCGAGCGCGCCCTCGAGCACCTCGGCGCGACCGTGCTCCTGAACCGCACGGTGGTCGGGATCGACGCGGACGGCGTGGCGATCAAGGGCGCGGATGACAGCGTCGAGCGGATCGCCGGCGACACGGTGATCTGGGCTGCCGGCGTGAATGCCTCGGCGCTCGCCACGCAACTCGCGGAGCTCACGGGCGCGGAGCTCGATCGAGCCGGACGGGTGACGGTCGAACCCGATCTCACGCTGCCGGGACACCCGGAGGTGCTTGCTCTCGGCGACATGATCCGGAAGCGAGAAACGACCGGGGAGGCGACGCCCTTTCCAGGCGTCGCGCCGGTGGCGATGCAGCAGGGGCGCTACGCGGCGAAGGTCGTGAGGGACCGGCTGCGCGGGCGGCCGGTCAAGCCGTTCCGCTATCGCGACAAGGGCAACCTGGCGACGATCGGCCGTGCCCGCGCGGTGGCCGACATCAACGGCCTTCGACTGAGCGGGGTCTTCGCGTGGTTCATCTGGCTCACCGTCCACCTCTTCTATCTCGTCGGCTTCCAGAACCGCGTGCTCGTCTTCATCCGGTGGTCGGTGAGCTTCGCCACCCACGGCCGCGGCGCCCGACTGATCACCGGCGCTCCGAGCGACGAGGTCACGCGAGCGTCCGGCCGCTGACCACCGATGCGGGCAGCTCTGCAACTACGTCCGATCCGGGTCGCGCGCACTCGTCGCGGCGCTTGATCAGGAGCCACTGCGGCTTGGTGCCGTCGCGGGTGCGCTGCAGGGCGAAGCCGCCGCGCAGCTTCTCTCCGTGCAGCACGAAGACCGCGTGGCCGCGCTCGAGCGCTGCCGGCCAGGCGACGCGGCCGCCCTGCTCGTAGGTGCCGCGGTCCCAGACGATCACGGCGGGGCCCTCGTAGTCGTTGTGCGAAACCGAGTGGTCCTCGACCTCGACCGCCAGGCGCTTGACCGCCGGATCCATCGACGGGCCCTTCGGCACGGCCCATGAGCGCATGACCCCGTCGACCTCGAGTCGCAGGTCGAAGTGGTGCGCAGTCGCCTGGTGCTCCTGCACGACAAAGACCCCTGCGGGGACGCCGCGGATCGCGAACTGCTCATGACCCTCGACGCGCACGGACTCGGAGTCGACTTCCCCGAGCTCGCCCAAGAGCGCTTCGATCGCCGCCGGGTCGCCCTCCGCGTGCAGCAGCAGACCCGCGTCCGGCGCCGCCTTTACCCAACCCATGAGGCCGAGCCCCCGAGCGCGACGCTCGACATCCTCGATCCCGGTCGATGGGTCCGGGGCGGCAGCGCGTACCGCGGCCATGCCGGCTGATCAGGCGGCCAGCGCTGCGCGGCCGCCCAGCCAGGCCTCGGCCAGCTCGAGCCGCTCACGCCCCTCGCGGAACGACGGCGAGGCATCGAGATCGGCCCGGCGCGTCTCCACCACGCGGCACGACGGCTCCGGCCCGAGCTGCACCACGCCGATCTCGTCGAGGATGCCGAGCAGCCGCGCGGCGTGCCATTCGGAGCGGCCGTCGAGCAGGACGGCCTCGAGGGCCGCACCCGACAGCGGCCCGGCCTTGCGCAGGGCGCGGTACAGCACGACGAGCTCGTCGCGCGGCGCGAGCGACCGCCGCGCCACCTCCAGCGCGAACTCCACCTCGCCCGGCCCCCACGCCTTGTGCGCGAGGCCAGTGCCCGGGAGTGTGGCGAGCCGCTCGACGCCGGGCGGGGTGGCCGGCGGAGCGAGCGCCACCACGTGCTCGTAGTGCTCGGCGAGCGCGGGTCCCGCCAGCAGCTCGTCCCAGCTCGTGGCGGCCACGCTGCGGCCGCCCGCCACCACCTCGAGCGCGCGGCGGCGACGCACCGCGTCGGCGCACACCACCAGCACCCGCTCCCCGCTCGACAGCAGATCGCCGAGGACGCCCGCGAAGCCCGCGCCGCGGCGGTCCACCACCACGCGCTGCCCGGCGGCGACCGGCGCGTCCATCGGCGGCACCAGGTCGACGCTGCCGGGCTCGCTCGGCGTGAGCGCGCGCAGCACGAGCCGCGGTTCCACGCCGCCGTTCCACTCGTTGATCTCGAGCCGCACGGCGGCGTCGATCCGCTCGTCCTGCGAAGCGGGTAGCGAGCGCGCCTCGCGGCGGAACGCCACCGTCCGCGCGCGAGCGCCGCCGGCGACCAGCGTGAAGCTCGCGTGCTGGCCCTCGTTGCCCATCGCCCGCACGTCGGCGATCCGCGCGGCGGGTACGAGCAACGTCGGGCGCGGGTTGCCCTGCCCGAACGGGCGCAGCCGCTCGAGCTCCTCGGCCAGGCCGATACCGACGGCGTCGCCCGGCACCACCGCGTCGATCCGCTCCTCGGGCAGGAGGTCGGTGGGCGACAGCACCGCCGCGGCGTGCTCGGTGAAGCAGCGGCGAAACTCGTCCACGCGCGCGCGGTCGATCTCGAGCCCGGCAGCCGCGCGGTGGCCGCCGAAGCGGCGCAGCTCGTCCGAGCAGGCGGCGAGCCCGGCATGGAGGTCGAACGCCGAGATGCTGCGGCCCGACCCGCGGCCTGTGTCGCCGTCGAGGCCGATGATCACGCACGGGCGGTTGTGGCGCTCGACCATGCGCGACGCCACGATCCCGATCACGCCCGGGTGCCACCCCTCGCCCGCCAGCACGTACGCGGGCGCCTCCGGATGCTCGGCGCGGGCGGCCTCGGCCTCGAACAGGATGCGCGTCTCGGTGTCGCGCCGTTCGCGGTTGAGCAGGTCGAGCTCGTCGGCGACCTCGGCGGCGCGCGACTCGTCCTCGGTCATCACCAGCTCGAGCGAGGCCTCCGCGCTGGCGAGCCGCCCGGCGGCGTTCAGCCGCGGGCAGAGCCGGAACCCGATCGCGCCCTCGTCGACCGCGGCGGGCTCGATGCCCGCCACCCGCATGAGTGCGCGCAGGCCCGGCTTGGCGGTTCGCTGGAGCGCCACGAGCCCCTCGCGCACGAGCCGCCGGTTCTCGCCGCGCAGCGGCACCACGTCGGCGACCGTGGCAAGCGCGACGAGGTCCATGTCCTCCTCGGACGCGGCGCCGAGGGCCTCGGTCAGCTTGTACGCCACGCCGGCCGCGCACAGGTCGTGGAACGGATAGCCGGACACGGCCGGATGCACGATCGGGCAGGCCGGCAGGCGGTCGCCCGGGCGGTGGTGGTCGGTGACGATGACCGACATGCCGAGTGCGATGGCGGCATCCACCTCGTCGGCCGCCGCGATCGCGCAGTCCGCGGTTATCAGGAGCTCGGTGCCCGACGCGGCGAGGCGCTCGACGGTGGCCGTCGACAGGCCGTAGCCCTCGGAGCGGTTCGGGATGTACCAGCGCGGGTCGGCGCCGAGCCGGCGCAGCGCGCGCACGAGGATCGCGGTGGAGCAGACGCCGTCGACGTCGTAGTCCCCGTGTACCACGATCGGCGCGCCGCTCTCGACGGCCGCGAGGATCGCCTCACACGTCTCCGCCATCCCGGCGAACGCGAACGGGTCGTGGCGCTCGTCGCCCGCCAGGAACCGCTGTGCCGCATCCGGCGTGTCGTGGCCGCGGCGCACGAGGATCGCAGCGGTAATGGGCGACACGCCGAGCGCGCGGACTATCGCGTCGGCGGACGCTACGGAATACGGGGTGGTCGACCAGCGCGCGGCGGGAGCCATGCGCGCCAGTTTCGGCTCGGGACCGGACAGACGCGCGAGACGCCGGTCCGAGCGGGCGAGCCGCGCGCGGGCGAGCGCCCCGGCGAGTGGGCCTAGGCGGGCCGTCGCTCGCTTCGCCGCGACGTGCCCTCGACCCGGCCGCCGTACCAGTACGAGACGGCGAGCCCGATGATCGCGCCGGGGATCGACTCGATGGCGGCGACCAGATGCGTGTTGTGCTCGCCCGGGACCTGGGCGCCGGAAACGATGAACCCGAACAGCAGGGATCCCGCGATCGCAGCGAGCAGGGCGCCCACGATGCCGCCGTAGAAGCGGTCGGGCAGCCACACGGTGAAGTGCCAGATGGCGATGCCCATCATGACCCAGACCAGCATGCTCATCGGCCGTGCCTCCTGCGTCTGCGGTTGCCGGCGCGCGGCTTCTGCTTCGGCTTCGGCCTGGCGGGACGCTCCTGGCGCGGCTCGGGTGGAGTGGCGCTCGCCCCGTCGCCGTCGCCGTCACGGAGGCCGTCGCCGTCCGGCACGCCGTTGCCGCCGTCGTCCGGGGGGACGATCTCGGTCGTCGCGGTCTGCCCGCGCGTGGCGGTCGGCCCGCGGGCGGCGGCGGCGCGGCGGCGCGCGGCAGCACGGTCGCGATCGCGCCGGATCGCCGGGCGCGGAGCGGCATCCTCGCCGAGCGTGATGTCGGCGTACGCCGGCACGACGCCGCCGTGGTCCTCCCGCACGATGCGCGTGCGGCGGCGCCAGACAGGCTCGCGCTCCTTCCAGTGCACGAGCACCGGCGCCGCGATGAAGATCGACGAGTACGCGCCCGACGCCACGCCCACGAGCAGCGCGAAGCCGAAGTCCCTGAGCGTCTCGCCGCCGAACAGCATCAGCGCCGTGATCGGCAGCAGCGTGGAGAGGCTCGTGACCAGCGAACGGACGATCACCTCGGACATCGACCTGTTCACGATCTGCGAGAACGTGGCCCGCGGCATGCGCGGCACGTTCTCGCGTATTCGGTCGAACACGATGATCGTGTCGTAGAGCGAGTAGCCCAGGATGGTGAGCAGCGCCGCCACGGTCGACGTCGTCACCTCCCGCTGGAAGAGCGCGTAGACGCCCGCCGTGATCAACATGTCGTGCGCGAGCGCGATAAGCACCGGCACCGCGAACTTGAACTCGAATCTGAGCCCGATGTAGATCGAGATCAGGATCAGCGACGCGATCACCGCGATGATCGCCGTGCGCGCGATCTCCTGGCCGAACGTCGGCCCGATCGAGCTCGCGGAGAAGTCGGCTCTCGGAACGCCGAACTTCTGGTTCAGCGTCTGCTCGACCTGGTCCACCTTGGCCGGGTCGAGCTTCTTCGTCCGGATCTGCACCACGTTCGGGCCGAGCTCCGGGTCGCTCGCGGTCTGCACCTTCGCGTCGCCGTAGCCGAGCGGCGCCAGCGCGTTCTGCACCTGCTGGACCGTCGCCTTCTGCTGGATCGGCGTCGTGATCCGCGTGCCCGAGGTGAAGTCGATGCCGAAGTTGATCCCGAACGCCGCGATGGCGATCGCGCCCGCGGCGATGATCGCGCCGGACGCCGAGAAGAACCACTTGGAGGCGCCGGAGAAGTCGAATCTGGTGCGGTTCTCGGTCGAGCCGATCCGCAGGGCCCAGCGCGAGCGCAGCAGCTTCGTGCGACTCAGCGAGCTGATCATCGCGTGCGTGGCGAGCACCGCGGTGAGAAGCGAGGTGAGCGTGCCGATGAGCAGCGTGAAGGCGAAGCCCTTCACGCCGGCGGTGGCCAGCATGAACAGGATGAACGCGACGCCGATCGTGACGACGTTCGCGTCGATGATCGTGCGCAGCGCCTTGGCGTAGCCCGACGAGACGGCAGCCGGTATCGATCTGCCCGCGCGCGCCTCCTCCTTCACGCGTTCGAAGATCACGATGTTCGCGTCCGCCGCGACGCCCAATGTGAGGATCAGGCCCGCTATGCCGGGCAGCGTCATCGTGATCGGGATCAGCTTCACGAGCGCGAACAGCAGCACCGCGTAGGAGATCAGGGCGACGCCGGCGATCACGCCGAGCACGCGATAGAAGAGGATCAGGAAGCTGAGCGTGAGCAGCAGGCCGACCGCGCCCGCGACCAGGCCCTCGTGCAGCGCCTGCTTGCCGAGCGTGGCCGAGACCTGCGTCTTCGAGATCAGCTTGAGGCCGATCGGCAGCGCGCCGATGCGCAGGTTCTGCGCGAGGTCCTGGGTCTCCTGGATCGAGCCGATCCCGGTGATCTGGGCGCCGTTCTGGCCGTCGATGCCCTCCGGGTTGTCGGTGTAGCTGACGGTGGCGAGCGAGACGACCTGGTTGTCGAGCGCGATCGCGAAGCGCTGGAAGGTGTCCTGCGTCGTGAGGCCCGGGCGCTTCAGGATCTGCGCCCCGCGCTCCGCCTCACGTTTGGTCGCGCGCGCGAAGGCGGCCCGTCCCTTGTCGGTGAACTTGAAGGTGACGACCGGCTCCTGCGTCTGCGGGTCGAACTCCTGCTTCGGGTCCTTGATGTCGGCGCCCGACAGCTCCGAGTCGTCCTCGAGCACGTAGTAGCCGAGCGCGTTGTTCCCGGTGCCCGACGGCTGCTTCTCCGCCTTGATCACCACGATCCCGCGCGGCACCTTCACGAGCTGCGAGCCGGCGGGGACGGCGCCCTGCTTCGTGAGCTGCGCCATCGTCTGCGGGCAGGCGGTGTTCTTGTCGGGCTTGCCGGCCTTCGACGTGTTCACGCCCTTGGCCGTCGAGCCCTCGCGGTCCTGCTGGAGCTCGCCGCAGGTCTCGTAGTAGGCGGTCGCGTCGTTGCCGCCGGTCGCCGCAGCGGACGCGCCGCCGGTGGCGGCCTGGCCGGGCCGGAGGATCTGGCGTGTCGGGCCCGGACCGAAGAGGTAGTACTTGTCGCCGCCGGTGTCGTTCTTGCGGTCGTAGTACTGCTCGATCTTCTGCTGGTTGCCCGCGAACTGCCGCTTGACCGCCTCGGACGGACCACCCGGCGGGATGTCGGTGGGCTCGGCCTTCGGCTTGGCCTTCGAGCCCGCCTGAACCGCGGTGTACAGCGAGATGATCGGGTTCACGTTCACCGGCTCGCCCCCGCCAGGCGGCATGGCGTACTGCCCGTCCTGGTTGATCAGGTTGGGCTCCCAGTCGTAGAACTGGAGCTGCGCGGTGGTGCCGACCTGCTGCTCCGCACGATCGGCGTTCTTCACTGCGGGCAGGCCGATCGAGATCTGGTCGGAGCCCGAGCGCTGGATCTCGGGCTCGGAGACGCCGAGCGCGTCGGTGCGCTTTCTGATGGTCTTGATCGCGTCGTCGATCGCCTGCGGCGTGACCTTCGGCACCTGCGGGGTCGGGCGCCCCTGGTAGACGAGCTCGACGCCGCCCTTCAGGTCGAGCCCGAGGCGCGTCGGCTTCGAGATCGGCGAGCCGGGGATGATGATCAGCGCCGCGACCGCGAGCAGGACCGCGACGAGCAGCAGGATGAGGCCGTTGCGCTGGCGATTGTTCAAGTGAGCGCTACCTGGGGGTGAGGACGATCAGGAGACCGCCGTCGTCGTCGTAGGCCGGGAAGATGTCGGCCTTCGCGGGCTCTGGGCGGTCGCCCTCCGCGTGCACCACGACCGGCTTGTCGAGCACGCGGACGCCCCATTCGAGCGCCGTGCCGATGTGGTCGTCGCCGTTCTCGAAGTCGAGGCCGAGAACCTCCTGCACGGGGCGCCCGATCACGTCCGCATCACCGAGGCCGGTGAGCTCGCGCGCACCACGGCCCGCCCCGATGAGGCGACCCTGCTGGTCGGTGATGAAGAACGCCGCGTTCGGCGCGGGGTAGTAGTCGTCGAGCAACTCGAAGAGGAAGCCGAAACCGCAGTTCGAGCAACCGCGCGCACGCTCGCGAAAGCCGGCTGTCCGTTCTGAGGAGATGCTGCGATTCCCGCAGTTGGGGCAGATGAAGTGCGGCATTGGGGGAACAAGGTTAGGACAGCGCTGATAAACGACGGATCAAACCTCAGAAGAGGCTCGCAGCCCCGTCCGGCAGCGCCAACCCGAGGTGCTCGAACGCCGCCGGAGTCGCCACCCGGCCGCGCGGCGTGCGCTTGATGAAGCCGCGCTGGAGCAGGTAGGGCTCGTAGACGTCCTCGATCGTGTCGGACTCCTCTGCGACGGCCACCGAGAGCGTCGAGAGCCCGACCGGGCCGCCGCCGAACTTCGCGCAGATCGCGCGCAGGATCTCGCGGTCGAGACGGTCGAGGCCGGCGTCGTCGACCTCGAGCATGTCGAGCGCGCCCGCCGCGATGTCCTCGTCGATCTGCCCGCCATGGCGGACCTCCGCGTAGTCGCGCACGCGCTTGAGCAGGCGGTTGGCCACGCGCGGCGTCCCGCGCGAGCGACGCGCGATGGCCAGCGCCCCACGTTCCTCGATCTCGA
>JAICJV010000049.1 GCA_025928265.1 Thermoleophilaceae bacterium
TCCAGCCTCTCGGCGGCGAACCGCCGGAACCCCTCGTCGTCCCAGTCCTCGGTTGCCGCACCGAGCACCTGGAAGCCATCGGGGAGGCGCCCCTGCGCGTGCAGTGCGCCAAGCGCAGGAAGGAGGAAGCGCCCCGTCAGGTCACCGCTGGCTCCGAAGAGGACGAGGCGCTCGATCACGCCGCAGGCGCCTTCCGGTCGCGCCGCAGCGATGCCGCGATCGCTACCCCCATCACGCCGAAGATCACCAGCAGCGAGATGCCGATCGGGATGTGCACCACGCTCGTGAGGATGAACTTCACTCCGACGAACATGAGTATCACGGCCAGCCCGACGTCGAGGTAGACGAAGCGGTCGCGCGCGCCGGCGAGCAGGAAGTACAGGGAGCGCAGCCCGATGAGCGCGAGCGCAGTGGCGCTGAACACGATGAACGGCTCGCGCGTCACGCCGAAGATTGCCGGGATCGAGTCGACGGCGAAGATGATGTCGCTCAGCTCGACGATCACGAGCACGGCCAGCATCGGGGTGGCGAACCAGCCACCAGGGAGCGGCTTGCGCGGAGGCTTGAGGTCTGCATCGATGTGCGAGTCGCGGACGAACAGGTGGGCGCTCACGAGCCGCCTGGTCGTCGGGACGTAGCGGCGCAGCAGGCGGACGGACCGACTCCGCTGCGGGTCGGGCGGCTCGGTGCCGCGCAGCATCCGGATGCCGCTCAAGACGAGGAGCGCGCCGAAGATGTAGACGATCCAGTCGAACGTGTTGAGCAACTCGGAGCCGAGCGCGACGAACGCTCCGCGCAGCACGAGCGCGCCGAAGATCCCGTAGAACAGGACGCGATGCTGGTACGCGGCCGGGATCGAGAAGGCGCTGAAGATGAGCGCCCACACGAACACGTTGTCGAGCGACAGCGAGAACTCGAGCGCGTAGCCCGCGAAGAACTGCCCCGCGAAGTCGCCGCCCTCACGCAGGCCGAGCACGATGCCGAACACCACGGCCACCGCGACGAAGCCCGCCGTCGACCATGCGGCGTTGCTCATCGGCACCTCGTGCGCGCCGCGGTGGAACACGAAGAGGTCGAGCAGCAGCAGGATCACGAGGCCGGCGACCAGCGCTGCCCAGCCGACGAGCGTGACGGTCACGGCCGGTACGCCCAGAGCAGGTGGCGCACGTGCGGCCACTCACCGTCGACCAGGAACCGGCGCGCCTCCGCCTCGATCTCCTCGTCCATCACCGTGCCGCGCTCGAGGTGCTGGCGCAGGTGCTCGGACCACGTGTCGACCGTGAACGTCTCGAGGAAGACCGGCAGGTCGTCGGCGTCCTGGTAGAGACCCCAGCGGGTCGCGCCGGTCTGGCGGCGCGTCTGGCGCACCTCCTCCATCGCGGCGGTGAACTCGCCGGCGCGCTTCGGGTCGATCCGCCACTCGAGCGTGACGAGGACAGGGCCGGCGCCCGGTTCCACGTCGATCTCGAGGTTCGGCTCGGGCCAGTAGGTGGCCGACTCGACGTCCCCCAGCGTCGCCAGCGGGAGCAGGCGATAGCCGATCACGGCGCCGATCACCTCCCCCACTCCGGCGATCCCGAACGCGGCACGGGTGGAGACCGCGCCCGCGATCACTCCCCATATGACGCTCCCCACAGCCTGGCCGCCCTGGAAGGCGACGTTCATGAACGCGAGCGCGCGGGCGCGCGTCCAGTTCGGCAGCAGGAGCTGCGCGTGCGCGTTCACCATCGACGTCACGGAGATCCACCCGAGCCCGACGAACAGCAGCGTGACGATGGTGAGCGGCAGGGAGTCGCTCACCGCCGCGATCACGAGGCCCACCCCGTACAGCAGGCTGCCACACGCGACCAGAGCGCCGGTGCTCATCAGGTTCCGGACGCGCGGTACCACGACCAGCGTGCCGAACACCGCGCCGACCCCGACCGCTCCGAGCAGCACGCCGTAGCCGCTCGCCCCGAGGTCGAGCGGTCCGCGCGCGAGCACGGCCAGCAGCGACCAGAGCGCGCTGGCGAAGAAGATGAACAGGAGCGAGCGCCCGAGCACCGCCTGGAACGCGGGCGCGCTGCGCGTGTACCGGACGCCCGTGACGAATGCCTCGCGCAGGTGCTCGGCATTCAGGGGGCGGCGGTCGCGCGGGCGCTTCCAGGCCAGCAGCGCCGCCATGACAGCGGCGAACGAGATCGCGTTGAGCGTGAACGTCGCCCCTATGCCGATCGACCCGATCAACAGACCTGCGATGGCCGGTCCGACCGTGCGCGCGATGTTCACGCTCGCGCCGTTCAACAGCGCCGCGTCGCCGACCTCATCGCGCGTCACCAGCTCGGGCTGGATCGCCGAGAAGGTCGGGCCCTGCAGCGCCGTGCCGCCGCCGATGACGGCGGTGAGCAGCAGGAGGACGGCCGGGGTCGTGGCGTGGGCGAAGGTCAGGACGGCGAGCAAGCCCGACGCCGCGAGCATGATCGACTGCGCGATAAGCAGCAGCCGGCGGCGGTCGATGATGTCGCCCAGGCTGCCAGCGGGCAGAACGAGCAGGAACACCGGCAGTGTCGACGCGGTCTGCACGAGCGAGACCTCGAACGCGTGGCCGCCCAGGTCCCCCATCAGCCACTGGCCGCCCACCGTCTGCGCCCACGTGCCGATGTTGCCCACGAACTGGGCGGTCCAGATCGCGCGGTAGATCGGATGGCGGAACGGCGCGAACGCGGTGTTGGCCCCGCCGTGCTCGTCCCTCACGGGCGGCACGATACCCACCACGGCGGCGACGGTCGGCGTCCGCCGGCCGACGTCTCCGGGGACCCTCGTGGACGTGTTCGACTCGGTCGCGAACGCCGTCGCGGGCCTGCTCTTCTACATCGCGACCGGTGCCGCCGTGCTCACCTTCCTGGCGTGGCTGCTCTTTGTCAGCGACGCGGACGCGGCCATCACGCGAACCGTCACCGTGCTGGTGATCTCCTGCCCGCACGCGCTGGGTCTTGCGATCCCGCTTGTGATCGCGCTGGCCACGTCCCTCTCGGCGCGGCAGGGGATTCTCGTCCGCGACCGGCTCAGCCTCGAGCGCATGCGCGACGTGGACATGGTGCTGAACGTGGTCATCGAAGTGGTCGGCCCGCGGCTGCTCGGCCCTGCCCTGATGGTGGCCGCGGCGATCGTCGTGAAGGGGTACGGCGACGTCGGCGACGGCTTCAGCGCGGGCTCGGCCCCGAACGCCGCGAGCGGACGATGCCGGTCCTACGCCGCACCCCGCAGATCGCGGTTGGGGACGCTCCCGACGACGCGCTGCCGGGCGAGGGCTCCGGCTAGGGCACGGCGTCCGCGGGGATCACCACCACGGGGCGATCGGCCTCGTGAAGCACCGCGTGCGAGACGCTGCCGAGGGCCCCTCGAAGCGGCCCGAAGCCGCGCGACCCGATCACGATCTCGTCGGCGTCGCGGGCGTCGGCCGCGGCCACGATCGCGCGCGCCGGCGGGCCCTCGAGCAGCGAGGTCACCAGTTCGGGCCCGGCCTGATGCTGTTCCTGCAGGGAGCGCAGCAGCTCCCGGCCCTCTTCCTGGTATGCCTCGACGGCGCGGTCGTAGTACGGCGCCCCGAGCCAGTCTGAAGCGGGCTGGAAAGCGTTCACGGCCACCACACGGCCACCGTCGGCCGTGCGCCGGCGCGCATAGGCGAGTGCGGCCTGCGCCGGCTCGGAGCCGTCATAGCCGACGATCACCATGCAGAGCCCGTGTGCGCGCGCGTCGCGCGGGTGATCGGCTGCCGCCTGGGGAACCACCACCACGGGCCGGTCGGCGTGCGTGAGCAGCGCATGGGAGACGCTGCCCAGCGCGGCGGCGAAGCGCCCCATGCCGCGCGAGCCCACCACGATCTCCTCGGCGTCGACCTCGCGTGCGAGGTCGGCGAGGCGCTCCGCGGGTCGCCCCTCCATCACCGCCGTCTCCGTCTCGATGTCCACATCGCTCGCGAGCCGTTCGACGAACTCGACAGCAGCGGCACGACGGTCCGCCTCGAGCTCGACGACCGCGCGCGAGAGCGCGCCGCCGAGCGGTGGCATCACGTGCGCGATGAGCAGCGAACCGTCAGGGCCCGCCCGCCGGGCGGCGTGATCGAGCGCGATGCGAGCGCTGAGCGAGCGGTCGATTCCGACGACGATCTTTCTCATTGCACGACCCTCTCCTCCCTCTCCGGGCCCCAGCGGCTCTGGAGATCGGCCTCGACCTCGAGGTAGTTCCTGTCGCGCGTCTCCGGCACCCGGCGCGCGACGAACGCGAGCCCGATCAGGCAGATGAACGCGAAGATGAAAAACGTCTCGCCCTGGCCGATCCAGGCGACCACCGGCAGGAACAGCAGGCTGACGACGAAGTTGGCCAGCCAGTTGGTGGTGGATCCGGCCGCTGCCCCCTGCGCGCGCTTCCGCGGCGGGAACACCTCGCCGAGCAGGACCCAGAAGACAGGGCCCATGCCGATCGCGAAGGACATGATGTAGAGCAGCATGAAGATGAGGATGACCGCGGAGCTGAGGTCGGCGGTGAACGAGAGACCGAGGAGCCCGACCGAGACCGCCATCCCGGCGAGCGAGGTCAGCAGCAGCGGGCGCCGGCCCACCCGGTCCACCAGCCGGATCGAGACGATCGTCATCAGCAGGTTGATCACGCCGATGAAGACCGAGTAGAAGATCGAGTTGGACGCGCTGAGCCCCGTCTCCTGCATGATCGTCGGCGCGTAGTAGATGATCGTGTTGATCCCCGCGAACTGCTGGAGGGCGGCCAGCGCCAGGCCGACCACAAGCGCGGGCCGCACGTGCGGCGCGAGCAGCGAGCGCAGGCCGACCGCGCCGCCGGGTTCCTCCGCCTCCGCGCGGCGACGCTCGGCGTCCTCACGCTGATACCGGTCGATCACCTTGTCCGGACCGCCCGGTTCGGTCACGGAGCCGATCATCGCCCGCGCCTCCTCGATGCGTCCGTGTGCGTAGAGCCAGGCGGGCGACTCCGGCAGCCGCAGCGAGATGAGCGCGAGCAGGACGGAGGGGATCGCTCCGATCCAGAACATCGCGCGCCAGTCGCCTGACCCGGAGAAGATGAGGTTCACGAGGTACGAAGACAGCAGCCCGATCACGATCAGCAGCTGGTTGAGCGTGAGCATCCGGCCGCGGATCTGCGCCGGTGAGATCTCGGCGAGGTAGGTGGGCACCGTCGCGGACACGCCACCCACGGCCACGCCCATCACGACCCGGCCGACGACCATGGTCCAGTAGGTGGTCGAGACCGCGGTGATGATGATCCCCACCGTGAAGATCAGGCCGAGCACGCCGAGTATCGCTCTCCGCCCGATCCGGTCCGAGACCCGCCCGGATGCCAGCGCGCCGGCGACGGCGCCCAGCAGCAGCACGCTGACCACGGAGCTCTGCTCGAACGCGCCGAGGTGGAGGTCGTCCCTGATGAAGAGCAGCGCTCCCGAGATGATCCCCGTGTCGAAGCCGAACAGGAAGCTGCCGACGGTGATCCCGATGCCCCAGCGACGCGTCTGCCGAAGGCCCTCGTCGGTGAGCTCGACGAGCTGGCTCTCGGCGGCCGGGCGAAGGTCGAGTCCCTGGGTCACACGAACCAGCCGTCCGGTCCGTCGCTGCCCGCGGGGTACTCCTCGAGCGGCACCTCGTTCGCGTGCCACGCGTCGAGCACCGGCTCGACGATCCGCCACGCCTCGACGGCCGTGTCGCCGCGCACCGACAGCGGCGGCGAGGCCTGGAGTACGCCGGCGAGCACCTGGCCGTACTCCAGCAGATCGCCGTGGGCATAGTCGGCCTCGAGCGTCAGGGGCTCGAGCCCGAACGGGTCGCCCTCACCGTTGATGTTCAGGTCGAGGGCGAGCTGGCGGTGACCGAGTCCCAGCCGCAGCCGATCCGGCTGGTCGTAGCCCTTGAGCCCGGCGGGCAGCCGCGGCGGGTCCTTGAACGTGATCGACACCTGCTGGCGCGGCGCGCCGATCGCCTTGCCCGAGCGCAGGCGGAAGGGCACGCCCGCCCAGCGCCAGGTGTCGACCGCCAGCTCGATGGCCGCGAGCGTCTCGGTATGGCGGCCCGGGTCCACTCCGTCCTCGTCGGCGTACGCGGGCAGCGACCGGCCCTCGATGGTTCCCGCGGCATACCGGGCGCGCCGGCTCGACCGCGCCGGGTCGTCGTCCCAGACGTGGGTCGCGCGCAGGATCAGGCCCTTCGCGTCGCGCACGTCGCGGACTCCCAGCGTCGCGGGCGGGTCCATCGCGACGAAGGCGAGCACCTGAAGGAGGTGGCTCTGGAGCATGTCGATCAGCGCGCCCGCCCCGTCGTAGTAGCCCGCCCGTCCCTCGAGCGCGAGCGTCTCGTCGAAGACGATCTCGACGCTCGCGACGTGCCGCGCGTTCAGGACCGGCTCGAGCATCCGGTTCGCGAACCTCACCCCGAGGACGTTCAGGACGGTCGTCATGCCGAGGAAGTGGTCCACCCGGTACACCTGGTCCTCCGGCACGAGCTCCATCAGCAGCGCGTTGAGCTCGGCCGCACTCTTCATGTCGCTCCCGAACGGCTTCTCCATCACGAGCCGTGTTCCGTCAGGGACGCCGACCTCCTTCAGCGCGAGACACGCCTTCCACGTGACCGCGGGTGGCAGCGCGAAGTAGATCGCGAGCCTCCCGTCCCTCAGCTCCAGGAGCTGCCGCAGGTCTTCGGGATTCGTGGCGTCAGCCCGCTGGTACCGCGCGCCATCGAGACGGCCCGCCACGCCGGCATCGGCGAACGACTTCTCTACCTGCGCGCTCCAACGCGCGTCGTCCCAGTCGTCGCGGTCGCTACCGATCAGGAGGAGGTCGTCCACCGCGCCGCTCGCCACGAGCGTCCCGAGCCCGGGCAGGAGAAGACGCGCAGTGAGATCCCCGGCGGCGCCGAGGATCAGCAGTGTGCGGGCCGCCACTACTGCTCGACGACCTCGATCACCTCGAACACGCCGGCCACGTGCTCGTTCTCGACGAAGTCCGACATGCTGTCGACGCGCTTGTTCTCCTCGGCGTCGGCCTGCCCGCGCCACGAGCGGTACTCGTCCTCGGTCATGTCGAACAGGCCGAACGAGATGACCTCGTCCTCGTCGCGGATGTTGCGCGCGTGGTAGGCCTGGCGGAAGCCCGGCGGCTTCTCCTCACCCGGGTCCCACGCGCGGCGGAACTGCTCCCACGAGCCCGGCTTCAGGCGGCGGGCGGTGAACATGACGAGCATCGGGGCTACCTCCTCGCTGGTGGCACGACCAGGCCGATCGTCTCACACGCGCGCCCCGCGGAGAGGAGCTACTTCGAGCCGTTCGAGGAGGCGCCGTCGAACAGCATCGTGACGATGCCCATCTGCCGCGCGCCGCCGCCGTTGCCCTGGTCGCGGCGCGTGTGCGCGCGGTCCTGGATCGCGGACAGATCCTGATGCAGGCGCGCGAGGGCGTCGCAGGCCTCGCGCACGCCGTCGTCGTCGAGCGTGAGCGCGTGGCGGGTGAGGCTCGCGTCCTCGCCGTCGAAGCCCCCGGCCGCGGCCGCCGACACGGCCGCGTCCACGGCCTGCTCGAGCGCCACGCCCACCATCGACCGGCGAACGACGCCCGGCACCTGCGACCACGCCTCGTCGGTGACGGTCGCGCGCCCATGCGCCTGGTAGTAGTGCTCGACCGCGCCGCGGCGGGTCTTGCGGCGCACCAGCTTCAGCAGGCCCAGGTCGGCGAGTGTGCGCACGTGGTAGCTCACGTTGCCGAGCGGCGCGCCCAGCTCCTCCGCCAGGTCGCTCGGGCTCGCGACGCGCTCCTCGAGCACGCCGAGGATCTGCACTCGCAGCGGGTGGGCAAGCGCCTTTACCAGCCGCGGATCGCCGATGTCGCTGATGGCCCTCAAAGCACTGGCCGGCCAGGTCCCTGGACCTCCCGCCCGCGCGGCATCTTTGCACACGTACCCGACCGGTGCGGTTCCGGCCATGGGGACGGTGTCATCCCCCATTCAGGGGATATGGAACATCCGTCCGCTCGCGGGCCCGAAGGGCGACGAGCGCGCGTCTGATGCCGCTACTGATCCCATGCAGATCTCCACCAAGCTCACCATTGCGGCAGTCGCCGCGGCGGCCGCCGTCTGTGCGCCGGCCGGCGCATACGCCCACGGCGGCCATGGCAACGGCCACGGCCAGCGTGGCGCCGACAGCCACGGTCCGCGCTGGCAGACGGTCGTCGCCACGGGAACCGTCGTGTCCGTTGACTCGGACGTGGTCACCATCCAGGTCCGTCGCGCGAACCACCACGGCCGCGCGCTCCGCAACCAGCAGGTTCAGCTCGACCTCGCGTCCGCGCGCGTTCGCGTGAAGGACGTGAACGGTGACGGCGCGCGCGACGTCGCCGATGTGGCCGCGGGCGACCGCGTCGTGGCTCAGGTGCGCGTCCCGCGCGGCACCACGGTCGACCTCACGCAGCCGATCGCGGCTCGCAAGTTCGTGGACGTCGGCCCCAAGCCGAGCCGCTCCTCGGACGACTCGGACAACGGCTGATCAAGCCTCCGCGCCGGCGCTTCCTCGGGCTCAGTGCTCCAGCAGCCTGAGGAGGTGTCCGGCTATCTCCTCGCCGCGGTCCTCCTGGAGGAAGTGCGCGGCGCCCTCGATCCTCACCTGCTCGCCCGCGCTCGGGATCAGGTCCACGAACTGCTGGCCGGCCTTCGGGTACGGGAACACCGGGTCGCTGTCTGAGAACGCGACCAGCGCCGGCTTCTCCCAGCGCGACAGCTCGTCCATCACGGCGCGCATCTCGGCCACGCCCGCCATGTCCTCGTCGACCGGCACGATCAGCGGGAACTGAGCCGCGCCGGCCTTCGACTCCGGCGTCGGGAACGGCGCCTCGTACGCCGCCTTCACGCGCTCGTCGAGATCGGAGCTTGTGGCGCCCTCGACGATGAAGCCGATCGGCAGGTCCGGGTTGCTCTCGGCGAAGTTGCGCCACGCCATGAACCCCTTGCTCACGCGACCGCTGAAGAGGCCCGTGTTGAGAATCGCGAGGCGCCCGACACGGGCGGGATGCTCGACCGCCCAGCGCAGGCCGACCGGCCCGCCCCAGTCCTGCACCACCACGGTCGCGTCCTCGAGGTCCAGATCGTCGAGCACGCGCGTGACGTACTCGGTATGGCGGTCGTATGTGTACCAGTCGCGCTCGGTGGGCTTGTCGGAGCGGCCGAAGCCCGGCATGTCGACCGCCACGAACCGATGCCCCGCCTCGATCAGCGGCCGCGCGACCTTGCGGTAGAGGTACACCCACGTCGGCTCGCCGTGGAAGCAGACGACCGGCTTGCCCTCGCCCTCGTCCACGTAGTGCATCCGCAGCCCGTCGATGTCGGCGTAGCGCGGCTCGAAGTCGTAACCCGGCAGGTCGGCGAAGCGCTCGTCCGGCGTGCGAAAGATGTCCATGACCGCGGGAGTATTGCGATCAGCCGCCCGCGGCCTCGGCACGGCGCAGGCTGCGCAGTGCCCACACGCCGAAGAGGGCGACCAGGCCGGCGCTGATCGCGACCGCCACGCCGAGCGTGCCGGCGTCGCCGTCGATCAGGTCGCGGGCGGCGGCGAGCAGCGCGGTGAACGGGTTGACCGTGGCCACCGCATGGATCCAGCCGGTGAGCAGGTCGAGCGGGACGTAGACCGGCGCGAGGAAGAGCAGCAGGAAGACGGGCACCTGCATCAGCGGGCCGCCCTGGATCGAGCGGACGCGCAGCGCGACGCCGCCCGCCCACAGGGCGGCGGCCAGGTTCACGAGCACGGCGAGCCCGTAGAGGCCGAAAAGATCGATGCCGCCGGCGTTCAGCTCGGCGCCCGCGGCCAGCGCGACGACGGTGACCACGAGCATGGTGAAGGCCGCGCGCACGAACGCCGCTATCAGGTAGCCGACCAGGATCGCCGGACGCTGCGGTGCCGCCAGCAGAAGCCGCCGGCCGAAGCCCATCTCGAAGTCGCGCGCGATCCCGAACCCCGTGAAGACGCCGCCGAAGGCACTCGACTGGATGAGCACGAACGCGAACTGGAACGCGGTGTAGCCGGGGTCGTAGTCGAAGCCCGGGATGTCGCCCACCCGCGCGAGGCCGCCGGCGAACGCGGCGAAGAAGAACAGCGGGAAGACGACCGACGGCAGGATCAGCGCCGGGTTGGTGAAGACGTTGTGGATGCTGCGCGCGGCAACGGCCAGCGCGACGGAGCGGAAGCGGCGGTTCATGTGCGCACCATCCGGTTGCGGAGCGCCCGCGAGCAGAGATAGACCCCGGCAACGGCTATCGCGGCGGCGAACCCGAAGCCGAGCGCGAGCGCCTTGCCGTCCCAGCCGGTGATGAGCAGGCTGCGGACCGCCTCGATCAGGTACGAGACGGGGTTGTAGGTGGCGACCGTGCGAAACCAGTCGACCGACATCAGGTCGCGCGGCAGCGACGTGGACGACAGGAAGAGCAGGACGAAGAACAGCGGGAACATCCCCTGCACGGCCTCGCCCGACCCGGTGCGGATGGCCACCAGCGCGCCGAGCGTGCCGAACCCGAGCGTGATCAGCACCGACAGCGCGAGCAGCACCGGCAGCCCGCCGATCCCCGCCGCGAAGCCCGCGCCGGCGGCCAGGCCCACGGCGAGGAACACCACCGCCTGCAACAGCCCGAGCGCCACCACGCCGGCGAGCTGGCCGGTCAGGAGCGCGCTGCGCGACAGCGGCGTGAGCGAGAGGCGCGAGAGGAAGCCGCTCTCGATGTCCTCGGCGAAGTTCGTGCCGGCGCTGTTGGCGGAGAAGAGCGCGCCCTGGATGAAAGGCACCGCCAGCGCGAACGTCAGGTACGAGTTGGTGGGGAAGTTCGGGAGCTTGGTCGTGGCGGTCAGGCCGCCGGCGCTGACCGCGAGCAGGAGCAGCGGGAAGATGAACGAGAAGACCAGGTTCGCCGGCTGGCGCAGTGTGCGGATCACCGACCTGCGCACGAGCAGCCCGGCGTGACCGAACGAGCTCAAGCGAGCGCTTCCTCGAGCAGCTCGTCCTCGTCGTCGCCGGCACCCTCGAGCGAGCGCCCCGTCTTGGCGAGGAACACGTCGTCGAGCGACGGCTCGTGCACCGTCAGGCGCGCTACGCGGATGCCCTCGCGGTCGAGCTCGCGCACGATCGACGTGAGGTCGCCGTCGCAGCGCTCGAGGACCGCATCGAGGCGGCCGCGGTCCTCCTCGTTCGCGGGCTGGGCCTCCACGTGCGCGTGGCCGATCTCCGCCTTCAGCGCCGCGGGTGTTCCCTCGGCCACGATCTTGCCGTGGTCGATGATGCCCACGCGATCGGCCAGCACGTCGGCCTCCTCGAGGTACTGCGTAGTGAGGAACACGGTGGCGCCGTCCTCCTTGGACAGGCGTGAGACCTCCTCCCACAGCGCGGTGCGGCTCTGGATGTCGAGGCCGGTGGTGGGCTCGTCGAGGAACAGGATGCGCGGCCGGTGGACGAGCGCCAGCCCCAGGTCCAGGCGCCGTTTCATGCCGCCGGAGTAGCCACCCACCTTGCGGTCGGCCGCCTCGCTCAGCCCGACGCGCTCCAGCAGCTCATCGCCGCGGCGCTCGCGCTCGCGGCGATCGAGACCGTGCAGGCCACCCTGGAGGCGCATGTGCTCGCGGCCGGTGAGGAACGGGTCGAGCGCCGCATCCTGGAGCGCAGCACCGATCGCGATCCGCACCTTCGCCCCCTCGCGCACCACGTCGTAGCCCGCGACGCGCGCCGTGCCCTCGGTGGGCGGCAGCAGCGTCGTGAGCATCAGGACGGTGGTGGACTTGCCGGCGCCGTTCGGGCCGAGGAAGCCGTAGATCTCGCCGGGCGGCACCTCGAGGTCGATGCCGTCGACCGCGCGCGGTCCTTTCTTGAAGACGCGTACGAGGCCGTCGACCTCGATTCCGTTGGGTTGGCTCATGTACCGCACGCTATCACGACCATTGAATAATTCAACGATTGGTTTTACTTGCACAACCAACTATGCTGTGTGCAACATGGCGGACACCGCGACGAATCGCCGCGACCCGGCGACCGAGGCATGGGAGCTCTTCATGGAGATCTTCGGTGAGGTGCGGCCCCGGATGCTCGACGTACAGGCCGACTACGGGCTCAAGCCGCCGCAGTTCTTCGCGCTCAACGCGCTCGACGAGCCACAGCCGATGAGCCACATCGCCGACATGCTGCGCTGCGATCGATCGGCGGTCACGTGGATCACGGACCGCCTCGAGGAGCGCGGCTACGTCGAGCGGCGCGCCGACGAGAGCGACCGGCGCGTGAAGCTGCTGGCGCTGACCGACGAGGGGCAGCGCGTGCGCGAGGAGATCCGCGCGCAGCTGGCGCTGCCGCCCGACTCCATCGCGAGCCTCTCGCGCGCGGACCAGCGGACGCTGCGGGACCTGCTCCGCAAGGCGCTCGAGCGCTGATCGAGCCCGCGGACATCCAGCGCGTGCTCGCGGGCAGCTTCCCGGGCAACCTCGGCATCGAGGTGGTCGAGATCGGCACCGAGGGCGCGCGCGGGCGCCTGACCGCGGACGAGCGCCACCTCCACCCCGGCGGCTACGTGCACGGCGGCGTATGGGCGTCGTTCGCCGACACCGTCGCCGCGTGGGCCACGATCGCCAACCTCGAGGGCGGCCTCGAGTTCTCGACCGCCGAGATGAAGATGAACGTGTTCGGCACTGCGCGCTCCGGCGACGTGCTCGAGGCCGAGGCCGTGCCGCTGCACCTCGGCCGCCGCACGCACGTATGGGAGGTGCGGACCTCCGTCGGCGAGCGCCTGGGCGCGCTGTTCGTGTGCACGCAGGTGCTGGTGGCGCGAGCTACGCCGGCTGACTGACCGTCTCGCTCTCCAGGTTGCCTTCCTGCAGCCGCTTGCGCAGCACCTTCTTGTCGAACTTGCCCACGCTCGTCTTCGGCACCTCGTCGATGAACGAGATCTCGTCGGGCAGCCACCACTTGGCGACGCGCGGGCGCAGGTGCTCGATCAGGTCGTCCGCGCTCACGCTCGACCCGGCCTTGCGCACGACGCACGCGAGCGGCCGCTCCTGCCAGCGCTCGTCCGGCCTGGCGATCACAGCCGCCTCCGCCACGTCCGGGTGCGCCATCAGCTCCACCTCGAGCTCCACCGACGAGATCCACTCGCCGCCGGACTTGATCACGTCCTTGGCGCGGTCGGAGATCTTCACGAACCCCCGCGAGTCGATCGACGCGATGTCGCCGGTGCGCAGCCAGCCGTCGTGGAACTTGTCGCGGGCGGACGGATCCTCGTAGTAGTCGGAGGCGATCCACGGACCGCGCACCTCGAGCTCGCCGGTGGTCTCGCCGTCCCATGGCGCCTCGGAGCCGTCGCCCGTGACCAGGCGCGCCTCCACGAGCGGCATGATCCGCCCGGCGGTGTCGCGGTAGCGCCACTGCTCGTCCTCGCTCAGCCCCGCCGGCGGTCGCGCGACCGTGCCGAGCGGGCTCATCTCGGTCATTCCCCACGCCTGCGTGATCCGGATGCCGTGGCGCTCCTGGAACGCCTGCATCAGCGACAGCGGCACCGCCGAGCCGCCGCCGACCACCGTGCGGATCGATGACAGGTCGGGCTTGTGCTCGTCGACGTAGTTCAGGAGGTCGAGCCAGACGGTGGGGACGCCCGCGGCCACCGTCACCTTCTCCTCCTCGATCAGCTTCGCGAGCGGCTCGGCCTGGAGAAACTGCATCGGCATGATCAGGTCGGACCCGATCAGCCCGGCCGCGTACGGGATCCCCCACGCGTTCACGTGGAACATCGGCACGACGGGGAGCACGCGGTCCGCGGCCGTCAGGCCCATCGCGTCGGCGAGGCATGTGCCGAACGCGTGCAGCAGCTGTGAGCGGTGCGAGTAGAGGACGCCCTTGGGGTTGCCGGTGGTGCCGCTCGTGTAGGCGAGACCGGCCGCCTGGTTGTCCTCGAGCTCGGGCCAGTCGAAGTTCGCGGGCTGGTCGGCGATCAGCTCCTCGTAGCGGATCACGTTGGGGAGCTCGCCGCAGTCGCCGCCGCCCATCACGACGAACTTCTCCACCGTCTCGAAGGTCGGGGCCACCTTCTCGAGCACGGGGACGAGCACGTCGTCGACGAACACGAGCTTGTCCTTGGCGTGGTTCGCGATGTAGGTGAGCTGGTCGGCGAACAGGCGGATGTTGAGCGTGTGGAGGACCGCGCCCATGCAGGGGATGGCGTAGTAGAGCTCGAGGTGGCGCTGCGAGTTCCAGCCGAACGTGGCGACCCGATCGCCCTGCTCGACCCCGAGTGACGTCAGCGCGCCCGCGAGCCGGTCGATCCGCCCGCAGACCTCCGCGTAGCGCGCGCGTGTCGTTCCGTCGGCGGTCAACGTGACCACCTCGCTGTCGCCGAACTGCGACCGCATCCGCGCCAACACGTGCTGGAGGTTCAGCGGAAAGTCATGCTGGACCAGCCCTTCGAGCATCTCGAATCCTCCCCTTACGAAATGGAGATCCCGGTCCCGCGGGATCGAGCATTTCGTCTCGTTCTTCCCCGGAGCTGATGGTACGGGTTGGTGGCGCTCCGCTCGCCCGCTCGCGGTCCGTGGCCTAAGGGTCGTCGGGCCAGCGGCCGTGCTGGTCGAAGTAGCGGCGCGCCGCCTCCTCCTCGTCGCGCGCGGTGTCGCCGCTGACGCCCATCCGGAAGAAGAAGTTGAGGAGGAACACGGCGATGGCCGCCCCGAGCAGCATCGCGCCGATCTCTATGCCCACCTGGCGGTCCGAGGCAAGCGCCATCACGAGCACTCCGGAGATGGCGATGAGGATCGGCACGCCGTAGCGCACGAACCACAGCCAGCGCTCCCTGCGCTGCTCGCGACGCGCCTCTTCCGGATCAGGCTTCGGCGCCCACGGAGATAGACCTCGCCCGTGCTGAACCATTACCTCTCAGGAAACCAGAATCAGGAAATTGGAAACGGGAAAGCGGAAAGCGGGGCCGGTGCTCCAGCCCCGCTTTCCAATTTCCGCTTTCCGATTTGCGATGCCGACGCTATTCGTACTGCAGCGCCTGCAGCACGTTGAGCTTCCCAGCCCTCCGCGCGGGCCCGATCGCCGCCAGCACGCCGGCGACGATCGACACGATCAGGAACGCGATCAGCGTCCCGATCGGCAGGTGGAAGCCGACGTCGTACTGCGACAGCGCCTGCGTCACGAGCGCCGACAGGAACACGCCGACGACCATGCCGAGCACGGCGCCGATCAGCGCGGTGATGATCGACTCGTGGCGGATCATCCGTCGCACCTGGCGGCGCGTCATGCCGACCGCGCGGAGCATGCCGAGCTCGCGCGTCCGCTCGAACACCGACAGCACCAGCGTGTTGACGATGCCGAACAGGCTCACGATCACCGACAGGGCCAGCAGCGCGTACAGGATGTTCAGGAACGAGGTGAACTGCTTGTCCTGGTCCTTCTTGTACGCCGCGAGGGTCCACACCTTCGCGTCCGGGAACTGCGACACCGAGGCCGCGAGCTGCTTCTCGGGCATGCTCGTGTTCACGAACACGTAGCGCAGCTTGGGCTGCTCGAACGTCTTGTCGAACAGCTGCCGCGAGATCGTGATGTCCGCGAGTCCGAGCGGGTTGAACTCGGACGGCTTCTGGATGCCCCTCACCGTCAGGTTCAGCTTGTCGCCGGAGGCCGACTGCGCGGTGAGCGTGCCGCCCACCTTCAGGTCGTGCTTGTCGGCGAACTTCTTGGTGATCACGGCGCCGTCGGAGCCCAGCTGGGCGAGCGTGGCGTTCGAGCCGGACTTCCAGTTGAACTGCAGGACCTGGCCCGCGGTCGCGTCGATGCCGTCGATCGACTGCTTGTCGCCGAACGCCTTCACCTGATCCTCGCGAACCGAGGCCGCGGTCACACCCGGCTGCTTCGCCAGGGCGTCGGCCGTGCCCGCGGAGAACGGCGCGAAGCCGTCCGGCGCGGTGACCACGTAGTTCGACTTGACCGTGTTCCCGATCTGGGTGTCGAACGCGGTGCGCATGCTCGAGCCGAGCACCGCCACGAACGTGACGAGCGCGATCCCGATCATGAGCGCCGCAGCCGTGGTCGCGGTGCGGTGCGGGTTGCGCATGGCGTTGTCACGCGCCAGCCGGCCCGCGGATCCGCCGAACCGCTCGGACGCGCGGCCGATCACGGACGCGAGGGGCCGAGCGATCTGCGGCGCCACAAGTGCCACGCCGACGAACAGGAGCAGCGAGCCCACGCCCATCGAGACGAGCACGGAGGTGGCGTCGAGGCCGTTCGCGAACACGCCGTAGCTCACGAGCCCGATGCCGATCGCGGACGTCAGGATCGTGACCGCCCAGCCGAGCTTCCCGCGCTTGCGCACGGGGTCCACGTTGCCCTCGCGAAGCGCCGCGACCGGGGCGATGCGCGTCGCGCGCAGCGCCGGGCCGAGGCCCGCGAGCGTGGTGATGCCGACACCGACCGCGATCGCGACGATCACCGTCCGGCCGGCGAAGACCGTGCCGGCGGTCGGCAGGTCGATGCCGCTCGAGGTGAACAGCGCGTTGATCAGCTTCGACAGGCCGAAGCCCGCCGCGATGCCGACGATCGACGCGATCAGCCCGATCACGATCGCCTCGAGGACGACCGAGCCGAGCACCTGGCGCCGCGACGCGCCGATCATCCTCAACAGGCCGAACTCCTTGGTGCGCTGGGCGACCGTGATGGAGAGCGTGTTGAAGATGATGAACGCGCCGACGAACAGCGAGATGAAGCCGAACACGAGCAGCGCCGTGCGCAGGATCTTCAGGAACGAGTCCAGCCCCGAGAGGTCGAAGCGGTCCTGCGACTGCGCCGACTGAACCTGCGCCGTCGCCGGAAGCGTCTGGGCGATTGCCGAACGCACCTCCGACGCACTCACGCCGGGCTTGCTCCTGACGAGGATCGAGTCGACCTTGCCCGGCTCGCCCAGCAGCTGCTGAGCGCCCTGCAGCGAGAACACGGCGGCGCTGGCCGAGCCGATCGAGTTGACGCCGCCGAACGTGACGGTGCCGGTGATCGTGAACCGCTGAACGCTGCCATTGGCGATCGCGCCGATGGTGTCGCCGACCCTGTAGTGCTTGCGGTCGAACGTGCCCTTGTCGATCGCGACCTGGTTCGGCTGCGTGGGCAGCGCCCCGGACCGGATCTTGAACGGGCTCAGATCCCGCGCGGTCGGGTTGCTGGTGTCGAACCCGACGGCAAACGGCGGGCCGCTGCTCGACTTGTCGACCTTGCCGTTCTTGTCGGTCAGCTTGGCCTCGCCGTCGACCTCGGGCGACGCGAACGCCACCTGTGGCACCGACTGGACCTGCTTCGCGAGTGACTCCGGAATCGACTTGCGCTGCGACGCCCCGTTGTTGTTGTCGCTCAGCTTGAACGCGGTGCGACCGGAGACGACCGCGTCGGCGGTTCCGTACGACGCCTGCTTCAGGTCGTCGGACGCCTTCAGCATCGTGTCGGTGGTGATGAACGCACCCGCGATCATCGCCACGCCGAGCACGATGGCCAGCGCCGTGAGCCCGGTGCGCAACTTGCGCCCGAGCAGTCCCTTGACGGTGGCTGTCCTCATCGCGCGGCCGCCGTCTGGATGTCGTTCATCGCGGCGAGCACCTGGCTCGAGCTCGAACGTCCGAGGTCCTTCACGAGCAGGCCGTCCGCCAGGAACATCGTGCGGTCGGCGACGGCTGCGGCGCCGGCGTCATGGGTCACCATGACGATCGTCTGGCCATAGTCGTCCACCGAGCCGCGCAGCAGCTGGAGGATCTCGTCGCTGGTGGTGGAGTCGAGGTTGCCGGTCGGCTCGTCCGCGAACAGCACGGTCGGGCGCGTGACCAGCGAGCGGGCGATCGCCACGCGCTGCTGCTGCCCTCCCGAGAGCTCGCTCGGACGGTGCTCGCGACGGTCGGCGAGGCCCACCTTCCCGATCAGCTCGTCGACCCACTCCGTGTCCGGCTTCTCGCCGGCGAGCGACAGCGGCAGAAGGATGTTCTCCTCGGCCGACAGCATCGGGAGCAGGTTGAAGAACTGGAAGATGAACCCGATGTGCTCGCGCCTCAGGAGCGTGAGCTCGTTGTCGTTCATCTGGGTGATGTCGTTCCCCGCGATCTCGACGGTGCCCTGGGTGGGGCGGTCGAGCCCCGCGAGGATGTGCATCAGGGTGGACTTACCGGAGCCGGAGGGGCCCATCACGGACGTGAGCTCGCCGCTCATCACCTCGAGCGCGACGCCACGAAGCGCATCGACGGCGGATTCGCCTTCGCCGTAACGGCGGGTGATTGACATGGCCGAGACGACGGGGCGCGTCGATACGGCCGGCGCGGCGTTGGTAAGGCCATCGGCCATGTTCTGTGCCTCCTTCAAAGGCGTACGAGTCGGACTACTTGCATCCTGAGACGCGAAGGTACGCCGGGATGGCCTGCGTGACATCAGCCTTGATGCCGATTTGTCCATCCGCCGTGAGGAGGAGAACGACAGAGCGAAATGTTCGATCCCGGCGGCATGCCGCGGTCGCGCGAGCGCTCGCACACCGGGATCTCCATTTCGCTAGGTGCGGCGCATAACCGCGAGGAGGGACAGGCCCGCGGGCAGCGCGACGCCGCGCGCGATCAGGGCGGCCTCGGCACGCAGCGGCAGCTCCAGGACCCGGTCGAGCCGGGGCGGCGTAAGCGCGAGCTCCGACGTTCCGTTCGCATCCGCCGACCGGGTGACCACGCGTACGGCCGCCGCCGGCACGAGGTACGCGGCGTTGAACGACGTCATGCGCTCGACCGACCACCCGGCCGCCTCCGCCGCGGCGCGCAGCGAGCGGCGGGTGTAGCGGCGGTAGTGGCGATTCACCTCGTCGTGTCGTGACCAGAGCCGCGGGTAAGCGGGGACCGTGACCACGAGGAAGCCATCCGGCCGGGTGACCCGCAGGAGCTCGCGCAGGCTCCGCACGTCGTCGCGCGTGTGCTCGAGCACGTCGAGGCACGTGACCACGTGGAAGCTCGCGTCCGGATGCGGGATCGCCTCGATCGGCGCGCGCTCCACGTCGTGGCCGCGGCGGCGCGCCGCCTCGACGCCCGCCGGATCGAGCTCGACCCCGCTCGCATGGCCGTACACCGCCAGCTCGTCGAGCGTCCTGCCGGAGCCCGCGCCGGCGTCCAGCAGCCGCGCGGGGTCGCAGACGGGCAGGTCGTCGAGCACCGCGCGCACGACCCGGCGGCGGCCGCGATACCACCAGTGGCGCTCGTCGAGAGCGAGCATCGCCTGGAACTCCGCGCGATCCATCCGCGGCAGTCTCTCGTAGCTTTCGGCGCCGCGATGTCTCCCATCCACATTGCCGAGACCCTCGTGCTGCTGCTCGCGGTCGCGCTGGCGCTCACGTGGGTCTCGCGTCGCATCGGCATCCCGTATCCGGTGGCGCTCGTGCTCGGCGGGATCGGCATAGCGTTCGTGCCCGGCATCGAGACCGTGAAGCCGGATCCGGATCTGGTCCTGCTCCTCTTCGTGGCGCCGCTGCTCTACGCGGACGCGTTCTTCGCCCCGGTGGCGGAGCTCGCGCGCAACGCGCGGTCGATCGCGCTGCTGGCGTCGGTGCTCGTGGGCGTGACGGCGGGGGTCGTGGCGGCGGCGGCGCACTTCGTTCTCGACCTCGGCTGGGGTCCGTCGTTCGCGCTGGGTGCGGCGCTGGCGGCCACCGACGCCGTCGCTCCGGTGCAGGTGCTAGGCCGCGAGGGCGCCGACCCGCGCCTCGTGGCCGTCATCCAGGGCGAGAGCCTCCTGAACGACGGCGTGGCGTTCGCGCTCGTGAAGGTGGCGGTGAGCGCGGTCGTCACGGGCACGTTCTCGGTCGCGTCGGCGGGCGGCAAGCTCGCGCTGTCGATCGTCGGCGGCATCGCCATCGGCTTCGCGATCGCCGCGTTCGTGGTCCTCATCCGGCGGCGCACCGGCGACAGCATCGTGGAGGCCGCGCTGTCGCTCGTCACGCCGCTCGCGGCCTACATCGTGGCCGACCGCGTCGGAGCTTCCGGAATCCTCGCTGCGGTCGCGGCCGGGCTGTGGATGGGACCGCGCTCGCACTCGGTCGTCGAGCCGCTCACGCGCGTGGAGATCCAGGCGGCGTGGCAGCTCATCGCCTACGTCCTCAACTCGCTCCTGTTCCTGATCGTCGGCCTCCAGATGCACGACGTGCTGAACGCGGTCGAGCTATCTGCGGGCAAGGTCGCGCTCGCGTCCGGAGCGATCCTCGTCGCGCTCGTAGGGATCCGCATCATCTGGGCGCTCACGCTGCCATCGGCATGGCAGAGCGTGCGCCGGCTCGTCGGTCGCGAGAACCCGGTGTCCACGCGCGGCTGGCGCCTCGCGCTCGCGTGGAGCGGCGTGCGCGGGTCGCTCGCGCTGGCGGCGGTGCTGTCGCTCCCCACCACGACCGACGCGGGAAAGCCGTTCCCGGGCCGCGACGTGATCGTCCTGATCGCGCTGATCGTGATCGTCGCGACGCTGGTGATCCAGGGCCTGACGCTGCGGCCGCTGATGCGCGCGCTCGGGCTCACCGACCGCGAGCAGGCCCAGCACGAGGAGGAATATGCGCGCGCACGCGCGGCCGAGGCGGCCCTCGAGCGGCTCGACGAGGTCGCGCGCGAGCACGAGCTGACGGAAACGAGCCGCAACTGGCTCGAGGGGGAGTACGCCTTCCGCCGCGACCGCTACTCCGCGCGCGCGGAGAACGGCGGCGACCCCGAGCTCGAGGAACGGCACCGGCGCGTGGCAGCCGCCGACGCCGAGCTGCTCGACGCGGCACGCGACGCCGTCCTCGAGCTCGAGGCCCGCGGCGACGTGCGCTCCAACGTGGCGCAGCGCGTGCTACGGGACCTGGATCTCGACAGCGCCCGAGTGGGCGAACGGGACTAGCCGCGGACTAGCGAAATGGAGATCCCGGTCCGCCAAGCGATCGCGCGACCGGCGGCAGGCCGCCGGGATCGAGCATTTCGCTCAATGGATCGCGGAAGCTCTTCGCTCCGCACACGCCAGCTCGAACACCCAGAAGTCGCGCTTCATCACGGGCACCGACACGTTGAACACCGGCACGTCGGCGAGGCGGCCCTCGAACGTGCCCGCGTGCGCGTGGCCGTGCACGACGAGGTCGGGCTGGTGATGCACGATCGGCCCGGCCAGGCGGTCGGTGCCGAGGAACGCCCAGATCGGCTCAGGCTCGCCGATCAGCGTGTCGGTCGTGGGCGCGTAGTGCAGCATCACGATCCGCAGCGGGCACGTCTCGACCGCCTTCAGCCCCGCCTCGATCGCCTCCACCTCGCGCGTGCAGTTGGCGTACACCGCGCGCAGGTCGGGCTCGCCGAAGTCGGGCAGGTAGGAGCCGGGGAAGCCACCCACGTGTCCCTTCACACCGACGATGCCGACCTCCACTCCCTGCGGCCGGCAGATCGTGTGCGAGCGGTCGAGCACCTCGATGCCGGCGTCCTCGAGCACCTCGACGAGCTCGGGCACGCGGTTCACGTGCCAGTCGTGGTTGCCGAGCACCGCGACCACCGGCGTCGAGAGATCGCGGCACGCGTCCGCCAGCACCCTCGCCTGCTCGGGCTCGCCGTGCGTGGTCAGGTCGCCGGCGAGCAGGATCAGGTCGACGCTGCCGTCGATCGCGGCGAATGACGCCGCCGTCTCCGCGCGGTTCGCCTCGGAGCAGTGGATGTCGCCGGCGGTCGCGACCTTGATCGTCGTGGCCTCGTGTTCAGGCACGGGAAGACCGTCATGGTGCACAGCCATGCCTCTCCCCTACCCGCGTCCGACAGGTTCGAAATCAAGTGACAGGGTATGTGCGGGGCGATGGCAGACGAGGGGTTCAAGGCGTTCGAGGCCACGCTCAAGAAGGCCGTCGCGGCGTTCCGCGACGCCGAGGTGCCGACCCTGCTCGGGGGCA
>JAICJV010000105.1 GCA_025928265.1 Thermoleophilaceae bacterium
GAGGATGCGGTTCGAGGGGCACTCGTAGCCGTCGAACACGAGCTCCGTGGACTCGACGCCCTTGTAGCCCATCTTCTTGATCTGCGGCGGCACGGTCAGGCCGGGGTTCTCGTGCGCACCCGGCTCCTTCTCGCAGATGAAGCAGGTCATGCCCTTGTATGGCGGATCGGCCTCGCGGTCGGACTTGGCGAGGACGAACACGACCCCGGAGCGCAGGCCGTTCGTGACCCACATCTTCTGGCCGTTGATGAGCCAGTTCTCGCCCTCCTTCTTGGCGGAGGTGGTGATGGCCTGCACGTCGGAGCCGAGTCCGGGCTCCGACAACGAGAAGGCGGCCCGGATCTCGCCGGTCGCCATCTTCGGGAGGAAGTACTCCTTCTGCTCGTCGGTGCCGAACTTCATCAGCAGGTACGAGCCGATGAAGTGGGTGTTGACGATGCCCGAGACCGAGATCCAGCCGCGCGAAAGCTCCTCGACGATCATCGCGTAGGTCGCCAGGTCGAGGCCCATTCCGCCGTATTCCTCGGGAATCGTCACGCCGAAGAGGCCGAGCTCCTTCATCTGCTCCACGACCTCGTCCGGGAACGAGTCCTCGTGGTCGTGCTTCTCGGCGATCGGGATTACCTGCTCGTCGACGAACTGCCGCACCATCTCCGTGATGGCGCGCTGCTCGTCGGTCTGGTCGGAATGGGCGGCGGCGACAGCCAAGATTCGGCTCCTGAAAGGTCGTTGACTCGCGAGTCAATATACCGCTGTGGCGCGCGCCAGAGCCCTGCTGAAGCAGGCCGCGCTACCGCGCCACGCGGTCCACGGTTACACCGCCGTGGCGCGCGCCAGAGCCCTGCTGAAGCAGGCCGCGCTACCGCGCCACGCGGTCCGGTCTATACCGCCGTGCTGGGTATAGACGGCGGCCGAAACCGTGCTTAGAGTGGGCTTGCGCGGCACCCCTCAGCCCTCAAGAACCCGCGCGCGAGTGCCGAAACCATGCAGGACGGGGCGGGTTCTGGCCCCGGCTGGCGAAACAAACCCCATACCGCTGGGACTAGGGACCATGACCGACGAAATCCGTCGCATCCTGCGCGAGAACGCTCGCCTCTCGACCGACGTCGACGCGCTGTCGAACGATGCCGACCTCTACCAGGCCGGCATGACCTCGCACGCGAGCGTCAACGTGATGCTCGCCCTCGAGGACGCGTTCGACGTCGAGTTCCCGGACTCGATGCTCAAGCGCAGCGTCTTCGAGAGCATCGCCGCCATTGAGGCGGCTGTGAGCGAGCTCCAGGGCAGCGTCGCCGCGTGAGCATCTCCGTAGATCGCGACCAGGCCTTTCTCGCGGGCATCCACCGCATCGCGGAGGAGTTCGCGGGCCCGAACGCCGCCGACGTCGACAAGAACGCCCGCTTCCCGCACGAGGCCGTCGAGGCGATGCGCGAGGAGCGCGCGCTGTCGGCATTCGTACCAACCGAGTTCGGCGGCGCCGGCGTCTCGTTCGAGGCGATCGCCGAGGCGTGCTTCGAGCTCGGCCGCCGCTGCGGCGCCAGCGCGATGGTGTTCGCGATGCACCAGATCCAGGTGGCGTCGATCGTGCGCCACCTCGACGGCTCGCCGTGGTTCGAGGACTACCTCCGCCGGCTCTCCGACGAGCAGCGCCTGATCGCGTCGGCCACCTCCGAAGTGGGCACCGGCGGCGACATGGGCAAGTCGATCGCCGCCGTGACCCCGGGAGCCGACGGCGTCCACAACTTCGAGAAGCAGTGCCCGACCGTGAGCTACGGCCAGCACGCGGACGACCTCCTCACCACCGTCCGCCGCGCCCCCGACGCCGAGCCCGGCGACCAGGTGCTCGTGCTCACGCGGCGCGACCAGATGGAGATGGAGCCGAACGGCACGTGGGACCCGCTCGGCATGCGCGGCACCTGCTCCCCCGGCTGCACCGTGCGCGCGACGTTCCCGCTCGAGCAGGCGCTCACGATCCCGTTCTCCACGATCGCGCCCGAGACGATGGTGCCGGTGTCGCACATCACCTGGTCGCACCTGTGGCTGGGCATCGCCACCGACGCGTTCGACCGCGCTCGCGCGTTCGTCAAGGCCGCGGCCAAGCGCAACCCGGGTGGCGAGCCGCCGCCCGCCGCGCACCGGCTCTCGCACGTCATGAGCGAGCTGTCGCTCTTGCGCGCCGAGGTCAGCTCGGCGCTGCGCGAGTTCGTGGACGCTTCGGAGGAGCCCGGCCGCGAATCGCTCACGACGATGCGCTCGGCGCTGCGCTTCAACAACCTCAAGATCGCGGCCTCGGAGCAGGCACCGCGCGTGTGTCAGGGCGCGATGGGCGTCACCGGCATCGTCGGCTTCAAGAACGACACGCCGTTCAGCGTCGGCCGGCACCTGCGCGACACGATGTCGGCCTGCCTGATGATCGCCAACGAGCGCATCCACCAGACGAACGCCGGCCTGCTGCTCATCGCCAAGGAGGTCTAGGTCGTGGCGGACTTCCGCCCCGGTACGCCCGCGCAGGACGAGTTCCTCGAGGAGCTCACCGAGGCGGGACTCCTGATCCCGTCCGGCGTCCCCGGCGTCTACGGCCGCGGCCAGCTGTTCGAGGACGTGCGCCTCGCGTTCGACGATCTCGTCACGCGCAGCGGCGCGAACGACGGCCCTGAGCGGCTGCGCGTCCCGCCGATCCTCCCCCGCGAGCAGTTCGAGTCGAGCGGCTACCTCAAGTCGTTCCCTCACCTGGCCGGCTCGATCTTCGGCTTCGAGGGCAGCGAGAGCCAGGCGCTGAAGCAGCAGGCGCGCGCCGCGCGGCACGAGGACTGGAGCGAGTTCCAGGAGATGACCGAGCTCGTGCTGGTCCCCGCCGCGTGCTACCCGGTCTACCCCGCCATCGCCCGCCGCGGACCGCTGCCCGAGGGCGGCGTGATCGTGGACGCGGGCGGCTCCTACGTGTTCCGCCACGAGCCGTCGGGCGATCCGGCGCGTCTCCAGATGTTCCATCAGCGCGAGATCGTGCGGATCGGCGAGCCCGACGCGGTGGCCGACTGGCGCGAGATGTGGCGCGACCGGGCCGTGGACCTGCTGCGCAGCCTCGGCCTCGACGCAAATTTCGATGTCGCGTCTGACCCCTTCTTCGGCCGCAGCGGGCGGATGCTCGCCGCCAGCCAGCGCGAGCAGGCGCTGAAGTTCGAGATCCTCGTCCCGATCGCCGGCGACGACCCCACCGCGGTCGCGTCGTTCAACTATCACCAGGAGCACTTCGCCGAGACGTTCGGAATCGAGCTCTCGGACGGCACCATCGCGCACACCGCCTGCCTGGGCTTCGGCGAGGAGCGCATCACGCTGGCGCTGTTCCGCGCGCACGGTCTCGAGCCGGCGGACTGGCCCATGGAGGTCCGCCGGGAGCTGTGGGCGTGAGCACCGCCTCCGCGGTGAGCCTGTTCGGGCTCGACCCCGCCACCTACAGCCCACACGCGCTGCACGGCACCGCCCGCTCCTACCCCGAGACCAACTGCTACACGGACGTGATCGTCGAGCTGCTGCACGCGCGCGGCGACGAGCCGCTTGCGGCGATGGGGGTCATCGTGCGGCTGGACTTCGAGGGCGACCAGTGGACGTTCTTCAAGCCCACGCAGAACGACCTCGAGGTGCTCTACGGCATCGACATCCACGAGATGCAGCCCTACCGCTCGCTCCCCGGCCAGATCGCCGAGCAGATCGAGGCCGGGCGGACGATCATCGTCGAGCTCGACGCCTGGTACCTGCCCGACACGGCTGCCACGAGCTACCACGCCGAGCACGTGAAGACGTCCGTCGCCGTCGAGGCGATCGACATCGCCGGCGAGCGGATGCGCTACTTCCACGGTCCCGGCTACTTCGAGCTCGACGGCGACGACTACCGCGGCATCTTCGACCTGCCGGTGCTGCCACCGTACACCGAGATCGTGCGCTTCGACGCCGGCCCGCCGGCTGCCGATCCGCGGGCTGCCTCGCTCGACCTGCTGCGCCTGCACCTCCAGCGGCGCCCTGCTTCCAACCCCTTCGCGGCGTTCGCGCTGCAGCTTTCGCGCGAGCTGCCTCTGCTGCTCGCGGGCGACGCGCAGGCCTACCACGACTACGCGTTCGCGACGGTGCGGATGCTGGGCTCGGCCTTCGAGGCGGGCGCCGACTACGCCGACTGGCTGCTCGCCGAGCGCGGCGCTCCCGCGGCCGCGGCGATGCGCCGCATCGTCGAGACCTCGAAGGTGCTCTCGTTCCGTCTCGCACGCCGCCGCGAGTTCGACCCCGAGCCGTACGTGGCTGAGATGGCCGGCGCGTGGGACGAGGCGATGGCGGCGCTCGACGGCGCCGCCGCCTGACGTGCGCCTCTACGCATGGGAGGTCGCCAAGGCGGCTCCCGACGCGCCGGAGGACTCGCTCGAGTGGCTCGCCGAGATGCCGCACGAGCCCGACGTGGACGCCTACGACTGGTGGTTCCGCACCTCGTTCTCGGGCAGCGGGGACGTGCTGCGCTTCGGCGGCATCGCGACGGTCTCCGAGGTGTGGCTGAACGGCGAGCTGGTGCTGCAGAGCCAGTCGATGTTCGAGCGCCACGAGGTGGACGTGCGGGGACGGCTGCGCGACGTCAACGACCTCGTGATCCGTTGCCACGCGCTCAAGCCGCTGCTGGCCGTCCGCCGCAAGCCGCGCGCGCGCTGGCGCACGCAGATCGCCTACGACGGCAACCTGCGCTGGTTCCGGACGATGCTGATGGGGCGCGCGCCCGGTTTCGCGCCGGGGCCGGCGGTGGTCGGGCCGTGGCGTCCGGTGACGCTGGAGCCGCGGCAGCCGCGCTACGAGATCCGTGCGCGGCTGGACGGCGACACCGGCGTGGTGACCGTGCGCGGCGACGACTTGCGCGAGATCGAGGTCGCCGGGCAGCGCGCCGACGGCGGTGAGCTGCGCATCCCCGGCGTCGAGCTGTGGTGGCCGCACACCCACGGCGAACCGGCGCTCCACGAGGTGCGAGTCAACGGCGACCGGGCGGGACGCGTGGGCTTCCGGTCGCTCCGCGGGCTGCTCGAGGTGAACGGGGTGCAGGTGTTCGCGCGCGGCGCGCTGTGGACTCCCGTGCCGGAGAACGAAGTCCGCGCCACCCTCGAGGCGGCCCGCGACGCCGGCATGAACATGATCCGCATCCCGGGCACCGCCGCGTACGAGTCGCCGGAGTTCTGGGATCTCTGCGACGAGCTCGGGCTGCTCGTCTGGCAGGACTTCATGTTCGCCAACTTCGACTACCCGATCGCCGACGCCGGCTTCCGCGCCACGGCCGAGCGCGAGGTGGCGCAGGTGCTCGATGACATCGCGTGGCGCCCCAGCCTGGCGATGCTGTGCGGCAACAGCGAGATCGAGCAGCAGGTGGCGATGCTGGGCCTCGACCCGGACCTCGGCCGCGGCGAGCTGTTCGGGGAGATCCTGCCCGAGGCTGTGAACGCCGCGGGAACCGACGTCCCATACGTCTCGTCGAGCCCGACCGGCGGCGCGCTCCCGTTCCGCCCGAACGACGGGATCGCCCACTACTTCGGCGTCGGCGGCTACCGGAGGCCGATCGAGGACGTGCGGCGTGCCGAGGTGAAGTTCGCCAGCGAGTGCCTGGCTATCGCGAACCAGCCCGACTCCGACGAGACCGGCGGCGTGCCGAAGGACGTGGGCACCGACTGGGACTTCCAGGACGTGCGCGACCACTACCTCGAGCTGCTGTACGGCGCCGATCGAGACGACGACCGCTACCTCGAGCTGTCGCGCTTCGTCTCCGGCGAGGTCATGGCCGAGGTGCTCGGCGAGTGGCGCCGCGCCGCGTCACCCTGCGGCGGCGGGTTGATCCTGTGGCTCCGCGACCTCCTACCGGGCGCCGGCTGGGGCGTGCTCGACCACGAAGGCAGGCCGAAGGTGGCCTACCACCACCTGCGGCGCGCGCTCGCGCCCGTGGCGGTCTGGACCACCGACGAGGGCATGAACGGCATCGCCGCGCACGTGGCCAACGACCGGCCGGAGCCGCTGCGCGCGCGGCTGCGCGTGGACTTCTACCGCGACCTCGAGGTGCGCGTGGACGGCGCCGCGGAGGACATCGAGCTTGCGCCGCACTCCGTGGTGCAGCGCGACGTGGAGGCCATCCTCGGCCGCTTCGCCGACGCGTCGTATGCCTACCGCTTCGGCCCGCCGCAGCACGACGTGGTGGCGGTCAGCCTCGAGTCACCGGACGGTGAGCTGCTGTCGCAGGCATTCCGCTTCCCGGTCGGTCGCCCGCCGGCCCAGGACGACCTGGGGCTAGAGGCGGAGCGCGACGGCGATCGCCTGATCGTGCGCTCGCGCAAGCTCGCCCACGGCGTGCGGATCCATGGCGCGACGAGCACCTCCGACAACGCCTTCACGATCGAGCCGGGCCACGAGCGCGTGGTCACGGCGCCCGGCGCCACGGAGCTCACCGCTCTCAACCTCAGCGGTCAGGTACGTCTGGCCACGTAGTGCAGCTCGACGAAGTCGGGCGCGTCCTCGCCCGGCCCGACGTTGCGTCCCTCGAGGTCGAGGCATTCCAGCATCTCGAAGCCGTGCCGGGCGAACTGGCGCTCCTGGTCGTCGCGCGAGATGTAGTAGTGCAGCAGCGAGTAGTCGTACGCCGAGTCGTTGATGATCTGGTAGCCGTCGTCGTTGCGCTCGTGCGCCGCAAGCCGCCTGTGGTTGCGCAGCCGCCGCGGCAGCCGCATCAGGTCGAAGCCGAAGCGCAGCGGGTCCTGCGTGCGAATATGACTCGCCGCGCGCAGCCGCGGGACGTGGCCGCGGTTGTGGGACGACATGATCAGCAGGCCGCCCGGCGCGATCACACGGTGCAGCTCGTCGAGCATCGCGGCCCGCTCGGCGTCGTCGAGGATGTCGAGCGAGTTGCACCCCGCGATCACCGCCTCGAACGAGCCGGCCTCGAAGCGCGACAGGTCGGTGAAGTCGCCCTCGTGGAACGTCGCATCGGGGACGGCCTGGCGGGCGTGCTCCACCATCTGCCGCGAGATGTCGATTCCGTGTGCCTCGCGCGCGATCTGTGCGACGTAGCCGATGATCCTGCCGCCGCCCGAGCCGAGCTCGAGGACGCGCCCGCCCAGCTCGTCGCGGTAGCGGACGAACAGCAGCACCTCGACCGGGCGGAGCTGGCGGTTGTCGTACTCGCCGAGGAACTTCCCTCGCTGCCAGGTGCGCGTGTTGACGTTCATCGGATGCGGTCGAGGTGGCGGCGAATCGCGCCGGCGATCGAGTCGCGCAGCCATGCGCGGTGCATCGAGTGGTCGATGCCGGGCACTTCCTCGACCGTGATGGCTCCGCCTCGGAGGGTTCTGATCAGCCGGCGTCCGAGCCGGTTGCGGAGGTACTCGATGCCGTCGTCGCCCTCGGCGAACACCATGGCCACCGGCACTCCGCTCGCGCGGAGCTCGTCGAGCCAGGTCCCGGCCCACGGCCGCCGGCCGAGCACGTCGAGCGCGGACCAGAGCCCGAGGCGGCAGCCGCGCTCCTCGCGCAGGCGGTCGGGCGTGCGGCGCTCGCGCGTCTCGCTCATCAGCGCCTCGACCGGATCGCCGGGCTGCCAGTAGAGCTGCGGGTTCAGCGCCACCACTCCGTCGGCCGGCTCGCGCAGGACCGCCCGCAGCGCCACCCAGGCGCCGGCGCAGAGCCCCACCAGCACGACCTTCTCGTGGCCGCGCTCGCGCAGCGCGCGTACGATCTCGATCGTCTCGTCCTCGCAGTGCGCGTCATACGGACGGCCGGGCGCGTGGCCGTGGTCGGGGCTCTCGCCCCAGCCGCTGAAGTCCACCCGCAGCGCGGTGTGGCCCTCCTCCGCGAGCCGGCGTGCGTACTCGACCCAGGCCCGGCCCGGGCCCACGTGCGGCTCCGACCCGGTGTTCAGGAACACCGCCACCGGCGCGGACAGGTCGCTCCCGGCGCGCGGCCTTGACAGCACGCCCACGAGCTCGCCCGGTCCCAGCGCGACCACCTCCTCGGCGATCGCGCCGAACTGGGCGGTCTCGCGCGGAACCAGCGCCTGCACGGAACCGTCTCCGGACGGGCCGACCGCGTCGCAGATCTCCGCGACCACGTCCTCGGGCACCGTCGCGTACTCCGTGGGCTGCTCGAGCGCCTGCTCGCCACCGTCAACCACCACGGCGCCGCCGTTGTCGGCCTTCAGCGACGCGATGTCGGCGAGCGTCTCGGGGGCGAACACCACGCCCGCGGACACGACGTCGTCGCTGCCCGGCACCGGGGTCGAGAGCAGGCGGATCTCCTTCGCGTAGCGGCGCCCGGCCGTGACCGGCGCCCACGCCACCACCCGCTCCGCCCCCAGCTCATCGCCGTCGAGCAGCGCGAACATGCCGCCGAGCCGCGCCCCGACCACCGCAAGGCGGGTGGTGCCGAGCGAGCGGAGCTCGTCCGCGGCCGCGCGCGCCGACGCCCGCCACGCTGGCACGCGCTGCGCGTCCCACTGGTCGCCGGCGGAGTCGCCGGTGCCGTCGTAGTCGATTCGCAACACGGTGTGGCCGGCCGCAGCCAGGCGCTCCGCGACGGTTCGCATCGTCCGGTGGGTCGACCAGTACTGGTAGCCCACCGGCGGCAGCACGAGCACGGCGCTCGAACCGGGGCCCGATGCGGGCGTGGTGAGCCAGCCCATCAGCGGCCGGTCGGCCGGGCCGAACCAGTGCCCGGCAGTACGGACGGCGGCGGGCGCACGGGTTTCGACGTTCGGCTGCAGCACCGCCGATCAGCCCGCGGCCGGCTGGATCGCGTGCGGCGCCGCGGCCCGCGGAGC
>JAICJV010000069.1 GCA_025928265.1 Thermoleophilaceae bacterium
GAGACGGAGGCGCGCGAGCACGCGACCCAGCTGTGCCGCGAGGCGGCCTCGGAGGGCTACGACGTGGTGGTCTCGTTCGGCGGCGACGGCACCGTGAACGAGGCGGCCAACGGGCTGGCAGGCTCCGGCACGCCGCTCACCTGCCTGCCCGGCGGCTCGACGAACGTGTACTGCCGGACGCTGGGCATCCCGGGCGACGTGGTCGACGCCACCGAGCACCTGCTGCGGATGGCGGACGAGTTCAGGCCGCGACGGGTGGACACCGGGCGCGTGAACGGGCGCCACTTCGTGTTCTCCTCGGGCGTCGGCCTCGACGCGAGCGTGGTCGAGCGGGTCGACAGCCACCCGCGCCTCAAGGCGCGCCTGGGCGAGTGGTACTTCACCTGGGCGGCCATCGCCACCTTCAACCGCCGCTACCTGGTTCGCCCGCCGCGCGTGCGGGTGACCGTCGACGGCCGCGACCTGCACGGCGTGACGGCCATCGTCCAGAACTCCGACCCGTTCACGTTCTTCGGCTCGCGCCCGATCCGTCTGGGCCAGAACGTGTCGCTCGAGAGCGGCACCCTCTCCTTGACGGTGCTCAAGCGCGCGACGCCGTTCGAGCTGGGAACCCTCGCGCCGCGCATCTTCTCGGGCCGCGACGGGTCGGTGGCCGACCACCGGCAGGTGGAGTCGCTGTCGGGCCTCGACCGCTTCGTCGTGGAGTCCGAAGGCGACGCGCGCTTCCCGCTCGAGGTGGACGGCGACTACGTCGGGGAGATGGCGCGGGCCGAGTTCGAGATCGCGCCGCGCTCGCTCTCGGTCGTCTCCTGAGCGGTTTGCCTATTCGAGCCCCGCGCGGATCCGCGCCAGCGAGACCTCGAGCACGTCCACAATCGCGGGGTCGTAGTGCGACCCGGCGCTGGCGCGCATGTGCTCGAACGCCTCCTCGACCGTCAGCGACGGGCGGCCGCGCGAGGGGAAGAGCAGCGCGCTGAGCCCCTTGGAGGCGCCCACGATGCGGCTGCCGGTGGGGATTCGCTCGCCCGCCAGCCCGTCCGGGCCCCCGGAACCGTCGAAGTGCTCCTCGTGATGGCGGAGGATCGTGGCCAGCGGCTCGAGCCCCGGCACGTGCATGACGGTCTCGGCCGCCACCTCCGCGAAGCGGGCGGGCGGGAGCGGCCGCGACCGGCGCAGCGACGGCGCACGGGTGTCGGAGCGGGCCAGCTCCCCGAGCGGGTAGAGCAGAGTGGCGATCTCGGCCTCCACCACCTCGGCCATCGAGAGCCCGAGCGAGTCGGCCGCGGTGCGCGCCACCTCCATCTCGGCCTCCTTCGGCACGCCGTAGGCGCCGCGGTCGTCGAGGTCGGTGGCCAGCTCGGCCGTCTCGCCGATGATCGAGGTCGCCAGCCGCGCGGGCACCTTCGCCTGGTCGAGCGCGATGCCGATCAGTGCCGCCGCGCGCGAGATCAGGCTGCCGGCCCGCGGGTCCGGGGCCTCCAGGTCCACCTCGAGCCGCCCGCGGCCGCCGTTCGGCGGCGGAATGGGCGCCTGCAGGCCGCCGCGGATGACCAGCGTCCCGGCGCTGTCCATGTCGTCGATCGTGAGCCCGATCAGCTCGTGCTCGAGGCCCTGCACCGCGGCGACGATGCCCGTGCCCGGCTCGTCGGGCTGGCGCACGACCGCACAGGCGGCCTCCGCCCCGACCATCTCGCACGTCTGGCTCAGCAGGCGGTCGAGTGTGACCGCGCGGTAACCGCTTCCGCGGACGAGCTCCTCGAGGACGGCGCCGGCATCATCCATCTTGTCCGGCTGGTGCGGTCCGCGGGATCGTCGTGAGGGCCTGCGCGCCATCTTCAGGATGTACCCAAACGACACGCGACATGTAACCGGACGGGCCGGCGGGTGCGCTAGACGAGGCCGACTTCCGCACCGTCGCCCACCCAGAGACGCACAGCCTGCGGCAGCGAGAAGTCGCTCCTGATGTGGGCATCGGCGCCCACGACGCTTGCCTCGATGCGCCGGCCCACGAACCGGATCCGCGCTCGGGGGAGCACGATCGAGTTCTCGAGCTCGGCGCCTTCCACCTCGACCGAATCGCCGATCGACGTGTAGGGACCGATGTACGCGCGGCGGATCTGGGCGTGCGCACCGATCACGGCCGGGCCGCGAATGGTGCTCGACTCGATGCGAGCCGTCGGGTGTATGTGCACCCGTCCCTGCGCGCGTGCGTCGTCGAGCGAGCCGGGGTCGATGAGCGGCTCGACGTCCTCGAGCACCTGCCGGTTGCCCTCGAGCACGCCGTCGAGCGTCCCGTCGAAGACCCACCAGCGGGCGGTCGTCTCTACCGCGAGGCCGCAGTCACCGCCGTCGGCCAGCGCTGCGAGCACCCCGCTCAGGTCGTGGTGCGGGCGGGCGGAGTCGAACACGCCGGGGCCGAACATGTGCACCCTGGTGTCCACCGCGGGACGACCCGCGATGCTGCCGAGGAGGCGCGCGATGCGCATCTCCTCGAGCGACGGCGGCTCGGGCGCCGGGCCGACCGGGATGCCCGCCACCACCAGCGCGGCGGGTGCCTCGGACTCGAAGCGCTGACGGGCGCGGCGAAGGCCCGAACGCACCATCGCGGTGGCGGGATGCATCACCACGGGGTCGCCGTCGATGAAGTCCTCCGCGTCGAGCAGGGCGCCGAGCGCGCCCGGCCGCGCACTGCGCTCGATCCACGTGACGCGCAGCATCGGCCAGAGCCCCGCGTGGACCACGGGCTCGAGTGACTCGAGGACGCGCTGCGTCCCCGCTATAGCCACGTCGCGCACCCCCAGGGAGATCATCGCGTCGATCGCGTGTGCCGCACAGGGGCGGTTGCCGATCGGAGCCAGCGCAGCGAGCCCTCCGGGTGATGCCGCTTCTCGGAAGATCGGCATCAGACCCTTGAGATTTGTCACGATCTTCTAACGCGGCAGCAACCCAAAGCTGACGCGGCCCGCCGCAGAAGATCAGGAAAGCTGCGCCTCGGCGGCCGAAATATCGGAAAGAGCGAACTCGAGCTCCTCTCCGAAGACCGTCTTCATCCGCGCCTCGAGCAGCCGGTAGCAGGCGGCCGCGTCGCTCATGCGGCCCTGCGCGAGGAACTGCGCGATCAGCCGCCGGTGGACCTCCACGTCGTAGGGCAAAAGCTGGGAGAGGCGGGTGAGGGCATCGGCCGCGACCTTGAGGTTGCGCTCCTTGACCGCCATCTCGGCGAGCGTCTCGAGCGCGTCCGAGGCGAGCTTGTGCAGGCGCTGGCGTTCGCCGAGCACCCACTCGGCGTAGGGCTCGTCGGCCAGGAAGTCGCCGTCGTACATCGCCGCCGCGGCGTGCAGCGCCGACTTGGCGGACGCGAGCGCGCCGCGCGCGTGCGCGGAGAGGCCGATCCGCACCAGCCGCTCGAAGTCGTCGGCGTCCACCGACACCGTGTCCGGATTGAGGCGGTACCCCCCTCTACTCGCGAGCACGAACGGCGAAGGCGCGCGTTTTTCACGCCGCGGCTCGAGCGCCTGCCTGAGCGTGTGGATCGTGTAGCGCACCTTGCCGGCGCCCTCGGGACCGGCGCCGGGCCAGATCGCCTCCGCTATCTCGTCGCTGTGGACGAGGCGGGCGCGCTCGCACACCAGCAGCCGCAGGATCTGGCCGGGCCGCTGGTTGAGCCACTCGCCCACGATCGGGGCCTCGCGGCCCTCGACCGCGGTCCGGCCGAAGGTGCTGATGCGCAGGCGCGGGTCGCCGGTCCAGTGCAGCTCGGAGCGGCGCCGGCGGTCGCGCGGGTCGGCGGGACGGATCTCGACGACGGTGCGACCGTCGTTCCCGAGGCGGTCGGCCGTGACCCAGACGGCCTCCTCGGTGCCGAGCGGCTCGGGCAGGTCGAGCCGGATCTCGGGAAGCCGGCCATTGTGGCGCGCCTGCGCCAGCTCGGACAGGCAGCTGTTCTCGATCGGCCCGCTCTGGCAGCCGAGCAGGGCGCAGCAGGTCGTGCCCTTGGCGATCGGCCCGAGCAGCCTGCGGGCGGCCGGGTTCCACGTCGCCAGGCGGCGTTCGGCGTCGAAAACCAGGATCCCGTACGGGAAGCTGGTGAATACGTCCTCCGCCGGCGACGAGCCGTCTGCCGGGCGCGAATCCGGTCGCCGCCACGGCTGGGGGTCTGCAGTGCGGCCCCTTGTCACAGCTCGACACTAACCCGAGTTCACGAATCAAACAAGCAGCAAACACCGGAGTGTTTAGGTGGCCACGTCGCACCAGATTCCCGAGGGGACCGCCCGGAGGCGCTCAATGGACCACCACCAACACGGCCGGCTGGAGATGCGTTATGCACGCACGCTGAGGCTGTCGAATGACTCGACTGCCCAGCCCACCGGAGCAGGGGACGTGATCGTGGCTCGCGCAGTCGCGCGTGCAAAGGAAGGCAACGCCGACGCGATTCGCTACCTGTACGTCCGCTTCGCATCGAACGTCTACGGATATGCGCGCAGCATCGTCCGTGACGACCACGAGGCGGAGGACATCACCCAGCAGGTGTTCGCCAAGCTGATGACGGCGATTCACAAGTACGAGCAGCGTGAGGTGCCGTTCTCGGCCTGGATCCTGCGGATGACGCACAACCTCGCCATCGACCATCTGCGCCGCATGCGGATGGTGCCGTGCGAGGAGGTGCACGCCGCCAACGATCCCGACGGGAGCGAGGCCAACCGTCAGCGCGCGCGGTCACTGCGTGACGCGCTCGGCGACCTGCCGGCGGAGCAGCGCCAGGTGCTGGTGATGCGCCACGTCGTGGGCATGTCCCCGGGCGAGATCGCCGACCAGCTCGGCAAGTCCGAGGGCTCGATCCACGGGCTTCACCACCGTGGGCGCGGCGCGCTCAAGGCCGCCCTTCGCGAGATGGGCGCGGCTCCGCAGACCGCCTGAGTCCGTAGCCGGAACAGCTCAGCCGCCTGAGCGTATGCACAGGCGGCTGCCGCCGGCGCACATGTAGTAGGACTTGCCGGCCTGCACGGGAACGGCCTGGATCACGTGGAGCGAGCCGTCGGCGGAGCGGCCGGCGCGCACGACGTACGGCCCGCCGGCCCCGAGGCCCGACACTGACGGAGTCGCGGCGGCCGTCCGCTTCGAGCCGGCCGCGTAACCGCGCTTGTAGGCCGCGGTCTTCGACACGGGCGTCGCCGGCTGCGGCTTGGACGTGCTGGCCTTCGGCCCGGGGGCGGCCACGCGCTGCGTGACCACGTGGGTGACGCTGTCGCCCGAGTTCTTGCCGACGGCGAGACCACCGAGGAACCCTGCCCCGACGACCGCGACCACGGCACCCGTGGCGAGCCCGGCCGCCCGGCTCGGGCTGTAGATCGCTACGGCTCCAACGGACTTCCACACACGCACGCGGGCTCCCCTTTGCTTCTGCTTCTCGGCGCTGTGTTCCCGCGCCATATCACCCCTCTTAACGGGCCGGCACGTCCATCTCTCGCGCGGAAGATCCGCGCGGGGCCGAGCGTTGGAAGACCAGCGATGAAGGTGCTCGTCACAGGTCACGACGGCTACATCGGCTCGGTCCTCGTGCCGCTGCTCCTGGACGCCGGGCACGAGGTCACGGGCCTCGACACGCGGCTGTTCAGCGGCTGCTCGCTGGGGGCCCCGCCGCCTGCCGTCCCCGCGCTCGAGCTGGACGTGCGCGAAGTGGAGCCCGAGGAGCTCGAGGGGTTCGACGCCATCTGCCACCTCGCCGCGGTCTCCAACGACGCGATCGGCGACCTCAATCCGGAGTGCACCTACGACGTGAACTGGCGCGCCAGCGCGCGGCTCGCCCGCGCCGCGAAGGCCGCCGGCGTCGAGCGCTTCGTCTTCTCGTCCTCGTGCAGCCTCTACGGCGCCGCCTCCGGGACTCGTGCCGTCGCCGAGTCGGCGGACTTCAACCCGGTGACGGCGTACGGGGAGTCGAAGGCCTACGCCGAGACGCAGATCGCCAAGCTGGCCGATCGCACCTTCACCCCCACCTTCCTGCGCAACGCGACCGCCTATGGCATGTCGTACCGGCTGCGCGGCGAGCTCGTGCTGAACGACCTGGTGGGACTTGCCCTCACGAGCGGCGAGATCAGGCTCAACAGCGACGGCGACGCCTGGCGGCCGCTGGTCCATGTCGAGGACATCGCGCGCGCCTTCCTGGCGGCGCTCGACGCCCCGGCCGAGAACGTGCGCGGCCGCGCCTTCAACGTGGGCCGCGACGAGGACAACTACACCGTCAGCGAGCTGGCCGAGATAGTGAGCCGCGCGCTGCCGGGCAGCTTCGTGACCCGCGCCCCGGGCGCCGGGCCCGACAAGCGCTCGTACCGCGTCTCGTTCGCCGCGATCCGCGACGCCCTTCCCGGCTTCGACCCGCAATGGACCGTGCAGGCGGGAATCCAGGAGCTGATCGACGCATACATGCGCCACCGGCTGACGCATGACGAGTTCACGAGCTCGCGCTTCCGGCGCATCATGCGCATTCGCGAGCTCCAGGAGGACGGCCGGCTGACGGGCGACCTGCGCTGGGCCACCGAGCTCCCCGCAGCACTCGCGGCCGCCGCCGAGATGCAGGAGGTCACATGAAGCGACTGTCTCCCGACGAGATTCCCGTCGTGATCCTTGCCGGCGGGATGGGCACGCGCCTGCGCGAGGAGACCGAGCGCGTCCCCAAGCCGCTCGTGGACATCGGCGGCAAGCCGATCCTCTGGCACATCATGAAGACCTACTCGCACTACGGCTTCAACGACTTCGTGCTCTGCCTCGGCTACAAGGGCTGGCTGATCAAGGAGTTCTTCCTCCGCTACCGCGAGCACGTCTGCGACTTCCGCCTGCAGATGAACGGCGAGCACCGGGCGGAGTTCCTGAACAACGGCGCCGACGAGAACTGGCGGATCACCTTCGCCGAGACCGGGCTCACGACCGCCACCGGCGGCCGGCTGTGGCGCGTGCAGGACTACCTCGAGGCCGACACGTTCATGTTCACCTACGGCGACGGCGTGGCCAACGTGGACATCGCGGCGCTGCTCGACTTCCACTACGAGACCGGGCGTATCGGCACCGTCACCGGTGTGCACCCGCCGTCTCGCTACGGCGAGATGAACGTGCACGACGGCGTGGCGCTCGGCTTCGACGAGAAGAAGCCGCTCGGGAGCTTCGTGAGCGGCGGCTACTTCGTCCTGCAGCGCGAGTTCTTCGACTACATGGACGACGACCCCGACCTGTTCTTCGAGCACGCCCCGATGCAGAACCTGGCCCGGGACGGCGAGCTTGCCGTGTTCGAGCACGACGACTTCTGGATGGGGATGGACACCTATCGCGAGTTCACCGCGCTCAACGAGATGTGGACGCGCGGCGAGGCCCCGTGGAAGGTCTGGGGCGAGCGACCGCTTGTGACGGCCGCGAACGGCAACGGCAACGGCAACGGCAACGGCAACGGCTGGCACCCGTAGGCGATTCGAGCAACCGAGACTCCGAGTACACGAGGACCATGAACGCGATCTACATCGACTCCCCCCTCGACGACGCGCAGCGTCGCGAGCAGCTCTACAACGGCCAGCTGATGGTCTACTCGGCGACGCCGAGCGCGACCGCGCTGATCGAGCACGCCCGCGCGCTGTGCGAGGAGGCGTTCGGCGAGCTCCACCCCACCACCGCGCAGCACCACATGCCCGTCGAGGAGTACGCGGCGCTGCTCAGCGACCTCAAGCCCCGCTTCATCCACCACCCGAAGTCGAAGGAGCACATCCAGGGCCTGATGCGCGAGCTCGGATGCGACCCGGAGAAGACCTACTTCGACGTGCCGCGCATGCGTTCGTCGACCTCCGACGACTACCTCACCTCGGGCATCGCGTACGCGTTCCACCCGCACCGCGACACCTGGTACTCGGCCCCGATGTGCCAGCTCAACTGGTGGCTGCCGATCTACGACGTCACGCCCGACAACGTGATGGCGTTCCACCCGCGCTACTGGTCGGAGCCCGTCCAGAACAGCTCGCGCGACTACAACTACTACGAGTGGAACGCCACCGCGCGCCGCGACGCCGCGAAGTTCGTCAAGAAGGACACGCGCAAGCAGCCGAAGGCCGAGGAGCAGATCGAGCTCGACCCGCAGGTGCGCGTGGTCACGCCTCCCGGCGGCGTACTGGTGTTCTCGGCGGCCCAGCTGCACTCGAGCGTGCCCAACACCTCCGGGAAGACGCGCTTCAGCATCGACTTCCGCACCGTCAACCTCGACGACGTGGCCGCGCGCGCGGGCGCGCCGAACCTCGACTCGGAGTGCACCGGCACGACGCTGCGCGACTACCTGCGGGTCACCGACCTGGAGCACATCCCCGAGGACGTCGTGGCGATGTACGACGACGACACCGCCGACCGCGGCGAGGTCGTGTTCAGCGCGCCGCAGGGTGTGGCCTAGTTTGGCCGGCGAGGAGAGCAGCAACGGCCTGAGGACGCTTCCGCGACTGCAGAAGCCGGAGTACCTCTACTTCGACGGGAAGATCCGCCCGTGGGAGGAGGCGACGTTCCACGTCTCGACCGAGGCGGTGCTGCGCGGCCTCAACGTGTTCGAGGGCCTGAAGGGCTACTGGCAGCCGGACGGCAGCTTCGGCCTGGTCGCCATGCCACGGCACTGGGCGCGCCTGCGGCGCTCGGCGAGCCTCCTGCACATCCCGTTCGAGATGAGCTTCGAGGAGTTCGACGACGCCGCGCACGCGCTCGTGAAGACGCTGTGCCGGCCGAGCCACGACATGTGGGTCCGCGCGACGCTGTATGTGATCGACGGCCACTGGGGCGAGGGCACGGTGTCGGACCTCGTCCTCACCGCGTACCACCAGGAGAAGATGGCACCCGCCCCGATCGACCTCGGCGTGAGCACGTGGCGGCGCGCCTCGGACCTGGCGCTGCCGTGCCGCATCAAGGCCAGCACCAACTACCAGGTGGCCCGCCTCGCGCTGATGGAGGGTCGCCCGCACGGCTACGGCGAGATGGTGCTGCTCAACCCTGACGGGCGCGTGGCGGAGACCACGCGCACGAGCCTGATCATCGTCCGCGACGGGTGCGTGTCCACGCCGCCGCCGTGGGAGGGCACGCTCGAGAGCATCACCGTCGACATCATCGAGGCGCTGTGCGCGGACATGGGGATCCCGTTCGAGCGCCGGCCGATCGAGCTCACCGAGCTGCACATCGCCGACGAGGTGGCGCTGGCCGGCACGATCAGCGAGCTGACCCCGGTCGCCTCGGTGCAGGGCCGCCGCCTGGAGGAGCCCGTGGTCAGCCGGGCGCTGCTCGACCGCTACCGCGCCGCGGTGACCGGCACCGCCCCCCACCCCGCCGTCGATCTCTCCTGCAGGACGTACGCAGCGGAGGCAGCCGCGGCGACCGGCGCGTGAGGATCGCCGGCATCATCCCGGCGGCGGGCTACGGCACGCGGCTCAAGCGCCCCGGCGGCTCGAAGGAGGTCTACCGCGTGGGCGCCAAGCCGGTGATGGACTACGAGATCGAGCGCATGCGGCTGGCGCCGTGCGACCAGCTGCGCGTGGTCACCCGGCCCGAGAAGACCGACGTGATCGAGCATGCCCGCCACCACGGCGCGGTGATCGTCGAGGGCCACCCGAGCTGCCTCGCGCAGTCGTTCTTCACGGGGCTGAAGGACCTCCCCGACGACCACGTCGCGCTGCTCGGCTTCCCCGACTCGCTCTGGTGGCCGGAGCCCAACGACGGCTACCGGCACGTGATCGAGTTCTTCCGCAGCGGCGGCTGGGACGTGGCCCTGGGCCTGCTGCCCGCGCCCGACATGCGGCGCGAGGAGCCCGTGCTCTACGACCACGACAGCGGGCGGGTGTGGGGCCTCGAGTTCAAGCCCGAGCATCCCTCCGCAGACCGCACCTGGGCGTGCGCCGTCGCGACCGTGGGGGTGCTGCGCGGGCTCGAGGACCACGAGGAGGCCGGCATCTTCTTCAACAGCCTCTGCCCCACCGGGCGCGTGGGCGCGCTTCCGCTCACGGGCACCTTCATCGACATGGGAACCGCACCCGGGCTCGAGCACGCGCTCGACGCGCTCGGCGCCGCCGCTCCGGTCGCCCTCTAGAGGCTCAGGCGGGCACCGGCGCCAGCAGGTCGTGCTCGTGGAGCACGCCGGCGATGCGCTCGATCGCGTCGAATGCGATGCCCGAGCGCTCGGCGATGTCGAGCAGGCTGTGGGCGCCGTCGGAGAGGTTGAGCACCCAGAGCATCGCGAGCTGGCTGCGCTGGCTGTCGGTGTCGCCGCCGATGGCCGCGTACAGCCCGCGCTTGCCGAGCTGGGGCTCGCAGTTCGGCTTGAGGTTCAGGTACGTGCGGTTGCGGTCGAGCACCCGGCAGATGGCCAGAGACTTTTCAAGCGAGTCGCTCAAGCCGTCCCCGCTCAGGAAGTCGAGGTTGTCGCCGGAGGTGTGGTACTCCGGGTAGCGGCCGTGCGGCGTGCGCATCAGGCAGCCGACCGGAAGGTCGATCCCGGGCGAGCAGTACTGGCGCTCGTCGTAGCCGTAGGGGAAGAACTCCTGGACGTCGTAGGGCGCGCCGGAGCCCTCGAGCACGTGAATGGCCGCGCGATCGACCTCGGCGTCGCCACGGCGGCTGCGCTTGTAGGTCGTGCGTCCCGGGTCGCCGACGCCGGTGAGCACGAGGCCGTGCTTGATCCGGCCGAGATGGCCCTCGTTGCGCGCCAGCCAGGTGATCGCGCCGATCGTGACCGGCAGGAAGAGGAACCGGTACGAATACCGGCGTGGCGCCGCCATCAGCGCCCTCGCCGCCTCCGTGGCCACGGCGATCCCCGACAGGTTGTCGTTGGCGAGCGACGGGTGGCACACGTGCGTGGACACCAGGACCTCGTCCTCCACCTCGCCCTCGAGCAGGACCTCGCCGTAGGTGAGGTGGCCGTCCTCGAGGCTCGAGTCGATGCAGACCTCGTAGTCGCCGTCGGGAAGCGCGTCGAGCTGGTCCTGCGACATGCAGAAGCCCCAGCTCTCGTTGTAGTACGACGTGCGGTACGGGATCCGCGTGGGCTGGTCGGGGATCGTGAAGATGTGCTCGCGCAGATCCGCCAGCGGCATGGTCCGTCGCACCGGCGTGCTGTAGCTCACCACGTGCAGGCTCGAGTTCTCGAGGTCCACCACGCGCCGGCCGCTCGGGTCGGCGATCCAGGCCGCGCGGATGTTCCACTCCCTGGGCACGGTCCAGTCGAAGACCGGCGTGCCGGTGGGCACCTCGTGGATGTCGAGCGGGATCTCGCCGGCGATCCGCGCGAGCGTCTCGCGCACGCCGTCGCCGGTGATGCTGCGGCAGATCGGATAGAGGTCGGCCGCCAGGCCGAGCATGCGGCTTGCTACGTCCGGCGGGCTGACCGTGGCGGTCATGCGGGCCAGGGGATCACGCGCGGCTCCGGCAGCGGCACAATGAAGCGCCCGCCGCGGGCCAGGTACTCGTGCTGCTGGCGCGAGATCTCCTCGACGAGGTTCCAGGCGAGCAGCACGACGTAGTCGGGCTGCTCCTCGAGCAGCGCCGCCGGCGGCCGGATCGGGAGCGCATTGCCGGGCATGTGGAGGCCCTGCTTGTGCGGGCTCGCGTCGGCACAGAAGTCGAGCGTCTCGGCGCCCACGCCGAACGTGTTGAGCAGCGTGCTGCCCTTGGCGGCGGCCCCGTACGCGGCGATGCGCGCGCCGCCGGCACGCAGGCCGGCGAGCAGCTGCTTGAAGCGCGTCTCGATGGCGCGCACGTCGGCGGCGAACTCGAGGTACTCCCCGGGCCGCGCCACGCCCCAGCCGGCCTCCTCGGCCAGCACGTCACTCACCGAGCGCTCGACCGACGCAACGCCCGCGCCGCGCAGGAATACGCGCAGCGACTCGCCGTGGATCGGGATGAGCTCGACGCGCTCGATCGCCATGCCGTGGCGGTCGAAGAGCCGGTCGAGCGCGGTGAGCGAGAAATAGCAGTTGTGCTCGTGGTAGATCGTGTCGAAGGCGCGGCGGTCGAGGAAGTCCTTCACGTAGGGCACCTCGATCACGGCCCGGCCCCAGTCCCCGATCAGCGTCGAGATGCCCGCGACGAACCCGTTCAGGTCGGGCACGTGGGCCAGCACGTTGTTCGCGTGCACCACGCTCGGCCGGATCCCCTCGGCCACCAGCTCCCGGGCCAGGCCGATGCCGAAGAACTCGCAGCGGGTCGGGATGCCGCGGCTCTCGGCGACCGGCGCGATGTTGCGCGCCGGCTCGATGCCGAGCACCCGCACGCCCGCGTCGCGGTAATGCTGGAGCAGGTAGCCGTCGTTGCTGGCCAGCTCCATCGCCAGCGAATCCGGGCCGAGCGAGTCCTCGGCGATCAGGCGCGTGGCGATGTCGCGCGCGTTGGTCACGAGGGTCTCGACCACCGACGAGAAGTACGGGTAGTCCTCGAACATCTCCTCCGGCGGGACGGAGTCGAGGATCTGGAGCAGCGAGCAGCTCGTGCACAGCGAGAGGTCGAGCGGGTAGCGCGGCTCGGGGCTGTCGAGCTCGTCCGGCCCGCGCAGCGAGTTGGCGAGCGGCTGGTCGCCCAGCCGGAGGACGGGCATCAGCTCGCCCGAGTCGCACGAGCGGCAGCGCGTCCGGTGCTCGAGCGCGGCGGAGGCGGACTGCGGCGCGGGCGATTCGATGTTCTCGATCGGGTTCATGGTCCTCAGCTCATCTCGACAGGCACGCGGACCGAACGGCCGACCGCCACGTAGACGGCGCCGGCGAGGTCGTCCGCGTCGAGCACGCGCCGGCCGTCGACCACGACCAGGCCCGGGTACGCGCCCGTGGCGAGCAGGTCGCCGAGCGCGCCCGTCTCGGGCGCGGTGGTGGTGACGATGCAGGCGTCGGCTCCCTCCAGCGCGTCAGCCATGTCGGCCGCCACGCGCATCGGGCCGTGCTGCACGCGCCCGTTCAGGGCCTGGACGGAGACCAGCGGGTCGTAGATCGCAACCGACGCGCCGTGGTCGAGCAGCTCGTCGACGATCCGCAGTCCGGGCGACGCCCGGAGGTCGTCGGTCCCCGCCTTGAACGCCACGCCGAGCACGGCGATCGTGCGGCCCTCGAGGCTCCCGAGCGCCCGCTGCGTGGCCTCGGTCAGCCGCACCGGCTGGCCCTCGTTCACCGAGCGCACGGCGCGCAGCAGGGGCAGCTCGGTGCCACCGGACTCGCCCGCGGCGATCAGCGCCGAGAGGTCCTTGGGCAGGCAGCTCCCGCCGAAGCCGCAGCCGGCCTTGATGTAGGAGAGGATCTGCGGGCGCTCGCCCGGGCCGGGGTTGAGCCGGCGGTCCCCGTGCAGGATCGACAGCACGTCCTCGACGTCAACTCCGGGCAGCGACTCGCAGATGTGCGCGATCTCGTTGGAGAACGACACGAGCGTCGCCAGGAACGCGTTGGAGGTGTACTTGGCCAGCTCGCCCGTGGTCGGGTTCGTGAAGATCACCGGCGCCTGGAGCGGCCGGTAGAGCTCCGCGAGCTGCTCGCGGCCCCACGTGTCGCGGCAGCCGACCACCACGCGGTCGGCGTGCAGGAAGTCCTGGACGGCCGAGCCCTCGCGGAGGAACTCGGGGTTCGAGGCGATCGCCACCTCGGGCCCGAAGGCAGCACCCAGCACGCGCTCGGTGGTGCCCGGGATCACGGTGCTCCGCACGGCCACGACGCGGCGGCGACCGTAGGTGAAGACGTCGTACAGCTCCGTCGCGACGCGGGTCAGGTAGCTCAGGTCGATCGAGCCGTCGCCGGTGGGCGGCGTCTGGACCGCCAGCAGCACCACGTCGGCGGCGTCGGCCTCGGCCAGCTCGCCGGAGACGCGGTAGCGGCCGCTGGTGAGCCCGTCGTCGAGCAGCTCGGCCAGGCCGGGCTCGTGAAAGGGCGGGACGCCCGCTGCGATCTGATCGCGCCGTCGCGAGTCCACCTCGATGCCGACCACGTCGTGTCCCACCGATGCCAGGCACACGCCCGACACGAGCCCGACGTAGCCGCAGCCCACCACGGCAACTCTCATGACCCCTCCGTCTCCAGGTAGTGGCGATAGGTCCGCTCGAGCCCCTCGGCCAGGCCCACGACCGGGCTCCAGTCGATGGTGGCCCTGGTCTTGGTCAGGTCCGGCGAGCGGCGATTCGGGTTGTCGGTGAGGTAATCCGGGTCGCCGCTCGTCTGGAAGTTGACGCCGGCACCCCTTCCGGATACGCGGTCGACGGTCTCGGCCGCCTCACGGATCGACACCTCGGTGTCGTTGCCGAGGTTGAACGCCTCGCCCCCCGCATCGGCCACCAGCAGCTTCACGAGGCCGGCGATGAAGTCGGCGATGTAGCAGAAGCTGCGCGTCGCGCGGCCGTCGCTGTAGATCGTGATCGGGCGGCCTGCCAGCGCGTCGGAGATGAAGTCGGGGATGACCCGCCGGTCGTCGAGGCGCAGCCGCGGGCCGTAGACGTTGAACGGGCGCACCAGCTTCACGGGCGTGCCGAACAGCCGGTGGTAGGTCATGCAGAGCGTCTCGGCCAGGCGCTTCGACTCGTCGTAGCAGGCGCGCGGGCCCGTCGAGGACACGTGTCCCCAGAAGTCCTCCGTGGTCGGCACGCGGTCGGCGGGCGGATCGCCGTAGATCTCACTTGAGCTCAGGTAGACGAAGCCGTCGACCTCGTCGGCACGGGCCAGGTCGAGCAGGTTGCGCGTGCCCCCCACGTTCACGTCGATCGTCTCGAGCGGGTACTGCCGGTACCACGTGGGCGAGGCGACGCTCGCCGCATGCACGATGTAGTCGACGCGCTCGTCGAGCGCGAGCGGCTCCGTGATGTCGTGCTGGAGCAGCACCACGTCGTCGCGGTCAGCCAGGTGGGCCAGGCGGCTCGACAGGCCGGTGAGCATGTTGTCGGTCGAGATGACCCGGCACGGGGTCTCGAGCAGCCGCTCGTTGGCGTGCGCGAGCGTGTCCACGAGGTAGCTCGGCAGGAAGCCGGCGCCACCGGCCACGAGCACGGTCTTGCCCTCCAGGCGGCGCAGCTCGGCGGCCGAGCGCTCGACGATGTCGTCGAGATCGGCGGCGATGACGGTTGGCAGAGTGGCTTGCGTGGGCATGCGAGTGTGATCGATCAAGCGGACCTCCCTGTCTTGAGTAACGGAGACGGCCTCCCGTGCTTTCGCAGAAGCGAGGAGGACGGCGCGGCGTTTGTGAGGCAGTGCAAACCCCCACGAGGAGAGAGACTTGACCGCGACCCTGGAACTTCCGACGCGGGTGCGGACCCGGATTGCCGCCCAGCGCAGGCTCGCGGACGCACGCGAGAACGAGCTGTTCGACCGCTCGGTGGGAATCGACGCCGCAGGCAAGACGTTCCCGGGCGACATGACCGTGGTCGGTGGCGACTCCGGGGTCGGCCACCTCTACGTGGGCGAGCCGATCCGCGTGACGCGCTGGTGGCTCCGCGAGCTGCCCGAGCGCCTCGACGGGTTCACCTTCGTCGACATCGGCTCCGGCAAGGGACGCCCGCTGTTCGCCGCAGCCGAGTCCGGCAAGGGCTTCGGGCGGATCGTGGGCGTGGAGTACGGACGCGAGCTGCACGAGGTAGCGCTTGCGAACATCGAGAGCTACAGCGGTCCGAGGGACGCGGAGATCACGTCGGTGTGCGGCGACGCGAGC
>JAICJV010000123.1 GCA_025928265.1 Thermoleophilaceae bacterium
GAAGTCCGCCGACAGCGTGACCCACACGGCAGCCGCGGAAGCCACGACCGCCACGATGAGAACGACGACCTGCCACCAGGGCGTTCCGCGGGCAGCCCGGCCTCTCAATCCCGTCGCCACGCGGAAAGGCTAACCGCGGCGGCGACCGGGTCTCGCTGCCGCGTGGCGCCCGCAAGGGCTGGGCCAAGCCCTCTGCCGGACTCGAGTCGGCGACCCCGTCCTTACCATCCCGGGCCTTTTGCGCTATTTGCGGGGATTGCCCCTGCGCCCACCGTGTGTTTTGCAGGACTTTCAGGACTAAGGAGACTGGCGGGTTTTCGCTGACGCGACCCAAGTGCGGCCCACGAACACGCTGTCAGTAGTTCTCCGGACGTCGCGGCAGGACGGCGGCACAGGGCTGCCCATCCCCATCCTCGTCGGTGATCGAACGAGGGAAGCGACCCGCGCGTCCATGCAAATGAGATGCTCTGTCCGAACCGTAGATCTACACTTCCGGGCCCAGCAGATATCCGCGATGAAACCTGCGACCAACAGCCTCCTGGACATCTTCAACACCGACGTTCGCTACGTCGTTCCGCTGTACCAGCGGCCGTATGTCTGGGAGGAGGAGCGCCACTGGCAGCCCCTGTGGGAGGACCTCGAACTTGTCCTCGAGCACTATCTCGCCGGCAACGACGAGCCCGCCCGTCACTTCCTCGGAGCGATCGTCCTCGACCAGGAGGACACGCCGCCGGGGCAACCCACAAGGCGTTTGGTGATCGACGGTCAACAGCGCCTCACGACGCTGCAGCTACTGCTGGCTGCCGCGGCGCGGGCGGCGGAGCACGACGGCGCCGAGTCTCAGGCGCGCCTGCTACAGCGGCTGACATGGAACGACCCCGACCTCGCAGTCGGCGATGACCGGCTGAAGGTCTGGCCGACGAACGTCAACCAAGCCGCATTCCGCGACGTCATGCGCCCCGATGCCGCGCTCACGGCCGTTGTCGATGATCCCCGCAACACCATTCACGAAGCGTACGCGTACTTCGCCAAGGCAATCGGCGACTGGGCACATGCCGACGAGCCGACGGGCGAGCAGCTCCAGCAGAGACACGCCGCGCTGCGGGTGACGCTCTCCAACCTGCTCCAGGTGGTATCGATCAACCTCGAGCCCGGTGACAACGCGCAAGTCATCTTCGAGACCCTAAATGCGCGTGGGACGCCGCTTCTCGCGATGGATCTCGTCAAGAACGCGCTGTTCTACCGCGCCCAGCGAGCGAGCGCTGACGTCGATGAGCTGAACTCGTCGGTCTGGGAGCCCGAGTTCAACCGTGACTACTGGGGCGAGCGGATCGTTCAGGGCCGGCTGCGCCGTCCACGAGTCGAGCTTTTCCTCATGCACTGGCTGACGATGCGGCTACGCCGCACGGTGGCAGCCACCGAGCTGTTCGCGGAGTTCCGCGCACACGTGCTCGACCGACCCGAGAACGCGAACGTTGAGGACCTCATCCGTGAGCTTTCTCACGACGCGAGTGTCATGCGGCACTTCGATGAGCTCCCGGCCGGTACTCCGGAGGCACGGTTCTTCCGGCGACTCGAGATCCTCGACACCTCCACCGTGATCCCCGTAGCCCTGCTGCTCTATCGGTCCGACCGGGTACCCGCGGATGCGCGTCGTCGCGCGCTGCTGATGATCGAAAGCTGGCTCATCCGGCGGGCACTTTGCGGTTACACGACCCGGGGTTACAACCGATTGGTCGTCGATCTCCTCAACCGGTTGGAAGCCAACCTCGATCGCCCAGACCACTGCGTCGCTGAGTTCCTGTCTTCCACGGACGTCTCATCCGCGACCTGGCCGACCGATGACGAGCTGATGCGCGTACTGACTTCGCGACCGCTGTACGGATGGGTGAATCAGCGGCGCATCGCGATGGTGCTGTCAGCGATCGAGCTGGAGCTGCGAAGCGACCACAAGGTAGAAGACATCGATGCGCTGCCGACGAATCTGACAATTGAACACGTCATGCCGCAGCGCTGGCGCGATCACTGGTCGCTCGGCAGCACGGATGAAGAGGCCCGCGATCAAGCAGTGCAGCGGCTGGGCAACCTCACACTGACCAGCGGCCCGCTGAACTCGGCGTTGAGCAACGGCCCATGGACCTCCAAGCGCGCCGCCCTGGCGCAGCACAGCATCCTGTTGCTGAACCAGCAGATCACCGCCAGGGAGCACTGGGACGAGGGGGCGATCGCAGATAGAGGGACTGAGTTGGCGTCTCGCATTTGCGCTCTCTGGCCGCGCGAGGAGAACGCGGGTGCCTCGGATGCTGTGGTTGGCGATGCCGTGGGCTCCGAGCACCCCGAGGAAGGACAAGCGCCGTCCCCGGAGTCGTCAGCCGACGAGTGGTCACGACTTGACCGACAGCAACTGCGCCAGATGGCGCTCGGCCTCGCCCGCGCGGCGCTCGAGAGCGCCGGGTACGAGGTCACCGGCCCGCTGGATGAGCGCTCAAATCTCCTCATAGCGGAACGCAACGGGACCACACTTGAGGCACACGTTCGCACGAGCAGAAACCTCAACTACACGTTCTTGCCAAAGGCATCGTTCCAGCCTGGGGCAGATCGCGCGGCGCTTCTCGTCGTCTTGCTGGACGGAGAGCCGCCGCGACTGTACCTGATCCCGTCGCACGCCTGGCAGACCCCGGACGCAGTGCTGGTCGATCGCGAGTACGACGATCTTGCGAGCGAGCCGGAGTGGGGCATCAACTTGTCAGTCAGCGGCCTCCAGCAGTTAGAATGCTTCGCTTTGCGGAGCGACGTCACGCGCGGCTGGTAGGCGGGGACCCTTGGGAATGGCATCCGGGCGGGGAGTCGCGGCGGCCAGGCCGCAAATCGCTCAAAGCGCGCTGCGGTATCCGAGAGCCGCAGCGGTGTTGCTCGCCGTGCGGTAGGGTCGGAAACCGATGGGGCTCTTCGAAGTGCTCGAGCAGCGCGTCGGGCTGGTCGTCCTGACCGCGACAGTCATCGCGTGACGCTGGTCGAGACCGTCGTCGCACCGCCGCGGGCGCCGGAGGCCGGGCAGCTCGCGCGTGTGCGTGGGCGAATGTGGGTTGTCGGAGACGTCGCTCGCGACGGCCAGGCCGCGCTGGACGGCCGGCCGGTGCAGCACCTCGTATCGCTCGTCTCGGTCGAGGACGACGCGACCGGCGAGGAGCTCGAGGTCATCTGGGAGATCGAGCCCGGCACCACGGTCGTCGAGCGAGCCGAGCTACCGCGGATCGCCCCAGAGGCGATAGACGCGCCGGCTGAGCTCGATGCCTTCCTGGACGCGGTCCGCTGGGGCGCCGTCACGAGCGCCGATCAGCGAGCGCTGCAGGCGCCCTTCCGCAGTGGAATCACGATCGAGGACTACCAGCTCGAGCCCGTGGTTCGAGCGCTGCGCTCGCCCCGCACGTCGCTGCTGATCGCCGACGACGTCGGCCTGGGTAAGACGATCGAGGCCGGGCTGGTGGTGCAGGAGCTGCTGCTACGGCATCGCGCGCGGACGGCACTGGTGGTCTGCCCCGCCGCGCTCCAGCTGCAGTGGCGCGACGAGATGCGGGAGAAGTTCGGGCTCGAGTTCCGCGTGGTGGACCGTACGCTGCTCGGCCAGCTGCGCCGCACGCGCGGCATCGGTGCCAACCCGTTCGCCCACTTCCCGCGGCTGATCGTGTCGATCGACTGGCTCAAGGGCGAGCTGGGGATGCGGTTGCTGCGCGAGGCGCTGCCGCCGCATGCGGCCATCCCCCGCCGGTATGACGTGCTCATCGTGGACGAGGTGCACAACTGTGCGCCGGCCGGCGCGGCAGGCCGCTACGCGCGGGACACGCTGCGCACGCAGGCGATCCGGACGCTGGCGCCGCATTGCGAGCATCGGCTGTTCCTCTCGGCGACGCCGCATAACGGCTACGACAACTCGTTCTACGCATTGCTGGAGCTGCTCGACCCGCATCGCTTCGCGCGCGGGATCCGGCCGGATGCCGACGCGGTGCGCGAGGTCACGGTCCGCCGCCTCAAGCAGGACCTCCATCATGACGACGGCACGCCGCGCTTCCCGCGCCGGCGAGTGGTGATGCTGGAGGTCGAGCATCCCGAGCGCGAGCGGGCCGTGCACGCCGACCTCGTCGCCTACGGCGCGAGCCGCGCCCGCCGGCTCGGCACCGACACGAGCGCGAAGGTCGCGGCGGACTTCGTGGTGACGCTGCTCAAGAAGCGGCTGTTCTCCTCGCCGGCGGCGTTCCTGCGCACGCTCGAGGTCCACCGCGAGACGCTCCTGCGCGAACGCCCGCCGGTCGCGCCGCCCGCCCCGGCCGTGCTGCGGACGCTCTTCGAGGACGCGGACACCGCGCTCGACGAGGAGGTCGCCGAGGGCGTCGGCGAGGCCACGCGCGAGGCGCTGCTCGCGGCGGCGAGCACGGAGAGCAACCGGCCGTCCTCCGAAGAGTTGGCGCTGCTCAACCGCATGCTCGAGTGGGCGCGCGAGGCGGCCGTCACCGAGGACGCCCGTGCCGCGCGCCTGCTCGACTGGGTCGACGCCCAGGTCGCACAAGACGAGCGCGTGATCGTCTTCACCGAATACCGCGCGACACAGCGCTACCTGCAGGAGCGACTTGCGGCGCGCGGGATCTCCGGCGCCAAGGTCGAGCTGCTGGACGGGACGACGGACGAGCAGGAGCGCGAACGGATCAAGAGCCAGTGGCAGGAGCCGCCGGCGGACTATCCCGTGCGGGTCCTGCTGGCGACGGATGCCGCATCGGAGGGCATCTCGCTGCAGCGCCACTGCCATCTGCTCGCGCACGCGGAGATCCCGTGGAACCCGAACCGGCTCGAGCAGCGCAACGGCCGCATCGACCGTCACGGGCAGACCGCGCCGGAGGTACTGGTCCATCACCTGGTCAGTGCCGGATGGGAGCGCGAGGGCCGCGGCTCGCTGGAGGGCGACCTCGACTTCCTCGCGCGCGTCGTGCGCAAGGTCGAGCAGATCCGTCTGGACCTGGGGAGCGCCGGCCCCGTGATCGCCCGGCAGGTCGAGGAGGCGATGCTCGGGCGGCGCACGACGCTGGACGAGACGCGGCTCGTGCCTGCGAGCGCCGGCGGCGCGCTGCTGGCGTCCGAGCGGCGGATGCGCGAGCGGCTCGCCGCGCTGCGCGACGAGCTGGCGGAGAGCCGGGAGACGCTGCACCTGAGCCCGCAACGCGTGGAGCGCGTGGTGCGAACCGCGCTCGCGCTGGCCGGCCAGCCTCCGCTCGCACCGGGCCCCGAGCCGGGTTCCTGGACCGTCCCGGCGCTCACCGCGAGCTGGTCGCGCGCGACGATCGGGCTCGAGCACCCCGCGCGGCCAGAACGGCGCCGGCCGATCACCTTCGACCACGAGCTCGCGCGCGGCCGCACCGACGTGGTGCTCGCGCACCTCGGCCATCCGCTGGTGCGACTCTCGCTGGCGCTGTTGCGCGCGGAGGTGTGGGGAACGGGCTCGCACCTGCACCGAGTGACCCTGCGTTACGCGGCACCCGGCCTCTCCGCGCCGGTGGCCGTCGCGCACGGCCGGCTGGTGATCACCGGCCGGGCCGGTCATCGCCTGCACGAGCAGGTGATCGCGGCGGGCGTGCGGCTCGCGGGCCGCCCGGAGCGCCTCAACGTCGAGCAGACCGAGGCCGCGCTGGCCGCCGCGGGCGATACCGCTCTGCCCGCCACACTGCGTGACCGGATGCTCCCGCGCCTGCAAGAGGCGGCCGAGCCGCTGCGCGCGGCGCTGCAGGCCCGTGCCGCTGAGCGAGCGCGGCGCCTGCGGGCGACGCTCGAGCTGCGCGCCCGCGACGAGTCCGCGTCACCAGCCCGACGGGGATCAGCACACGCGCGGGGGTGAGCGTCGCACTCA
>JAICJV010000106.1 GCA_025928265.1 Thermoleophilaceae bacterium
CCACCGGCCGCGGGATCACCGACACCAAGTTGTATGACTACCAGGCGGTCATCGACCGCTACGGGCTGGCGCCGGAGAAGATCCCGGACTTCTACGGGTTGAAGGGCGACACGAGCGACAACATCCCGGGCGTCCCCGGCATCGGCGACAAGACCGCCTCGGACCTGTTGCAACGCTTCGGGTCGCTCGAGACCGTGCTCGACTCGATCGACGAGATCTCGGGCGCCAAGCGCAAGGAGAACCTGCGAGACCACGCCGACGACGCGCGTCTCTCGAAGCGGCTCGCGACGGCCGTGGTGGACGTGCCCGTTGACGGCATCGACCTCGAGCACACCGTCTCGAGCGTGCCCGACCGCTCCCGGCTGCGCGAGGTGTTCCGCGAGTTCGAGTTGCGCGACCCGCTGCGCCGGATCGAGGAGGCACTCGCCGAGGAGGGTGAGGCCGAGGTGCCGCGCTCGCGCAGCGAGGTCACGATCGAGGTGCGCGCGACGGAGGTGCCCGCATCCGAGCTCGAGCGGCTCGACGGCGAGCTCGCGGCGCTCGCGGCCGAGCGCCCGGGAGCACCCGAGGAGGAGGTCGAGGGCGAGGCTGTGCCCGCCCACACCCAGCCGCTGCGGTTCGCCGCCTACACCGGCGGCGACGAGGTCCTGACGGGCGCGACCGAAACGCTCGCGGCGCTCACGCTCTCGTGGGGCGACCGGCCGGTGGTGGCGCACGACTGGAAGACGATCGCCACCGGGGAGGAGCCGTGCGACGCGCCGCCGCTCGAGCACGACACCATGGTCGCCGCGTACCTGCTCGATCCTGCGGGCCGCGCCTACCCGCTGCTCGAGATCTCCGAGCGCGAGGGCATCGGCGCGAAGATCGACGGCGGCAACGGCCTGGCCGAGCGCGCCGTGCTCACCCGCGGTCTCGCCGAGCGGCAGGTGGCCGAGATGGAGGAGCAGGGGCTAACGAGCCTGTTCCGCGAGGTCGAGCTGCCGCTCGTGGACGTGCTCGTGGAGATGGAGCGCGAGGGCGTGAAGCTCGACACCGCCGCGCTGGCTCAGATCTCCGAGAAGGTCGAGCGCACCGCGCTCGAGCTCGAGCGCGAGATCTGGGAGCTGGCGGGGGAGGAGTTCACGATCGGCTCGCCGCAGCAGCTCGGCGTGATCCTGTTCGAGAAGCTCGGCCTCTCGCGCAAGCGGCGCGGCAAGACCGGCTACTCCACCGACGCGCGCGTGCTCCAGGCGATCCGCTCCGAGCACGCGATCGTCGAGAAGATCGAGAGCTGGCGCGAGTACACGAAGCTCAAGTCGACCTACCTCGACGCGCTGCCGCTGCTCGTCGACGGAAACAGCCGGCTGCACACCACCTTCAACCAGACCGCCACCACCACCGGCCGCCTGTCGAGCACCGACCCCAACCTTCAGAACATCCCGATCCGCACGGAGCTCGGCCGCGAGATCCGCGCCTGCTTCGTCGCGGACGAGGGCAACAAGCTGATATCGGCCGACTACTCGCAGGTCGAGCTGCGCGTGCTGGCGCACATCTCCGGCGAGCAGGTGCTGAAGGAGATCTTCGAGCGCGGCGAGGACGTGCACGCGGCCACCGCCGGCGAGATGTTCGGCGTGCCGCCGGAGCGCGTCGATCCCGGCCTGCGGTCGAAGGCCAAGATGATCAACTTCGGCATCGTCTACGGGCTGTCGGCCTACGGCCTCGCCGACCGCCTCGACATCCCGCAGGAGGAGGCCGCCGAGTTCATCGAGCGCTACCTCGGCCGCTTCCCGAAGGTCAAGGAGTTCATCGACACCACGATCGAGCGCGCGACCGACGAGGGCTACGTCACAACGCTCTTCGGCCGCAAGCGGCGGATTCCGGAGCTGCGCTCGCGCAAGTGGCAGACACGCTCACTGGGCGAGCGACTGGCCGTCAACACGCCGATCCAGGGCACCTCCGCGGACATCATCAAGGTGGCCATGGTGCGCTCCCGCGACGCGCTGCGCGAGGCCGGCCTCTCCACGCGCCTCGTGCTCCAGATCCACGACGAGCTGCTGTTCGAGGCGCCCGACTCCGAGGTCGAGCAGGCGAAGGAGATCGTCGTGCGCGAGATGGCGGGCGCCTACGAGCTCGACCCGCCGCTCGGCGTCGACGCGGGCGCCGGCCAGAACTGGCTGGCGGCGAAGTAGGCCGCGCCAGGCCGGGACGTGCCGCTGCGGGCGGCACCGCACACCCGGCTTTCGGAAAATGGAATACCATCGACCGTATATGAGCAGCCTGCTCATTACGCACGGCTATGTCGTCACGGTCGATCCCGCCCGGCGTGTGATCTCAGACGGCTACGTGGCGGTCGACGGCGACTCGATAACCGCGGTCGGCCCGATGAGCGAGCTGCCGGACCAGTCCGCCGACGAGGTCATCGACGCGCGCGGGATGCTCGTGATGCCGGGCCTCGTGAACGGCCACAACCACCACTGGGGCAGCCTGTTCAAGAACACGGGCGAGGGCATGCTCCTCGAGGAGTGGATCGACCGCGTCACGCTGCCGCTGGCGCGGCAGCTCTCGCCCGACGACCTGCGCGTGGCCGCGTACCTGGCCGCGATCGAGCAGATCCGGACGGGCACGACGTGCTCGCTCAATCACGCCGTGAACATCAACGACGGCGAGTCGATGGCGGCGATGATCGAGCCGGTCCTCGACGTCGGCGTCCGGCAGCTCGTCACGAAGGAGCTGCGCGACACGCCCGACCCGCCGTTCTCCGACGCCTACCCGGCGCGCCCGCACGTGCGCGACCGTGCGGAGGAGCTCGCGCTCGCGGAGGAGATCGTCGACCGCTGGGATGGGGCGGGCGGGATCGTCCACATGGGCCTGGCGCTCGAGACGGGCGCGAACTGGATGCTGCACAACTCGTCGAGCGAGGAGCTGATCCTCGAGGGCGTCGAGCTGGCCGAGCGGCGCGGGCTGAAGATCACGAACCACTGTGGTGCGGGCACACCGTGGCTTTCACACCGTGAGTTCGAGCGCGCGACGGGCGGCGGCGACGTCGACTTCCTCGTGCGGATCGGCGCCCTTGCCCCGAGCTGGGTGCTGATCCACGTCATGCACGTCCGCGATCGCGAGATCGACGCGATCGGGCGGGCCGGCATCGGGGTGATCACGGCACCGGTCAGCAACGCGTACAACGCCGGCGGCGTCGCTCCGCTCAAGCAGTTCTTCGCCGCGGGAGTCCCGGTCGGGCTGGGCAGCGACGGGACCTACGTGAACTGCTCGCCGGACATGGTCGAGCAGATGAAGTTCGCGGTGCTGATCCAGAACCTGACGCACATGGATCCACGGCTGATGACCGCCGAGTCCGCCATCGAGATGGCGACCATCGGCAGCGCGCGCGCCATGGGGCTCGACCACCTGATCGGGTCGCTCGAGCCCGGCAAGCGCGCGGACATCGTCCTGTTCGACCTGGACAGGGCGCACTCGACGGTGACCAACCGCCCCGTCGCCGCGCTGGTGTTCTCGGCGCACGGCAACGACGCGGACACGGTGATCGTCAACGGGCAGGTGCTCCTGCGCGGGGGCGAGCTCGCCGGATTCGACCGCGAGCGCGAGGTGCTCGACGAGGCGACGGCGCGGGCGCACGCGGCGATCAGCCGCGCCGAGCTGGCGGATCAGGTCTTCGTCGACTGGCGACACGGCCACGAGTAGAGACAGAGGAGGAGCCATGGACGCACCCGACGCACGCACAGCCTTCGAGGAGCTCGCGCTCACTCCGGCCGTCGTCACGATCGACCTCCATCGCGGTCATCTCGACCCCGCCGTGGCCACGCTGCCGCTGGCGGCGGATGCGTCCGCGGCGCTCGTCGAACGGACCGTCCCGCTGCTCGAGCGCTACCGGGAGCTGCACATCCCGATCGTCCACGTGATCACCTCGTATCGCGACCGCGACGAGATCCTCTCGAATCCGTACTGGCGCTTCCAGGCGGGACGCCCCGGGAGTGCCCGCGCGCGTATCGCGGAGCACAACCTCGAGGGCATGCCGGGTCTCGAGCTGATGCCGGGCCTCGAGGGGCCCGGCGACATGGTCGTGAACTGCAAGAAGCGCTACGACTGCTTCGTCGGCACCGACCTCGAGATCACACTGCGAAGCCACGGCGTCGATTCGCTGCTCGTGATGGGCGTGAACACGAACTCGTGTGTGATCGCCACCTCGCTGGCCGCGTCGGTGCGCGACTTTGCCGTCTTCGTGGTCGAGGACAGCGTCGACACGATGCTCACGCGCGAGCTGCACGATGCGGCGCGCGCGGTGATCAACGCCTCGTTCGGCTGGACGATCGACGGCGCCACCACGCTCGACGTGCTCGCACGTCAGAGGCTCGCGCCGGCGAGCTGACGGTGTGGCGCAGGCGGCTAAGCCTAAGCCGTCTGCTCGGCGTTCTGCCGGTGCGTGACGGAGCTCTCGATCGCGGCGAGCGTCGAGTGGAGGTGCCGCTCGGTCTCCGCCACCGCCGCGTCGAGGTCGCGCGCGCGATACGCGGCGAGGATCCGGTCATGGTCCTCCGCGGCGTCGGTCATCTGCGCGCCACGCAGCTTGAGCGACCACGCCACCTCGATGGCCGCGACGTTGCGAAGCCCGTTGATGAGGGAGATCAGACGCGGCGATTGCGCGGGGTCGGTGAGGAGCGCGTGGAACTGCCGGTTCAGCTCGACCCACTCTGCGACGTCGCTGGTGGCGCGCAGCAGGTCGTTGATGCGACCGGCCTCGTCGAGGATCTCGTCCGTGATGTTGGGCATCGCCTTCTCGGCGGCGAGCGGCTCGAGGACGAGTCGCAGCTCGTAGATCTCCTGGGCCTCCTCGAGCGTCGGCGTGTGCACGACGGAGCTGTGGTAGGAGTCGAAGTCGATCAGGCCCTCGGCCGCGAGGTCGCGGATGGCCTCGCGAATCGGCGTCTTGCTCACGCCGAGCTGAGCGCTGAGGTCCGCCTGAACCAGGGGCGTGCCGGCCTCGAGCACGCCGCCCAGGATCGCGCGGCGCAGGATGTCGAGCACCGTCGCATGCGTGGTCTGGCGCAGCACGCCGCCCAGCGACGCCGCCGACGCCAGGCCAGTCATCTCATTGTTCGGCTGTATGGCCACTGACCTGCCTCCCTGCGCGCGGAGTGTACGCGTGGCACCGGTGAGCACCGGATGTTGAGCACGGACTACGATGTATGGTATATCATCGACCGCATACGTCGGGGGAGATTGAATGACTGCTGAAGACGTCGCCCAGCCGCTTGCCGCCTACGCGCCATACAGGCGCGCCGGCGACCTGGTCTACTTTGCGGGAGTCGTGCCCGCGGACCCGGCGGCGGGCAAGGTGATCTCGGGATTCGACGACATTCCCGCCGAGGTTCGCGACGAGCTCGGCGCGACGGGTGAGATGTCGGCCGACTCGAAGGACGGCCCGGCGCTCGCGCAGTCGTGGTTCGTGCTCACGAACCTCGAGAAGACCGTGCGCGCAGCCGGCGGGACTCTCGACGACGTCGTGAACCTCACGCAGTACTTCGTCGACCTGCGGGACTACACGCTCTACAACCGCGTGCGACTGAAGTTCTTCCCGAACCCGCCCGCCAGCACCGTCGTGCGCGTCAAGGAGCTCCTCCCGACCCCTGAGAGCCGCCTGGAGGTGCAGGCGGTGGCGTACATCCCGGAGCGCTGATGGCCGCGGTGGCCCCGTTCATCCGGATCGATGGGCTGACCAAGCGCTATCCGGGCGTGACCGCGCTCGAAGACGTCTCGCTCCACATCGAGCGCGGCGAGGTACACGCGCTGATCGGCGAGAACGGGGCCGGCAAGTCCACCCTCATCAAGGTCCTGTCCGGCGCCACGCGGGCCGACGAGGGCCGGATCGAGGTCGAGGGCGAGGAGGTCAACTTCGCGAGCCCGGCCGCCGCGCGGGCACGCGGGATCGTCGGGATCTTCCAGGAGCTCGCCATCGAGTCCTACATGGACGTCACGAGCAACATCGTGCTCGGCAACGAGCCGACCCACGGCCCCGGCGGTCAGATCCTCGCGTTCGGACGCGCAGACACTCGCGCGCGTGAGGCGCTCGACCGCCTCGGCGCGCGCAACGTCGGCGTCAAGCGCCGGGCCGGACGGCTCGGGACCGCCCAGAAGCAGCTCGTGGAGATCGCCCGCTCGATCGCCATGGATGCGCCGCTGATCATCATGGACGAGCCCACGGCCTCGCTGCCGGGCAGCGACGCCGAGAACCTGCTGCGGATCATCATGGAGCTCCGCGGGCGCGGCACCACCATCCTGTTCGTGTCGCACCGCCTCGACGAGGTTCGTGCCGTCGCCGATCGCGTGACGGTCCTCCGCAACGGCCGGCACGTCTGCACCGAGCAGGCGTCCGAGATGCCGGTCGAGCGGATGATCGAGCGGATGGTCGGCAGGCCGTTGGACGAGGTCTATCTGCCGCCGGAGACCGAGCCGGGCGAGGTCCGCTTCCGCGCGAACGGCCTCACGCGCGCGGGTGCCTTCGAGGATGTGAGCTTCGAGGTCCGGAGCGGCGAGGTGCTGGGCTTCTCGGGTCTCATCGGCGCGGGCCGATCCGAGGTCATGCGGGCGATCGCCGGGGCCGACCGGCTCGACGCCGGCTCGATCGAGATCGACGGGAAGACCGTCCGCGTCAGGCGGCCGACCGACGCGATCCGCGCGGGCATCGCGTACCTGCCCGAGGACCGCAAGGAGCAGGGGCTCGTCCTGACGATGTCGTGCCGCGAGAACATGGCGCTTCCGTCGCTCCGCAGATTCAGCCGAGCGGGTCTCGTGCGCGGCCGCCGCGTGCGCGACCGGACCGACGACATCGCACGCCGCCTACAGGTGCGCGGCAACGTCGACGCCGCCGCGAAGACGCTCTCTGGCGGCAACCAGCAGAAGCTCGTGATCGCCAAGTGGATGCTCACCGAGCCGCAGGTCCTGATCTTCGACGAGCCGACTCGGGGGATCGACGTCGGCGCGAAGCCCGAGGTCTATCGCCTCATGCACGAGCTCGCCGCGCGCGGCGCAGCAGTGATTGTCGTGTCCTCCGAGTTGCCAGAGGTGATGAACGTGTCGCACCGCATGATCGTGATGTCGCGCGGGCGCGTGACGGATCGGCTCGACCGCGCCGACTTCGACGAGGAGCGCATCCTCACCGCGGCGTTCGCGGGACACGCGCGCACCCGCACCGACACGAAGGCCGCGTGATGATGACCGACGACTCGGGCCAGGCAGTGAAGGCGCCGGCGCCGCCGCCGGGAGCCTCCGGCACACCGGCCCCCGAGACCCGTGGCGGCGGACGGCGCGTCGTGGGCTTCGTGCGCGAGCACCTCGACGCGGACAGCCTGCGCCAGGCGGGTCTGCCGCTCGCGGTGCTCGCACTGATCATCTACTTCACCGTTCAGTCGTCGGTCTTCCTGACGATCACGAACTTCCAGAACGTCGGCCTCCAGGCCGCGGCGCTGGCGCTGGTCTCGTTCGGCCAGTGCTTCGTGATCCTCACAGCGGGCATCGACCTGTCGGTCGGGTCGACGGTGGCGCTCGTGAGCGTCGTGTGCGCGACCGTCATGAAGGATCACGGGATCGTGGCCGGGATCCTCGCGGCTCTCGCCACGGGCCTGGTGGTGGGCGTCGTCAACGGCGGCGTCGTCACGCGCCTGCGCGTGGTCCCGTTCGTGGCCACGCTCGCGATGCTGTCGATCGCCTCCGGCCTTGCGCTCAGCATCAGCGACGGAACCCCGGTCACCGGGCTGCCGGACAGCTTCACCAACATCGCGCAGGATCGCGTGGGCGACGTGCCGGTGCCGGTGATCATCTCCGTGGCCCTGTTCTTCGTCGCGTGGTTCGTCCTGCGGATCACGCGGTTCGGACGCCATGTCTACGCGGTCGGAGGCAACGAGGAGGCCGCTCGCCTGTCGGGCGTGCGGGTGCAGACGGTGATCCTCGCCGCGTACGTGATGTGCTCCCTGTTCGCGGCGGCGGGCGCGCTGATCCTGACGGCACGCGTGGCCTCGGGACAGCCGACGCTCGGGGCGAGCATCGCGCTCGAGTCGGTCACGGCGGTCGTGCTGGGCGGTGTCTCGCTGTTCGGCGGCCGCGGCTCGGTGGTGGGCGTGGCGTTCGGCGTCGCGTTCGTGAGCATCCTGGGCAACGGCCTCAATCTGCTCGGCGTCAGTTCGTACACGCAGATGCTGATCCTCGGCCTGGCCCTGATCGCCGTGCTCGCGATCGACCGCCAGATCGGACGTGACAGGAAGGAAGCGGGCACGTAGCTGGGCTCGCCGTTGGGTTGGTTGGTTTCGCAGTCGAGTGAGGGAGTGACCTTGAGGGCATTTGGAAGTAGCGGAAGGCGGCGCACCATCACGGTGGCCGTCGCAGGACTCGCGGCAGCGGTCGGGTTGGCCGCCTGCGGCAGCGACTCCGGCGGGTCGAGTGGCAACGGCGACAAGGGCACGATCGGCGTCTCGGTGCCGACCGTCGAGGGCCCGTTCTTCACGGCGATGCTCTACGGCATCACCGACGAGGCCAAGAAGCTCGGCTACAAGGTCGAGATCATGGACGCGGGCGGCTACGCGAACGTCGACCAGCAGTCGAGCCAGATGAACACGCTCGCCACCAAGCAGGTGAAGGCGATCCTCGTCGATCCGGCCGACCCGACGACGATCAAGAGCGCCGTCACGCAGGCCCAGAGCCAGAACGTCTTCGTGGTCGGCACCGGCGACCCGGCGCCCGAGGCGAAGTCGAACGTCTC
>JAICJV010000137.1 GCA_025928265.1 Thermoleophilaceae bacterium
CGTGGCGGCTGACCGGCACGGTCCTCTACGTGACGCTCGAGCCGTGCCCGATGTGCGCGGGCGCGATCGTCAACGCGCGCGTGCCGCGCGTGGTCTACGGCGCGGCCGACCCGAAGGCGGGTGCAGCGGGCAGCGTGCTCGACGTGCTCGGCGAGCCGCGCCTCAACCACCGCCCGGAGGTGGCCGGCGGGCTGCTAGCCGACGACGCCGCCGGGATCCTGCGCGAGTTCTTCCTGACCCGGCGCTAGCGCGCCCGGGCGAGGTAACGCTGGCCGGCGCGCAGCAGCCGCGCCTTGCGGATGCCCTTGGCCTTGACCGTGATCGCGCCCTTGCGGACGGCGAACAGCGTGCCGTCGCAGCGATCCTGCGTGAGCCACTGGGTGCCGCGGACCGTCGCCTGCCCGTCGCGCCCGCGCGTGCGGAAGCGCCCGTGGCGGTCCTTGCCCCAGAGCTGGCGGACGACACGCGAGCGCTTGCGCGCGGCCACGACCGTCTTCTTCGAAGCGCCTGTCTTGCAGTGGCCGAACGCGCCGCCCTTCAGGTGCAGCTCGGTGTAGCCGTCGCCGCCCCTGCGCTGCACGACCTTGAACACGCCGCCCCAGAAGTTCCCGGTCTGCGCGCGCGTGTCACCGTTTCCGCGAGCGGAGGTGAGCGCGACCACGCCGTGGGTCGCGTCGATCGTCGAATTCACCGGCACGCTGGCGTCGTCGCCGAGCACGACGTAGGTGCTGCTGCCCGGCGGGCGGACCTTCACCGCGCCGCTGACCGGAGCCACATTCATCTTCTTGCCCTGGACAGGGTGGTCGGGCTTCGCCAGCTTGGGCCCGGTGGTGGGGGTGCTGTCCCCCGATCCTCCGGGGGTGGGGTTCACGAAGGCCGCCGGGTCCGCGGGCGCCGAGCCGTACTCGTAGGCGCCCAGGTCGACGGCGGCGCCGGCCACGCGGGTCATGTAGTCGGCATCGGCCGCGCCCAGGTCCGGGTCGGCGGCTCCCGCGTCGATGGCCGGCGATCCAGCGAGCAGGTGCAGGTCGCCGGAGAGGAGCGGGTCGGCGGACTGGTTCGCGCCCGCATCGGTGTAGCCCGACGAGTAGCCCGGCCGGAAGTTCGAGTGGTCGATCGCCACGCTCGCCTTCGAGTAGACGAGCACGTCGTTCGCGCCGCCGCGGACGATCGAGTTGCGGATGACCTCGGGGCCGACGCTCTGCTTCGCCTTGATGGCAGCGGCGCCGCCGTCGGAGGCGACGATGGTGGAGTTGAGGATCTTCGCCGGGGTTCCGAGGGTCTTGCCGTCCTTCGTCTCGATCGCCGCGTTGCTCGCGCCGGCGCGGATGACGCTGTCGCGCAGCAGGGTCGCGCCGCGCAGGTCCGCGCCGCCGGCCACCGGGTTCCACACCACGATGTCCGACGCCACGACGTCCTCGAGGTCAAGCGCGGTCTGAAGCGGCTCGTTCCCCTCCACGTAGACGTAACTGATCGACCCCCCGCAGCACAGCTCGAGGACGTCGCCGCCGAGGTTGGATGCGCCGATGAGGCGGGGCATCGGCTGGCCGGGGACGCCGTGGACGTCGACCGGCACGTTGGACGACACGTCGTAGGTCACGTTGTAGGTCCCCGGCTCGACGATGACCTCGTCACCGGCGCTCGCGCCGTTCACGGCGCGGTCGAGCCGGCACGGCGCGATCGAGCTGCAGGACCCGACGACGTCCGTGCTGGTCGGCGACGCAAAGCGCTGCGCGGCGAGCGCGCTGCTTGCGGACGCGAGCGTGCCGGCGGCGACGGCGAGAATCGTGATGGCGCTGCGCGTGCGTGTACCCCGGTTGCGGACCATGCTCCCTCCATCGGGGGATCACGCGCCGGCCCCAAGGGCCGCTGGACGTATTGGCGATCAGCTCGTGCGGTCGAACGACGGCACGCCGACGGTCCAGTCGGCCAGCGGGTCGTCGCGACGCTGGAGCGCGAGGAACGCCTGCGCGAGGTCCGGGTCGAAGTGGCTCCCGGCGCCGCGCTCGATCTCGGCGAGGGCTTCCTCGTGGGACCACGCACGCTTGTACGGGCGGGTCGACACGAGGGCGTCGTATACGTCGCAGAGCGCGCAGATGCGCCCGTACAGCGGGATCTCCCCCGCCGCGAGGCCGGCGGGGTAGCCGCTGCCGTCCCAGCGCTCGTGGTGGGTCAGCGCGATCTGCTCGGCGGTCTGGAGCAGCGGCGAGGCGGAGCCGGCGAGGATCGAGGCGCCGATGCGGGCATGCGTCTTCATCGTCTCCCACTCGTCCGGATCGAGCTTGCCGGGCTTGAGCAGGATCCGGTCGGGGATGCCGATCTTGCCCACGTCGTGGAGCACGCTGGCGTGGCGGACGAGCTCCGCCTCGTCCTCGCCCAGACCGATCGCGCGGGCCAGCGCGTGGCAGTAGTCGCTGATGCGGTCGATGTGCTCCCCGGTCTCCTCGTCGCGCGACTCGGCGGCCAGCGCCAGCCGGCGCACGACCTCGAGCTGGGTGTCCGCCAGCTCGGCGGTCCGTTGGCGAACGCGCTCGTCGAGCACCTCGTTCTCGTCGGCGACCCGGCGGCGCTCGCTCGACTCGATGGTGTGGCTGGCCACGATCGTGGCCACGGTCGACACGACGAGCGTGGCCATCGGTGCGATCACGGAGACGATCAGCCCGTGGTTGAACGCCTCCTGAGCGCCCACGAGATACGCGAGCCCGGTTGCCGGCGCGAGGAGCGCGGCGAGCGCGATCCGCAGGCGGCTGGCCGCGAGCGCCGGCAGCGTCGCGCAGAGCAGGATGAGCACGATGTCGAGCGGCAGCGGCGCGCTCCGCAGCGGCAGCTTGTGTAGCGCGGTCCAGATCGCGTTCGCCTCGACCTCGGGGCCGGGCATCAGGCCGTGGCCGGCGGGGGTCGAATGCACGTCCTGGAGGCTCGGCGCGGTCGCTCCCACGACCACGATCGCGTTCTTGAAGATCGCCGGGTCGAAGCGCCCGTGGAGCACGTCGGAGAAGGAGACGGTCGGGAAGCTGCCCGGGCCGCCGCGGTAGTCGATCCACGCGCCGCCCGGAGGGAACGCGGACGGCTTCAGGTACGGGCCACCGGCGCGCCGTGCGGCCACCACGCCGATCCCCGAGAGCCCGTCGATCCTCCGCTCGAAGCGCGTCTTCAGCCCGTCGTCGTCCACGGGCAGGCTGCTCGACGCCGCCACCGAGTGGATCGCCGCGAGGTTGGCGTCGCCGCCGAGCACGTTGGTGTGCCCGTCCTTGCTCACCTCGGTCGTGGCCAGCACCCCGCCGCCGGCGCGGCCGAGGGCGTCGTACAGGGCCATGTCCTCACGCGGCTTGGTCGGCTCCGTGAACTGGACGTCGTAGACGATCTCCTTCGCGCCGGCCCGGTGGAGGCGGTCGATCAGACGGCCGTGCAACGACCGCGGGAACGGCCACTGGCGCTTCAGGGCCGAGAATGTGACGTCGTCGATCGCCACCACGACGATGCCCTTCGGCCGCGGCTCGTGCCGGAGCTGGAAGCGGGCGCTGAGCGTCTGGCGCTCCGAGCCTCCGAG
>JAICJV010000036.1 GCA_025928265.1 Thermoleophilaceae bacterium
AGAGCGCCCAGTGCTGCAGTCGATGCGAAGGTCACTAGTTAGGGGAACCTAACACGGTGCCGCGCGGGCGGTGCCACAGCGCGCTTCAAAGGGGTTTCCCAGGAAATCCCCAGCATCGCTGAAGCGCTCGTTGAAGCGGCGGGGGCAGGGTTGGAGCACGACTCCCGACTCGCCAGAGGTGACCCAAATGCCCGCAACGCTTCGTCCGTCTCGAACAGCCGCCACGCTCTCGGCGGCGCTGCTGCTTGGCGCCGGCGGGGGCGCCGTCGCGGCGGCCGCAATCGACGGAGGCTCCTCGAACACGCGTGTCGTGACCACGACGGTGAACGGCGCCACGGCCCAGCCCGCGGCAGCCACCAGCGGCGGCATGAGCGTGAACGACATCTACAGGCAGGCGCGCCAGGGCGTGGTCGACATCACGGTGAACGGAAACGGCGGCAAGGCCGAGGGGTCCGGCTTCGTGATCGACAAGAGCGGCGACATCGTCACCAACCAGCACGTGGTGAGCGGCGGCGGGTCGATCCTCGTGCGCTTCGCCGACGGCACCAGGGCGAGTGCGAAGGTCGTGGGCACGGACTCCGCGAGCGACATCGCGGTGGTCCGCGTCAGCGGCGTGGACCAGAGCAGGCTCCAGCCCCTCACGTTCGCCGACTCCTCGAAGGTCCAGGTGGGTGACGAGGCGATCGCGATCGGCAGTCCGTACGGGCTCGAGGACTCGCTCACCGCGGGCGTCGTGAGCGCGCTCGGGCGCAGCATCTCCGCACCCAACCACTTCACGATCGCCGGCGCGATCCAGACCGACGCCGCCATCAACCACGGCAACTCCGGCGGGCCGCTGCTCGACTCGCGCGGCAACGTGATCGGCGTGAACGCTCAGATCGAGAGCAACAACGGCGAGAACACCGGCGTCGGGTTCGCGATCCCGGCCAACACCGCCCGTTCGGTCGCCGAGCAGATCGTGGCCGGCAAGAAGGTGCAGCATGCCTCGCTCGGGGTGCAGCTGGCGGACGCCGAGGCCGGGCCCACTGTGGCAGCCGTCACGAACGGCGGTGCGGCAGCGGCCGGCGGCGTGCATACCGGCGACGTGATCACCGCGGTCGACGGGCATGCCGTGAACTCCACCGACCAGCTGGTCGCGGCGATCCAGTCGCACAGCCCCGGCGACCACGTGACGCTCACGGTTCACCGCGGGAGCGGCACCCGCAGCCTGTCGGTGACGCTCGGCTCGGAGAGCGGGACCTAGTCGCTCTCGACGTCGCGCAACGACCCGGTCTCGGGGTCGAAGACGAAGCCGCGGATCCGGTCCCGGGCGCTCAGCTCGGGACTGGTGCGCAGCCGCTCGAGGCCGGCGCGGAGCGTCGCGTCGAGGTCGGTGAATGCGCCCAGCCGCCAGCTGGGATGCGCACCGTCCGCCGCCAGCGCCTCGCTGAACTCGTCGTCGGAGCCGCCGTTCATCCCGCAGTGCTCGTGCATGATCACCACGACCTCCTCGGTTCCCAGCAGGCGCTGCGATGCGCTGAGCGAGCGGATGACGTCGTCGGTCACGAGGCCGCCCGCGTTGCGGAGGATGTGGGCCTGGCCGCGCTCGATGCCAAGCATCGCGTAGAGGTCCAGGCGCACGTCCATGCAGGCGAGGACCGCCACCTTCCTGCTCGGGCGCGAGCTCATGCCGGGAGCGGCGAGCTCGCCGGTGCGCTCGGCGGCGACCTTCAGCATGTCGTCGGCGTTGGCCACGGCGGGCAGTCTAGGGATTAGGGATTCGGGATACGGGATTCACCCATCCGGGCGAAGCGCGTCGCATACGAATGTCCAGGCCGGCCTTCCGGATTCATACCTGTCAGCGAACAAACCGAAGCGATCTGTGCGCAAGAACGCGCGAACCAATGTCCAAGGAGGGCACCCATGAAGATCAAGCTGGCCCGTCACGCCAAGATCCTCACCGTCGTTGCCGCGCTCGTCGCGATCGTCGTCGACGGAGGCGCCGCCCACAAGTTCTAGGACGGATGCGCGGCCAGGGCCCCGTCCCGGCCGCACGCGGTAGCGCTCCAGCCGGGCGACCGGCTGGAGCGCGATCGCGTCTCACTCAGGTGCGCGATGCTCCAACGAACCCTCCAACCGGTCTACCTCTACTGCGGTGCCATATCGGCTGCCGGCGCGGCGCTCTGCGCGCTGGTGCTGATACACACCCCGGCGCCGTTCGCTCCCCTGGGGGAGCTGCCCGTGATCGTGCTGGTCGCGGCGGTGATCGTCGGCGAGGTGGTGCCGCTCACCATCCCGCGCCGCTCCGGCGACGGCGAGATGACCGTCTCGACCACGTTCGCCTTCGCGCTGCTGCTCTGCGGCGGGCTCGTCCCGGCGCTCTGCGCGCAGCTGCTCGCCTCCGCGCTCCAGGACGCCTGGACGCGTAAGCCGCTCTGGCGGATCCTCTTCAACGCCGGCCAGCTCGCCCTCACGATCGGCGCGGCGGCTGCCGTCCTGCACGTCATCGCCGGCTACGGCCCCGCACTCGACGAGCGCTTCGGACCTCTCGAGGTCGTGGCCATCATCGCCGCCGCGGCAACCTTCTTCTTCAGCAACATCGCGCTCGTCTCGCCGGCGATCGCGCTCTACACGCGCACGCCGCTGCTCGAGTACCTGCGCACCGACCTCGGCTTCAACATGGCGGTGAACGCGGTGCTGATGTGCTTCGCGCCGATCGTCGTCACCACGCTCGACTTCAGCCCGCTGCTGTTTCCGCTCTTCTTCGTGCCGTGCTTCGCCGTCTACCGCGGCGGGCGCCACGCGGCGCACACCGCGTTCGTCGAGTACCAGGCGATGCACGACTCGCTCACGGGCCTGCCCAACCGGTTGCACTTCCGTCAGGCCGTGGCCACGGCGCTCGCCGATCCAGCGGGTGCGCCCGCCGGGGCCGTCCTGCTGATCGACCTCGACCGCTTCAAGGAGATCAACGACACGCTCGGCCATCACCACGGCGACATGGTGTTGAGTGAGCTCGGGCCCAGATTCCAGTCAGCGTTCCGCACCGACGATCTCGTCGCCCGCCTCGGCGGCGACGAGTTTGCCGTTTTCATGCGCGGCGTCAGCGACGCCGCCGGGACCGAGCACGCGCTGCGCCGCCTGGAGGAGGTGCTCCAGGAGCCGATCGACGTGGGCCCGATGCAGCTCGAGGTCGAGGCCAGCGTGGGCATCGCGCTCTGCCCCGAGCACGGCGACGACGTCGACGTTCTGCTCCAGCGCGCCGATGTCGCGATGTACCGCGCGAAGGGGACCGGGCAGCTATCCGTCGTGTACTCGCCGGACGACGACGAGAACACGCAGGCACGGCTCTCGATGGTGGGCGACCTGCGCCGCGCGCTCCGCGAGGATCACGTGATCCTGCACTACCAGCCGCAGATCGAGCTGAGCGGCGACAGCGCCGTCGCACTCGAGGGGCTCGTCCGCTGGGACGACCCGAAGGCGGGGCTGCTCTACCCGTCGGCGTTCCTCGACGCCGCCGAGCGCTCCGGGTTGATCCTCGATCTCACATACGCGGTCGTCGAGCGCGGCCTGTCCGACCTCGTTACCTGGCGGGGTGCGGGCTCCGACGTGAACCTATCGCTGAACATCTCGGCCCGCTGCCTGGTGGACGCCGAGTTCCCTGACGCGATCGGCCGCCTCCTGCTCGAGCACGGGACGCGCGGCGAGTGGCTCACGCTGGAGCTCACCGAGAGCTCGCTGATGGCCGATCCCGCGCTGGCCAAGGACACGATGAATCGGCTGTCCGCACTCGGCGTGTCGCTCGCGATCGACGACTTCGGCACCGGCTACTCCTCGCTCGCGTACCTCACCGGCCTGCCGGTCTGCGAGCTGAAGGTGGACAAGTCGTTCGTGTTCGAGATGCTCTCGGACGAGCGCAACGACGCGATCGTGCGCTCGACGATCGAGCTCGCCCGCAGCCTCGGGCTGCGCACGGTCGCCGAGGGCATCGAGGACGACCAGGTGCTCGAGCGGCTGCGCGAGCTGGGCTGCGACCGCGCCCAGGGCTTCCACATCTCGCGGCCGATGCCGCCGGAACGCGTCCTTCGCTGGCTCGAGGACCGCGCCGGCGTGGCGGTGGGGGAGGCGGCGTAGATGCTGCTCGTGATCGGCGCGATCCTGTGCGTGCTGAGCGTGCCGCTGGCCGGCGGCCGGCTCTCGCGCCTTGCGGATCTCGACGTCAAGGCCACGTGGACCGTGCTCGTCGCGGCGGCCGTGCAGGTGGCGGTGACGTCGGTCTACCGGACCGGATACACGACCGACCTGGTGCTGCACGCGGCCACCTACGGGCTCGTGATCTGGTTCCTGGTCGCCAACCGCCGGATCGTGGGCGTGCCGCTGCTGTCGCTCGGCGTCGCGCTGAACACGATCGCGATCGCGGCCAACGGCGGCGTCATGCCGGCCACGCGCACCGCGCTCAGGATCGCGGGCATCGACACCTCCGGCGGTTACTCCAACTCCGCCGCGGTCGATCACGCGAAGCTGCAGGCCCTCGGCGACGTGATCCCGGTGCCGGGGCCGTGGCCGATCGGCAACGTGCTGAGCGTGGGCGACCTGCTGATCTTCGCCGGCGCGCTGATAGTTCTGCACGTCACGTGCACACGACGGCGCGCCGCGACAGCGCAGGCCTAGGAAATCGGAGGTCCGCTGCGGCGAGATTCGGCCCGCCACCTGCAGGCCGGCGGACCGAACGATTTCCTCTTACTTCAGGCGGCCGGCGTCGCGCGCGGCCGCCTCGGCCTGCTCGAGCGTGCGCTCCACGAGGTCGAGGCCCGAGTCCCAGAAGCCCGGGTCGGCGAGGTCGACGCCCACGATCTGACCCAGCTCCTCGGGCGGCCGCGAGCCGCCCGCGCCGAGCAGCTCCAGGTAGCGCGGCACGAACTCCTCGCCGCGCTCGGTGTAGAGGTTGTAGACGGACATCGCGAACAGCTGGCCGTAGGCGTAGGCGTACACGTAGCCGGGCGTGTTCACGAAGTGGGGCACGTACGACCACCAGCGCCGGTAGCCGTCTGACAGCTCCACGCTGTCGCCCATCATGTCCGTCTGCGTCTGGATCCAGAGCTCCGCGATCCGGTCCGTCGACAGCTCGCCCTCCGAGCGCCGCGCGTTGTGCACGGCGTCCTCGAAGCGGTTCATCGCCGTCTGGCGGAACACGGTGGCGATCGCGCCCTCCACGTGGCGCGCGAGCAGGGCCAGGCGCGAGTCGGGGGACTCGGCCTGCTCGAGCAGCCGGTCGAAGACGATCTGCTCTCCGAACGTCGACGCCGTCTCGGCCATCGTCAGCGGCGTGGACATGTGGAAGATGCCCTGGCTCGCGCCGAGCACAGCGTGCACGCCGTGGCCGAGCTCGTGCGCCAGCGTGAGCACGTCGCCACGCGTGGCGGTGTAGTTGAGCATCACGTACGGGTGCAGGTCCGGGACGGTGGAGGCGCAGAACGCGCCGCCGCGCTTGCCGGGGCGCAGCGGCGCGTCGATCCAGCGCTCGTCGAACGAGCGCTGGACGATGTCGCCGAGCTCTGCCGAGAACTCGCGGTAGCAGTCGAGCACGAGCTCGCGCGCCTCCGGCCAGCCCACGACCGGCTCCTCGGCGGACACGGCCGCCATCCGGTCGTAGTCGGCAATCCGGTCGACGCCGAGCAGCTGCGCCTTGAGCCGGTACCAGCGCCGCGGCAGCTCGTAGCGCGCCGTGACGGCGTCGATCAGCGCCTGCACGGACTCGTCGCTGGCCTCGTTCGAGAGGTTGCGCGCGGAGATCCAGTCGGGGTAGGAGCGGAGGCGATCGTCGACGGCCTTGTCGTGCAGCAGCGTGTTGAAGATGAACGTGCGCGTGCGTAGCGTTGGCTCGAGCGCCTCCGTGATCGCCTCGGCGGCCGTGCGCCGGACCTCGCCGTCGGGCGACTGGAGCCGGCTGAGGGCGACCTCGAGCGACACGTCGCCGTCGGGCAGCGCCACGCGGATGGCCGACGTCACCTCGGCGAACAGGCGCGTCCACGCGCTGCGGCCGGTGACGGACTTCTCGGTGAAGATCAGCTCCTCGGGCTCGCTCAGGAGGTGCGGGCGGTAACGGCGGGCGTTGTCGAGGTAGTGGCGGCAGAAGTCGAGGGCCGGGTCGGCGAGGAGCTCCTCGGCGCGCTCGTCGGGCAGCGCCGCCCACTCGAGCTCGAAGAACAGGACCTTGGTCTCGATCTCGGTGCCGCGCTCCTGGGCACGCTGGAGCAGAGCGCCGCGCGCCGGATCCGAGGTGTCGGTGGCGAACCGCAGGTGCGCGTAGCTGCCGGCGCGGCTGACGAGCTCGTAGAGCTTCTCGAGCTCGCGCATCGCCTCGGCGAGCCCGCCGGCGTCCATCCCGGCCAGCTTGCCCGGGTAGCGCTCACCGAAGCTCGTCGCCAGCTCCAGCGCACGGGAGAGCTGCTCCTCGACTCCCTGCGCGCCGCGGCCCTCGACCAGCGGGTCGAGGTTCCATTCGGTGCGCTCGAGCTCGGGGTCGGCGAGCGCCTGCTCTACGTCTGTGGTCGCCATTTCCCGAGCCTAGCGGGGCGCGGGGTGGGGGGAGGGCTACGCGCCGGTGGCGCCGGTGGGACCGGTCGTGTCGGTCGTGGGCGTCGCGCTGGTCGACGCCTTCTTGTCCGGGCGCACCTCGATCTCCTGCTGGTGCTTGCCGCTGCCGTACACGTGGTAGGTCTTGCCGCCCTTGTGGACGATCTGGAAGGCCATGCCGTCGCGCACGCCGCCGGAGATGTTCACGAACAGGCCGTTGCGCTTGCCGTTCAGGATGTCGGCGTAGTTGTCGTGACCCTCGACCGGCGCCCACTGCTCGCCCTTCGGGATCTTCACGCCGTTGTCGTAGACCTTGCCGTTGATCCTGCGCGCGCTCTCCGAGGCGTCCTGCTTCGAGGCGATGACCACCTCGTTCGAGCCGGAGCCGTACACGTGGACCTCCTTGCCGCTCCGATTCTCGATCGTGAACGTCTGGCCGCGGCGTGCGCCGTGGGAGAGGTTGATGTACTGGCCCTTGCGCGGGCCCTCGGTGATCTTGGCGGCGTTGTCGTGACCGGCGACGGGAGCCCAGGTCTCGCCCTGCGGCACCTGCAGCTTCTCCGCCTTCGAGAGGGCCGACTTGAAGGTCTTGCCGGCAGGGGTGGCAGGCTGAACGGCCTTGGCCTTCGCGGTTGCGTCCGCGGCCTGCGAGCTATCGATGGAACGAATCATGGTTTTGCGAGGTCAGACGGCCTGGGGGCTTAGGGCGGCCGGGTGCCTCAATCCCTCGTATCGGCAATGTGCCGATCTTCTTTAGGGATGTGTCAAGACCCGAACGAGGCGATGATCGCCGCGGCGTCGCGGGCCGTGGCGGGCGATCCGCCGCGGACGACCGCGTCGATCTCGTACGCGCGCCCGCCCACGGTGGTGAAGGCGATCGTCTGCGCCGTGCGCTGCGGGTCGCGCACGAACGTGTAGACGAACGCGCGGCCGGCGCGGATGTTCGCGAAGCGCGCGCCGATGCCGTGGAAGCCGGGGAAACGGGCCCGCAGGCGCGCCGTCAGCTCCTGCGTGAGCGCCTTGCCGCTCGTGCGGACGGGGGCAATGGGGCGGACGACCACGAGGCCGCGGCCGTCGTCCGCACGCAGGACGTTGTCCGACAGCGCGCGCCAGCCGGCGGGAACGGCCAGGGTGAAGGCGTCGCCGCGCGCGGTGTGGCTCGCCGGCGCGATCGGGTCGCCGCCCGAGGAGAGCGCCTGCGAGACCGCGAACGACACGAGCGCCCCTGCGACCAGTGAGAGCGCGATCGCGATGCCGGTGATGCGGCGCGGGCGCGCGAGCGCGAGCGCCGTCATCGGATGACGATGTAGGCGAAGTTGAGCGCGCCGTCGTCCACGTCGGTGCCACTCACGTTGCAGAAGCGGACGCGGAAGCTGCCGGCGGCGCCCGGGGTCATCGCCGCGTAGGTGAGCGCCGGGTTCATCGTGCCGTCGACGAGGTTGAGGATCACCTTGTCGCCGGCGGCGGTGCCCGCGACCGAGGTGGTCACGACCGAGCAGCTCTGCGCGGTCACATTAGGTGGGTCGATGCTGACCGAGCCGGTGATCGGCGTGCCGCTGTTGGAGGCCGCGATGTCGCTCGCGCCGAGGGAGGCGTCCTGCACGTTCGAGCCGGTCACCGAGTTGGCCGCGAGCTTCGCGTTCGTCACGGCCAGGTCGGCGATCTTGATCGTGCTGACCGCGTTGTCGGCCAGCTGCGGCGTGTCCACGGCCTGAGCGGCGATCTGCGCGCCCTTCACCGCGCTCGCGGCGAGCTCCGACGTGCCGACCGCGCCCCCGGCGATGTCCACGGTGTTCACGGCGCCGTCGCGGATGTCCTGGCTCTTGATCGAGTCGTCGACGATCACGTTGCTGTCGACCGAGTTCGGCCCCATGTCGCCGAGCGCGATGGTGCCGTCGAGGATCTTGGCCGAGGTCACGGCGCCGTCCTTGAGGACGGTCGAGTCGACCGCGTTCGCGCCCATGTCGAGAAGGGCGATCGTGCCGTCGAGGATCTTGGCGGAGGTGATCGCGCCGTCCTGGATGTTGGCGCTGTGGACCGCGTTCGCGACGATGTTGCCGTTGTCGACCGAGTTGGCGGCCAGGTTCGCGGCTGCCACCGCGCCCGTCGCGAGCTTGGTGCCGTCGATCGTGCCGTTCACGATCTTGGCGGCGGTCACGGCGCCGTCGGCGAGGACATTCGAGTCGACCGCGTTCGCGCCCATGTCGAGCAGCCCGATCGTGCCGTCGAGAATCTTCGCGGCGGTGACCGCGTCGTCGTGAAGCTGGGTGTTGTCGACCGCGCCGTCGGCGATCTTCACGCCCGTCACGGCGCCGGTGCCGAGGTCGGAGGCGCTGATCGTGCCATCCAGGATCTTCGCCGAGGTGACGGCGCCCGCGGCCAGGTCGCCGCTCGTGATCGTGGCGTCGAGGATCTTGGCCCCGGTCACCGCCCCGTCGGCCAGCGCGCCGCTGCCGACGCTCCCATCGAGGATGCTGGCTGCGGTGACGGCGCCCGCGGCGAGGTGGGCGGCCGTGACCGAGCCGGCGGCGAGCTTGGAGCCCGACACGGCGCCGTCGGCGAGCTTCGCGCCGGTCACCGAGCCGTCGGCGAGGTCCTGCGTCTTGATCGTGCCGTCCTGGATCTTCCAGCTCTGCACGATCGCGCGAGCGTTGCGGTCGGCGCGGACGGCGATGTGGTACGCGCGAAGCACCTTGTCGACGACCGCGGAGTGCGACATCGACTTCTTCTTGTGGTGCTTCTTGGCGAGGCCCGTGGCAGGGACGATCGCCGCGCCCGCGAGGGCTGCGATCACGCACAGGACGACGCTTACGCGGCGCCGGTGATCAGCTCGATGTCGTGCGCTGTCTGCCATGACGATTCGGCGAGGCCGTCCTGGCCTCCTGAGCCGTGTGATCGGACGATCGTCCACGGGCTTGAGCCAGATCGGTTTGAATCGCAGGTGGGGAGGCGGCCACGACGCGCGACGGCGACATAGGAGACGGCACCGGCGCGCGGGCGCTCGTGGTGGACGACGCGGCCGAGTTCCGGGAGCTCATGGCCGCGGTTCTGCGGCGCGACGGCTTCGTGGTGGAGGTCGCGGAGGACGGGTCGGCGGCGCTCGCGCTGGCGCGCTCGTTCGCGCCGGACGTGGTGGTCCTCGACCTCGGGCTGCCCGGGATGGACGGCGTCGAGGTGTGCAGGCAGCTGCGCACGTTCACCGACGCCTACGTGGTGATGGTCACCGGGCGCCGCGACGAGGTGGACAAGCTGATCGGACTGTCCGTGGGGGCCGACGACTACGTGACCAAGCCGTGCTCCACGCGCGAGCTGGTCGCGCGCGTGCGCGCGATGCTGAGGCGCCCGCGCGTCTCGACCGGAAGCCGGCCGCTGCGCCGCCTCGGGCCCCTCGAGGTCGACCCGGGCGCGCGCGAGGCGCGCGTGCGCGGCCAGGTGGTGGAGCTCACGCGGATCGAGTTCGAGCTGCTGGACGTGCTGTCGGAGCGGCCGCGGACGGCGTTCACGCGGGCGCAGCTGCTCGAGCGGGTCTGGGGGCCGAACTGGTTCGGCGACGACCACGTGATCGACGTGCACATCTCCAAGCTGCGGCAGAAGCTCGGCGACGACGCGCGCGCGCCGCGGATGCTGCGGACCGTGCGCGGCGTGGGCTACCGGCTCGACGCCGACGGCTGATCGAGCTGCGCCTCGAGCGCCTCCGCCACCTGCCACGACTCCTGCTCGACGTCGGCGGCCAGCTCGGCGAGGTGCGCGCTGCTGCCGGCCGCTGCGAGCGGCTCGAGCTCGCCGCACAGCCGCGCCAGGCGCGTCGCGCCGAACGTGGCGCTCGAGGAGCGGAGCTTGTGCGCCACCTGGCGCATCGCCTCGCAGTCGCCGCGGCCGCGCGCGTCATGCAGGCGCCGGCGGGCGTCGCGCAGGGCCTCGACGTACAGCGACGCGATCCGTGCGACGACGGCGTCGTCGCCGAGGTCGGCGCGCAGCCGCTCGAGGGCGCTCTGGTCGAGGAGCCGGCGCTCGGCCGGCGCGGCCGGCGCGAGCACCCGCGCGAGCGCCGCGCTCAGCTCCACCGTCGAGAACGGCTTGGCGAGGCACGCGTCCATGCCGGCGCCCAGGCACGCCTCGATCTCGCCGGCGGCGGCCGTCGCGGTGACGGCGACGATCGTGGTGTGGCGGTCCTCGCCCTCGAGTGCCCGGATTGCGCGGGCGGCGCGGCGGCCGTCCAGCTCGGGCATCTGGCAGTCCATCAGCACCACGTCGTAGCGCTCGCGCTGCACCGCCGCGAGCGCTTCACGGCCGCTGTTCACCGCGGTGGCCTCCACGCCCAGCTTCGCCAGCTGGCGCACCACCAGCTCGCGGTTCATGTCGTTGTCCTCCGCCACCAGCACCCGCGTGCCGGGGGCCGGGCGGAACGGCGGGCGCTGGGGCTGGGCCGGCCGCGGGGCGGGGCGCGCGGCCGGGTCCACCGCGTGGACCACCGCGTCGAAGAGCCGCGCCCGCTTGACCGGCTTGTTCAGCTCCGTGGCGAACGGCGCGGGCGTCTGGCCGTCGCGGGCGGCGTCGTGCGCAACATCCTTGAGCAGCACGAACGCCGGGCCGTCGCCCTCGGCGAGGTCCTGGAGCGACCGCGCGATGTCCAGCGCCGGCTCGGCCAGCGTCGTCCCCACGACCACGACGTCGAACGCTTCCCCGCGGCGCAGCAGCTCGCGGGCCGCCTCCGCATCGCGCGCGTGCCGGCTTGTCATGCCCCACGCGCCGAGGTACTCGCGCACGACGCGCGACGCCGCGTCGCCCGCTTCCACGAGAAGCACGTTCAGCTCGCGCTGTGGCGGCGGTCCGGGAGCGCGCCCCGGCTCCGCGAGCGGGAACGTGAGCGTGAACGAGAACCTCGACCCGGTGCCGTGCTTGCTCTCCACGTCGATCTGGCCGCCCATGAGAGTCACGAGGCGCCGGCAGATCGCGAGCCCGAGGCCGGTGCCGGGCTGGCGCGGCTCGTCGTCGGAACCCAGCTGGGCGAACGGCTCGAACAGCTGCTCGCGAGCGGACGCCGGGATGCCCCGGCCCGAGTCGCGCACCGAGAAGCGGATGGTGGCCGTGGCGTCGTCCTGCGCCACCACCTCGGCGCGCACGTGCACCTCGCCGCTGTCGGTGAACTTCACCGCGTTGCCCAGCAGGTTCACGAGCACCTGGCGCACCCACTGCGCGTCGCCGCGCACGCGTGCCGTGGCGCGCGGATCGACGAAGCTCGTGAGCCGCACGTCCTTGCGGCGCGCCGACGACAGGAGCACGTCGGCCACGCTCTCGACCACCGCGGCCAGCTCGAACTCGACCTCCTTGGGTGCGAGCTTCTCGGCCTCGATCTTCGAGAGGTCGAGCGCGTCGTCGATCAGCGACAGGAGGCCATAGGCGGATTCGCGCACGACTCCGGCCAGCTCGCGCTGGTCGGGCGACAGCGACGTGTCGAGCAGCAGCTCGATCGTCCCGATCACGCCGTTCATCGGCGTGCGGATCTCGTGCGACATGGTCGCTAGGAAGTCGGACTTGAGGCGCGAGGCGCGGATGGCGGCGTCGCGCGCGCCGGCCGCGTCGCGCTCGGCGGCCTTGCGCACGGAGATGTCGCGGTACAGCCACAGGTGCCCGCGGTCGGCTCCCTCGGCGCTGATGGGGATGAAGTCGCGCTCGAATGTGCGCCCGTCGGTGAACGCGACCTCCTCGTTCGTCACCGGCTCGCGCGCGTCGACCAGCTCCTGGATCCGCTCCGTGAAGCCGTCGGGGTCGGCCAGTCGATCCTTCAGGATCTCGGCGGTGCGCTCGCTGTCGCGCCCGACGAGCGTGCCCGTTGCGGCGTCGAGGCCGAAGATCGAGCAGAACTCTCCGTTCACGAGTGCCACGCGCCGGTTCTCGTCCTCCACGAGCACGCCCGACTTCATGTTCCGCACGAGGTTCGTGAGCCGCGAGGTGGTGGCCCGCAGCGCCGCCTGCTCGCGGCGGCGCTCGGTGAGGTCGCGCGTGTTCACCACGATGCCCATCACGGCGGGGTCGTGCAGGCGGTTGGTGGCGATCGACTCGACGATCCGCCAGCTCCCGTCGGCCGCCTGGATCCTGTACTCGGCGGCGGTGGACGCGCCCGGGCTGATCAGCACGCCCGCGATCGCGTTCACCACCGCGCTCGCGTCCTCGGGGTGGATCTGCGAGAGCCGGCTCGTGCCGTCGAAGTCGCCGGGCGCGTAACCGAGCAGCCGCTCGATCGCCGGGCTCTCGTAGGTCTGCCGCCCCTGCTCGTCGAGAATCGTGATCGCGTCGGAGGAGTACTCGATCAGCGACCGGAAGCGGTCGCCGCTGCGGCGCTCGTCCTCACGCTCGCGGCGCGCCTGCGTCACGTTGGAGTACGACGTCACCACCGCCCACGGCCGGTCCGCGCCCTCCTCGAACAGCGGGTGGGCGCTCGCCACGACCCAGGTCACGTCGCCTCCGGGGCGCTTCAGGCCGAGCGTCATGCCGGTGGACGCGCGCCCGGTGCGCAGCGCGATCGCGGTCGGGCGGGCATCGTCGGCAACCGGCCAGCCGTCCTCGTGGATGCCTACGCAGTCGGACGTGAGCAGGGCGTCGGCCATCGGGTTCGAGGCGAGCACGGACCCGTCGGCGTCCTCCACCACGACCGCGACGTCGAGCGTGCGGAGAACAGCCTCGAACAGCTCCCCTGACGCCAGCGTGCGCTCCATCGCGGCCGAGCCTAACCGCACCCGGCAGCTTGATCAAAGCTTGACTTTGGCGCAATCGAACCGTGAACCGGGCGCGTTAGAGATACACATGTGATCCAACGCGCCAAATCCAGTGGCGACCCCGCGGCATTCGAGCGGATGTACGACGAGTACTCCCCGCTTGTGTTCAGGACCGCGGTCGCCGTGCTCGGTAACCCTGCGCAGGCCCAGGACGTGGTGCAGGACGTGTTCATGCGCCTGTGGCGGCAGCCGGAGGGGTTCGACGCGGGGCGCGGCAGCCTCGGCAACTACCTGCGGGTGATGGCCCGCAGCCGGGCGGTCGACATGTGGCGCGAGGGGCAGGTGGCGGGGCGGGCGCGCGACCGGCTGCGTGTGCTCGGCGGCGCCGAACGGCCGGACGAGGGACCCCCGGTGGCCGTGGAGTTGCGGCGCGAGCGCGCGATCGTGCTTCGTGCGCTCGCGCGCATTCCCGACGTGCAGCGCCAGGCGATCGTGATGGCCTACTGGGGCGGGCTCACGGCGGAGGAGATCGCCGCCAGCTCGGGCGTGCCGGTGGGCACCATCAAGAGCCGCATCCGGCTCGGGCTCATGAAGCTGCGCGATCGAACCGCCGGTCAGCTGACAGTCGGCAGTCCGCGGTTGGCAGCGTAGAGGGGTCGAATTCCCGCAGCAGCTCGTCTGGCGTGCGGCCGCTCAGTCCCAGCGTCCGCGCCAGCATCGTGCGCACGTCGTCCGGCGCTTCGGGTCGCTCTTCCAGGGTCACGGCGCCGTGGCGCTTCGCCAGGCGCTTGCCGTCGGGGCCGAGGATCAGCGGGACGTGGTGGTACTCCGGCTCCGGCAGGCCGAGCAACCGCATGAGCAGGAGCTGGCGGGGCGTGGAGTCCTCGAGGTCGTGGCCGCGCACCACATGGTTCACGCCCTGGTCGGCGTCGTCGACCACGACGGCGAGGTTGTAGGCGAACGCGCCGTCGCCGCGGCGCAGCACAAAGTCGTCGACGCCGGGTACGCCCTCCACGCGCAGCCGCAGCGCCGCGGGCCGCCCGCCGGCCGCGCGCTCGGCCTGCTCCGCCGAGCTGAGGTCGCGGCAGGTGCCCGGGTAGGCGCCCTCCGGCAGCTCGCCGTGCGGCGCCGACGCCGCCTCGCGGATCTCCGCGCGCGTGCACCAACACGGGTAGGTGTCGAGCCGCGCGATCGCGTCCTCGTACAGCTCGGTGCGCTCGGACTGCCGCACCACCGGGCCGTCCCAGTCGAGCCCGATCGCCGCGAGGTCGCGCAGCTGGCGGTCGTAGAACTGCTCGCGCACGCGCCCGCGATCGAGGTCCTCCATCCGCACGAGGAAACGCCCGCCGCCCGTGCGCGCCCACAGCCACGCGAGCAGCGCCGTCCTGAGGTTCCCGAGATGAAGATCGCCGGTAGGAGAGGGTGCAAAGCGGCCAGTCATCAGGGGAAACAGGAAAGCGGAAAGCGGAGAACTAGGGTTCGGCTGTGGCGAAGAAGCTCGAGGAGTACGAGAAGAAGCGGAGGTTCTCGGACACGCCCGAGCCAACGCCCCGCTTTCCGCTTTCCGCCTCCGATCTCCCCCGCTTCGTCATCCAGGAGCACTCCGCCACGCGGCTGCACTGGGACCTACGGCTGGAACACGACGGCGCACTGGCTTCGTGGGCCGTTCCCAACGGCATCCCGCACGACCCGAAGGAGAACCGCAAGGCGGTCCGCACCGAGGACCACCCGCTCGAGTACCTCGAGTTCCACGGCGAGATCCCGAAGGGCAACTACGGCGCCGGCACGATGACGATCTGGGACAGCGGCACCTACGAGCCGGAGAAGTTCCGCGACCGCGAGGTGATCGCCACCTTCCACGGCGAGCGCGTCCAGGGCCGCTACGCGCTGTTCCACACCGGGCCCGGCGAGAAGGACTGGATGATCCACCGGATGGATCCGCCCGCGGACTCGGACCGCGAGCCGTTCCCCGAGCGGATCGTGCCGATGCTGGCCCGCGGCGGTGCGCTGCCCGACGACGAGGAGAACTGGGGCTTCGAGGTCAAGTGGGACGGCCAGCGCGCGATCGTGTACTCGCAGCCGGGCCGGATGCGGATCGAGAACCGCAACCTCCAGGACATGACGGGGCAGTGGCCCGAGCTGTCGCGGCTGAACCGCGCGCTGCACGCGCACGAGGCGGTGCTCGACGGCGAGATCGTCGCGTTCGACGAGAACGGCAAGCCCAGCTTCACGCGCCTCCAGCGGCGGATGCACGTGGGGGAGAACCAGGCCAAGCGGCTCGGCAGGTCGATCCCGGCCACCTTCGTCGCGTTCGACCTGCTGTGGCTCGACGGCCACTCGCTGATGGAGCTGCCCTATTCGGAGCGGCGGGAGCGGCTCGATGAGCTCGACTTGAACGGGGACCGCTGGCGGACCCCGCCCAGCTACACGGGCGAGGGCAAGCCACTCCTCGCCGCCACAGAGCAGCAGGGGCTCGAGGGCGTCGTGGCCAAGCGGCTCGACAGCCCCTACGAGACGGGGCAGCGGTCGCGCTGCTGGGTGAAGGTCAAGAACAAGCAGACCGCCGAGTTCGTGGTGGGCGGCTGGCTGCCGGGCGAGCGCGAATACGGCGCGGTCCTGCTCGGCCGCCGCGACCGCGACGGGTCGCTCCAGTACGCCGGGCGCGCGGGCAGCGGCCTGACCGACGCGCACATCGAGGCGCTCAGGACGCATCTCAAGCCGCGCAGGACCTCGCCGTTCAAGGGCGACCCGGGGCCGCCCAGGGGCGCGAAGTTCGCGGCTCCCGAGATGCGCGCCGAGGTCGAGTTCAGCGACGTCACCGACGACGGCCTGATCCGCCACCCGGTGTTCAAGCGGCTCATCCAGAGCGACCACCCGTTCCCGGTCGAGGAGCTGCCGAAGGGCGCGCTCGAGGCCGAGGTCGACGGCCGCACGCTGCGCCTGTCGAACTGGGACAAGGTGCTCTACCCCAAGGCGGGATTCACGAAGGGCGACATGATCCGCTACTACGCGGAGATCGCCGAGGTGCTGATCCCGCACCTGCACGCCCGGCCGCTCACGCTGAAGCGCTACCCGAACGGCGTCGACGGCGAGTACTTCTACGAGAAGCAGTGCCCCTCGCACCGACCCGACTGGGTCGAGACCGCGCAGGTCGACAAGGTCAACTACTGCGTCTGCAACGACCGCGCCACGCTCGTCTGGCTGGCCAACCTCGCGGATGTCGAGCTGCACACCTCGCTGTCGGAGACCGACCCGATCGAGCGCCCGACGATGATGGTCTTCGATCTCGACCCGGGCGCGCCGGCCGGGATGGCGGAGTGCCGCCAGGTCGGCCTCTGGCTGCGCGAGATATTCGAGCCCCTCGGGCTCGAGTCGTTCCCCAAGACCTCCGGTTCGAAGGGGCTGCAGATCTACGTGCCGCTCAATTCCGCCGACGTGACCTACGACGACACGAAGCCGTTCGCGAAGGCGGTGGCGGAATTGCTCGAGAAGCAGCATCCTGAGCTCGTGGTGTCACGGATGGCAAAGGACCTGCGGCCGGGCAAGGTGCTCGTCGACTGGAGCCAGAACGACGAGCACAAGACGACGGTCTGCGTCTATTCGCTCCGGGCGAAGGAGCGGCCGACGGTGTCGACGCCCGTGACGTGGGACGAGGTCGAAGCCGGCGATCTGCGCTTCGAGCAGCACGAGGTGCTCGAGCGCGTCGCGCGCGACGGTGATCTTTTCGCGCCTGTACTGGCTCTCACGCAGGACCTACCCCGTTTCGGGTGAATCAGGGGTAACGCAAATGCGACTCTTCAAGTCACGAGGGGACCAGCGCCGGTGGAGCCGTCGCCTGATCGACGAGGAGACGCGTGATTTCGTCGAGCACGTCCTCGACGAGACCAGCGAGATGTTCCGCACGGCCAGCGGCGAGTTCCAGCTCCGCGGCCTCTGCATCGACGTGTTCGCGACCAGCGCGACCGCCGACATCCGCTGGCTGAAGCAGCGCGGCGTCGACGGCGATGGCTTCTACCGGACCGAGCTGGCGCCGAGCTGGGAGGGGCTCGAACGCCAGGAGCGCGCGGAGAAGATCGACCAGTTCATCGAGCTGTCGCACATGCTCGGCGGGCTCGAGCCCGAGGGAAACCCGCCCGCGGCGTTCATGGATCTCGCGTCCTCCGTGCACCTGAAGGTGCTGCTGCTCGCGTGGGCATACGACCGCACCTACAGCTACATGGACCGCCTGTTCAACGGCCCGCTCCAGTACCGGTCGCATCGCTACCGGCTCGCGGGTGGCCGCTATACCGCCAACGGGAATTCGGCTTTACGCTAAGGGGCAGTGGGAGGCTCACCGCTCGAAGGCTCGGACACTCGCCTGCGGCACCTGCAGGCGATCAGCGACGCTGCGCTGGCCCACCTCCGCTTCGACGACCTCGTCGACGAGTTGCTCGGGCGCGTGACCGTGCTGCTCGGCACCGACACGGCCGCGGTGCTGCTGCTCGACGAGGAGAGCGACGAGCTCGTGGCGACCGCCGCGCGCGGCCTGGAGGAGGAGATCGAGGCAAAGTCGCGCGTGCCGCTGCGCCACGGGTTCGCGGGCCGCGTCGCAGCCGAACGGCGGGCGGTGGCGATATCGGACGTCGCCGAGGCGGACATCTTCAACCCCGTCTTGCGTGGGAAGGGCCTCCAGTCGCTGCTCGGCGTGCCGCTGCTCGTCCAGGGCAAGGTGACCGGCGTGCTGCACGTGGGCACGCTTGCGCCACGCGAGTTCACCGCCGAGGACGCGGAGCTGCTCCAGGCGGCCGCCGACCGCATCGCGCTCGCCATCGACCACTCGCGCCTGTACGAGGCCGAGCGCGCCGCGCGCGCGGCCGCGGAGCGCGCCGTGGAGCAGATCCGGCGGATCGAGTCGATCACCGAGGTGGCGCTTCACCACATCGCGCTCGACGACGTGCTCATCGAGAGCCTGCTGGCGCGCATCCGCGAGGCGCTCGACGTCGATATCGCGGGCCTGCTCGTCGCCGACGAGTCCCAGCAGACGCTGGTCGCCCGCGCGACGGACGGGGCGGCGCATGAGGTCGAGCGCGGGGTGGAGGTGCCACTCGGGCGCGGCTTCGCGGGCAGGGTCGCGGCGGACCGCAAGCCGATTGCGGTCGAGGACACATCGAAGGTGGAGGTCATCAGCCCGCTGCTCGTCGAGCGCGGGGTGAAATCGCTCCTCGGCATCCCGCTCGCGGTCGAGGAGCGCGTGCTCGGCGTGCTGCTCGTCGGAACGCTCGAGACGCGCGTGTTCAGCGACGACGACCTGACGCTGCTCGAGCTGGCGGGCGACCGGTTGACGGTTGCGCTCGAGCACTCGCGCGTGTACGAGCGCGAGCACTTCGTGGCCGAGACGCTTCAGCGCAGCCTGCTGCCGGACCGGCTGCCGGCGATCCAGGGCGCCGACGCCGCTTCGCGCTACGTGCCGGGCGAGCAGGAGGCTGTGGGCGGCGACTGGTACGACGTGATCCCGCTGCGTGACGGCCGCGTGGCGCTCGCGATGGGCGACGTCGTGAGCCACGGGGTCCGGGCGGCGTCGATCATGGGGCAGCTGCGCAACGCGCTGCGTGCGTACGCGGTCGAGCGCTACGAGCCAAGCGCGCTGGCGGAGCGGCTGAACGGGATCACGCGCGAGATCGAGGGACGCGAGATGGCCACGCTCGCGTACGTCGTCTTCGATCCGAGCTCGGGCTCGCTGGTCTACACCAGCGCCGGCCATCCGCCGCCGCTGATCGTGACGGCCGAGGGCGAGGTGCTCGCCCTCGAGGACGCGAGCGGCCCGCCGCTCGGCGCGACGCTCGACGCCCTGTTCGCCGAGGCTCACGCGCGGCTCGAACCGGGCGCGACGCTGCTGCTCTACACCGACGGGCTCGTCGAGCGCCGCGACATGTGGATCGACGAGGGAATCGAGCGGCTCGAGGCGGCGCTGCCGGCCGTCGCGGGGCGCGAGCCGGAGGAGCTCGTCGAGCATGTGTTCGAGGCGCTGCTGTCCGCCGGCCAGGCGTCCGACGACATCGCGGTCCTCGCCGTGCGCGCGCGCCCGCTCGTGGACGGACCGCTCCGGCTTGACCTGCCGGCGGATCCGACCGTGCTCGCCTCGGTGCGCAACTACCTGCGCGCGTGGCTGACCGAGGCGGGGGCCGACGAGGAGGAGGCGTACGACGTGCTCGTGGCAACCACCGAGGCCGCGGCGAACGCGGTCGAGCACGCGTACGGCCCCGGCGATGCGACGTTCCGGGTCGAGGCGCATTGCGAGGATCCGGGCTTGATCATGCTCGTCGTGCGCGACACGGGTTCATGGCGTCCGCCACGTGGGCAGAATCGAGGACGGGGAACGCTGTTGATGCAGGAGCTGATGGATGATTTCCGGGTTGCGACGGGAGAGTCGGGTACCGAGGTGCGGATGACCAAGCGCCTCGCGAAGACGCTGGCGGTCGCATGACGGTGGATCCGCAGGTGGCGATCGCCACCAACGGCAGCGACGAGGTGGTGGTCGCGCAGGTGTCCGGCGAGATCGACCTTGCCTCCGCGCCCGTGGTGCGCGCCGAGCTGGCGGAGGCCGTCCCGAATCAGGCGCTGGGCCTCGTCGTCGACCTCACGACCACGTCGTACCTCGACAGCTCGGGCGTCAGCCTGATCTTCGAGCTGGCCGAGCGGCTGGGGCGGCGCCAGCAGCAGCTGCGGCTCGTCGTGCCGGAGAAGGCGCCGCTGCGGCGCGTGCTGCGGATCGTCGATGCCGCCGGCGTGGTTCCCATCGTGACGACGGTGGACGAGGCGTCGGCGCAGATCCGCGCCGGCTCCGACTCGGACTAGGCGCCGGCGAGCGTCGCGAGCGCGGCGTCGCGCGTCTCCGCGATCGCGAACATGTTCACCACGCCGCGGATCTCGAACGTCCGGCGGATCGGGCGCGAGCTGATGACGAGCACGAGCCGGCCGTGCATCTCCATGACGCGCTGATGGGCGGAGATCAGCTCGGCGAGCCCGGTCGAGTCGATGTGGGAGACCCCGGTGAGGTCGATCAGCAGCCGCGGCGGCCCGCCCGCGAACGCGCGCTGGAGGCGGCGTCGCAGCTCGGCGACGCTCCGGAGGTCGAGCTCGCCGTGCACGGCGATGACTCGGCTCGAGTCGTCTGACGCATCTTCGTCGAAGGTCGCGCGGTCCATGAGGGCACGTAGGGGTACCAGCATTGTCCCTCAGAAGGAACTCAGGCGCGCCGCTCGAAACAGTGGGCCGTGCCACGCACGACGACCCAGGCCCGCAGCCTCTCCGCCGAGATCCGTCAGCGCTTCGAGGAGTTCTCGCGCTCGCAGAAGGACGTGGGCCAGTACATCGTCGACCACCTCGACGAGGCCGCCTTCCACACCGCCGAGGAGCTGGCGCGGCGCGCGAACACGTCGAGCTCGACGGTCGTGCGCGTCGCGCAGGCGCTCGGCTTCGAAGGCTTCCCCGAGCTCCAGGCCGCCGCGCGCGAGGAGTACCGGCGCCAGCACGCCGGCGGCGAGACCGAGCAGGTGACCGCGCAGCCGCTCTTCCCCATCGACCAGACCGAGTTCGAGGCGGCGCTCGCGGCGGACCACGTGAACGTCGTCGAGACGGCGAAGAAGGTCGACCGCGACGAGGTGGCCGCGGCGATCGAGCGAATCTCCCGCGCCGACCGGATCCTGCTCTGCGGCACCGACCAGATGGCCTTCTTCGCGTCGTACCTGCGCCACCTGCTGATGCTTCTCGACCTCCGCGCCGAGGTCGTCGCCTCGCCGTCGCAGGAGGGCCTCGCCCGGCTCGGCCGGATCGACGAGCGCACGCTCGTGGTCGGCTTCTCGGCAGGCCGCCCGCATCCGCTCGTCGTGCGGGCGATGAAGCTCGCCCGCCACCGCCACGCCGACACCATCGCCATCTGCGACGCCACGTTGTCGGAGGTCGCGAAGCTCGGCGACCAGCGCCTGTACTACTCGTCGAACTCACCCGCGTACGTGCGCTCGCACACCGCGCTGCTGGGCCTGATCCAGGCGCTGGCGTACGGGGTGTACGCGCTCGACGAGTCGCAGTACGCGGACCGCATCAAGGCGTTCCGTCTCAAGTAGACGGCGCCCACTACAACTGGCCTTTGCCCTACCGGCAGGCCTCGCGACCCGCGGATAACATTTGACCCGCATGCGCGACACCGCCACATTCCGGGTGAAGGCAGGCCTCGCCGAGATGCTCAAGGGCGGCGTGATCATGGATGTGGTCACCCCCGAGCAGGCGCGGATCGCGGAGTCCGCCGGCGCCACCGCCGTCATGGCGCTCGAGCGCGTCCCGGCCGACATCCGCAAGGAGGGCGGCGTCGCCCGGATGTCGGATCCCTCGCTGATCGAGGGCATCCAGGAGGCGGTCACGATCCCGGTGATGGCCAAGGCGCGCATCGGCCATTTCATGGAGGCGCGCGTGCTCGAGGCGCTCGAGGTCGACTACATCGACGAGTCCGAGGTGCTCACGCCGGCCGACGAGGCCAACCACATCGACAAGTGGGAGTTCAAGGTGCCGTTCGTGTGCGGCGCCACCAACCTCGGCGAGGCGCTGCGCCGGATTGCCGAGGGCGCCGCGATGATCCGCTCGAAGGGCGAGGCCGGCACCGGCAACGTGGTCGAGGCCGTACGCCACATCCGTCTGATCACGGGCGAGATCCGCCGCCTCCAGTCGATGGACGCGAGCGAGCTGCCGACGGCTGCCAAGAACCTCCAGGCGCCGCTCGACCTCGTGCGCGAGGTCGCCGAGAACGGCAAGCTGCCCGTCGTCCTGTTCTGCGCGGGTGGCATCGCGACCCCGGCCGACGCCGCGCTGATGATGTCGCTGGGCGCCGAGGGCAACTTCGTCGGCTCCGGGATCTTCAAGTCCGAGGATCCGGAGCGCACGGCCGCGGCGATCGTCGAGGCCACCACGCACTTCGAGGACCCCGAGCGGGTCGCGCGGGCGAGCCGCGGGCTCGGCCAGCCGATGGCCGGCGTCGAGATCGCCGCTCTCGGCGAGAACGGCCTGATCCAGCACCGCGGGTGGTAGTCGGCGTACTCGCCCTCCAGGGCGACTTCGAGGCGCACTGCCGGGTCCTCCGAGCGCTCGGCGCGGACTGCCGGCTCGTCCGCACGCCACAGGACCTCGACGGACTCGACGGCCTCGTCATGCCGGGCGGCGAGTCCACCACGATGACGCTCGGCATCGAGCGCGAGGGCCTCGCCGAGCCGTTGCGCGAGCTGGCGAGGAGCGGCAAGCCGGTCCTCGCCACGTGTGCCGGGATGATCATGCTCGACCGCGACCACCTGGGCGTGCTCGACATGGTGGCGCGCCGCAACGCCTTCGGCCGCCAGCTGAACAGCTTCGAGTCGGATCTCGACCTGTCCGGCTTCGGTGAGACCCTGCGCGCGGTGTTCATTCGTGCACCCTGGGTAGAGGACGCCGGGGAGGGGATCGAGGTGCTCGCCGAGGTGGACGGGCACCCGGTCGCAGTGAGACAGGGAGAAATCATGGCCGTGGCTTTCCACCCGGAGCTGACCGGCGACCCGCGCGTGCATGCGTGGCTCGTCGAGCGCATCCACGCGGCCGAGCGTGCCAGGGAGGCGGCATGAGAGACAGCCGGATCGATGCGCTTGCACAGATTCTCGTTCGCTATTCGACGAAGGTGCAGCCGGGGGAGACGTGCGCCATCCGAGCGACCACGAACGCGGAGCCGCTCATCCAGGCGATCTACGAGGAGATCCTGCGCGCGGGCGGCCATCCCGTCTTCTTCCTGAGCCCCGTCGAGGCGCAGGCGGCGTTCTACGACCTCGCGGGCGACGACCAGCTGGACTACGTCGCCGAGCCGACGCGCTGGCCCTACGACACGGCCGACGTGGCGTTCGCGATCATGGCCGAGGCCAACACGCGCGCGCTGTCGCAGGTCGATCCGGCGAGGCAGTCGCGCGTGCAGACGGCCCGCAAGTCGCTCCTGAACGCGTCGATGGACCGCACCGCGAGGGGCGAGCATCGCTGGGCGCTCACGATGTATCCCACGCACGCGTACGCGGCCGACGCCGGCATGTCGCTCGCGCGCTTCGAGGAGTTCCTCTACCGCGCGTGCCTCGTGTACGACGACGACCCCGTGTCGGCGTGGGAGCGCCAGTCGGACACGGTCAAGCGCCTGGCCGAGTGGACGAACGGGCGCGAGGAGATCCGTCTCCAGTCGCCCGCGGGCACCGACATCACGCTGAACGTGAGCGGCCGCGAGTGGATCCCCTGCTACGGCGACCACAACATGCCCGACGGCGAGTTCTTCACCGGTCCCGTCGAGGACTCGGCGAATGGCGTCGTCAAGTTCTCGTTCCCGACCTCCTACGGCGGGCGCGAGGTCGGCGGCGTGACGCTGCGCTTCGAGGACGGCAAGGTCGTGGACGCGAGCGCCGACGCGGGCGAGGAGTCGCTCCTCCAGACGCTCGACACCGACGACGGTGCGCGGCGGCTGGGCGAGCTCGGCATCGGCACGAACTACGGGATCAAGACGGGCACCAAGGAGATCCTGCTCGACGAGAAGATCGGCGGCACCTTCCACCTGGCGCTCGGCGCGAGCTATCCCGAGACCGGGGGCGTGAACGACTCCGCGGTCCACTGGGACATGATCTGCGACCTGCGCGAGGGCGGCTCGATCACCGTCGACGGCGAGAAGCTGCAAGAAAACGGCCAGTTCCTGGTCTGACCCCTCGTCCCGTTACCTCTTCCTCGCTCTGGGGTAGTTGCGCCTCAGAGGGGGCCAGGGACGGGTGACGAACAGGGGTACCGATGTACGAGCAGGTCCGCGCGACCCTCATCGAGCGCATTGAACGCGGCGCGACGCTTGACGAGATCGAGCGCATCGTCCTCATGAGCCACGGCCTCCGCCCGGCGGAGCGCCGCGACCTCTGGTGGTTCGCCTGGAACTACGCGCCGGAGCCTGCTGCGACGCTCCACTGACGTCCGCGGCTTTTAGAATGGGCGACCGAGATGTCTGGCCATTCCAAGTGGGCGTCGATCAAGCACAAGAAGGCCGTCGTCGACCAGCGTCGCGGCGCGCACTTCACGAAGCTCGCGCGCGCGATCCAGGTAGCGGCGCGTGAGGGCGGCGGCGATCCCGATTCGAACGCCGCGCTGGCGCTCGCCGTGCAGAAGGCGAAGGACGCCTCGATGCCCAAGGACAACATCGAGCGCGCGATCGCCAAGGGCACCGGGGCGGGGACCGACGCCGACGCGATCGAGACGGTCGTGTACGAGGGCTACGGCCCCGCCGGCGTGGCCATCCTCGTCGAGGCCCTGACCGACAACCGCAACCGCACCGGGTCCGAGGTGCGCCACATCTTCTCGAAGAGCGGCGGCAACCTCGGCGAGCCGGGGTCGGTCGCGTGGCAGTTCGAGAAGAAGGGCACGATCGTCGTCGACGCGGAGCGCTTCAGCGAGGACGACCTCATGCCCGCCATCGAGGCCGGCGCCGAGGACATCTCGGAAGACGAGGGCGTGTGGGAGATCGTGACCGAGCCGGCCGACCTCACCGCCGTGCGCGAGGCGCTCGCCGAGGCCGGCGTCGAGCTCCAGTCCGCCGAGCTGGCGATGCGACCCACCACGCGGATCCAGGTCGAGGAGGGCGAAGTCGGCAAGCTGATGCGCCTGATCGACCAGCTCGAGGACCAGGATGACGTGAACGCGGTCCACGCGAACTTCGACGTGGACGCGGACGTGCTGGAGCGCGTGGCGGCCGCCTAGCCGCGGTAGGGGCGCTTTGCTCGGGCGTGGCCCTGCGGGACGTGGGCCGGTTCGATTGTTGGTGAACGTCCATTTCTCCCCCCTATACGGGGTAGAAACGGACGTTCGATCCCTCGCCGCCCTACCCAGCCAATCGGACCACGCCGGACCCGCGCGCCCGGCGTGAGCGGAGCGCCAGCCGCCTAACTGCGGGCTGCGGGCTGCCTCTGCCGGCTGCATTGAGGGAGGCGTCCGGCCTCGCACGCAGAATCACGGGCGTGACCGTGATCGTCCTCGGCATCGACCCTGGCACCGCCAATACCGGCTATGGCGTGGTGCTCGCCCACGGCCAGCGGCTGGCCGCGCTGGACGGCGGCGTGATCCCCACCGAAGCGCACGAGCCCCTCGAAAAGCGCCTCGTCCGGATCCACGCGCGCGTGCACGACCTGATCCGCGAGCACGAGCCGCACGCCGTCGCGATCGAGGACATCTACTTCGGGAGCAACGCCCGCAGCGCGTTCAGCGTCGGCCACGCCCGTGGGGCGGTGATGCTCACGACCGGCATGTGCGGCCTGCCGGCGTACTCCTACACGCCGCAGCAGGTCAAGCAGGCGGTGTGCGGCTCGGGCCGCGCCGAGAAGAGCCAGGTGCAGCGGATGGTCCAGGCGCTGCTGTCGCTCGAGACCACGCCCCAGCCCGACCACGCCGCCGACGCCCTCGCGGTCGCCATCTGCCACGCCAACGGCGCGCCGATGCGCGCGGCCGTCTGATGATCGCGTCGGTCCGCGGCGAGGTGATCGTGCGCCGGCCCGACCACGTGGTGGTGGAGGCGGCGGGTGTCGGCTACCGGCTCGCGGTGTCGGCCATGACGCTCAAGCACGTCCCGCGCGTGGGCGAGCAGGTGCTGCTGCACTCGCACCTCGTCACGCGCGACGACGGGATGTTCCTCTTCGGCTTCGCGACCGAGGAGGAGCGCGAGCTCTTCCACATGCTCAACGGGGTTCAGGGCGTGGGCCCGAAGGTGGCGATGGCGGTCCTCTCCGGCGGCAACACCCGCGAGCTGCTGAACGCGATCGCGAGCGGCGACAGCGCGCGCTTCCAGGCGGTGCCGGGCATCGGCAAGCGCACGGCCGAGCGCATCATCGTGGAGCTGCGCGAGAAGGTGGCGGGCGCGACCGAGGCGGACGAGATCGTGATCACCAGGACCGACGACCCGATCGCGCTCGCGCGCCAGGCCCTGCTCGGTCTCGGCTTCGATGCCCGCGAGATCGACGTGCTGCTCGACGGCGCCGAGGGCCAGACGCCCGAGGAGCTGATCGCCGAGGCGCTGAGGGCCGCCCGATGATCCGCACGCCCGGCGTCGAGAAGATGGCCGCGATCCCCGGCGACGAGGAGCTCGACCGGTCGCTGCGGCCGCAGCTGCTGGCCGACTTCGTCGGGCAGTCTGCGGTGAAAGAACAGTTGGGCGTGTTCATCGCGGCGGCGCGCGGGAGGGGGGAGGCGCTCGACCACCTCCTGCTGGCGGGACCGCCGGGACTCGGCAAGACGTCGCTCGCGCAGATCGTCGCGCACGAGCTCGAGGTGCCGTTCGTGCAGACGGCCGGCCCGGCGCTCGAGCGCAAGGGCGACGTCGCCTCGTTCCTCACGGCGCTCGAGCCGCGCAGCGTCTTCTTCGTCGACGAGATCCACCGCCTGCCGCGCGCGCTGGAGGAGACGTTCTATCCCGCGATGGAGGACCGCCAGCTCCCGATCACCGTCGGCCAGGGTGCCGGCGCGCGGGTGGTCACGCTCGACCTGCCCGAGTTCACGCTCATCGGCGCCACCACGCGCGCGGGACTTCTCACGACGCCGCTGCGCGACCGCTTCGGCGTCACGCACCGGCTCGACCTCTACGACGAGCACGACCTGGCCGAGATCGTCCGCCGCTCGGCCGGCATCCTCGACGTGGAGATCGACGACCGGGGCGCACTGGCGATCGCGCGCCGCTCGCGCGGCACGCCGCGCGTGGCCCACCGCCTGCTCAAGCGCGGGCGCGACTACGCGGAGGGCCGCCCTGGCGGGCAGATCGACGAGGACATCGCGG
>JAICJV010000141.1 GCA_025928265.1 Thermoleophilaceae bacterium
ACACCTGCGACGGCACCAACGGCGGCGCGAGCACGACACCAGGGCCGACCGCCACCGGCGCGCTCGACGACGCCGCAAAGCTCGGCAGCCTGACGTGGTCGGGCAGCTTCGACCCGTCGTTCTCCGACTTCGCCGTCTCGAGGATCGGCCCGGACGCAGCCACCTCGACGCAGTTCTGGGGCGTGGCGGTCCAGTGGCAGCCGCTCCAGGTCGGCGGCTGCCAGTTCAAGGTCTCACCCGGCGAGGAGGTCCTCTGGGCCTACGACCTGTTCAACAAGAAGCACATCCTCCGGCTGACCGGGCCGCGACGAGTCCACCGCGGCAACCGATTCACCGTGAAGGTCGTGGACGGCCAGACGAGCAAGCCGCTCGCGCACGCGAAGGTCGGTGGCAAGAAGACGAACAAGCGCGGCGTGGTCCGGCTGCGCGCCCGTCATCGCGGGACGATCCGGCTCAAGGCGACCGCGCCCAGGTCGGTTCGCTCCAACCAGATCGCCGTCAAGGTCAAGTGACCGCGGCAGTCCGGATCTGCGTCATCGCCGCGGCGGCTGTGTCCGCCGCGGCGGTCACGCCCGCCGCCGACGCCGCCACCGTGAAGCAGCTCGTGGTGTTCCGCGACGGCAGCGCGGTACAGAAGACGACGAGCCGCGCGGCGGCGACCGCGCGCGTCGGCCGCAAGCGCTGCCGCGTCGGCGCGTCGACCGCGCTCGCGGCGCTCATCCACAGCCGAATCGGCGCGCTACAGATCAAGGACTACGGCTCGTGCTCGAAGCATGCGCGCGACGCCGGCGGCCTGTACGTGCGGACGATCCGCGGCGAACGTGCGCGCGGCGTCAACGGCTGGGTCTACAAGGTCGGTCACAAGGTGGCGACGGCCGGAGCCGGCGATCCCGCCGGGCCGTTCGGGCGCGGGCGCCTGCGGGCGGGCGCGCGGGTCACCTGGTTCTACTGCGGGATGAAGGGGTCGAGCTGCCAGCGCACGCTGGACGTGGCGGCCACGGCGCAGGGCGCCGAGGTGACCGTGACGGTGCGGGCATATGACGACCGCGGCCGCTCCCGGCCGGCGGCTGGCGCGACCGTGCACGTGGGCTCGGCGACCGCGACCACCGATGCTGGTGGCGTCGCGCGGGTGACGAGCGCCGCGCGCACGGCCTGGGCCGAGGCGCCCGGCACCGTGCGCTCGTTCGAGGAGCAGATCGGGGGCAGGTGACGCGCCGGCTGCTGCCCGTCCTCATCGCCGCGCTGGCCCTCACGGGCTGCGGCTTCGGTCCGGGCCCGGCGAAGGTGGGACCGGTTCAGCTGCGCGTGACGCGCGACTTCGGCCAGAAGGAGCTCGCGCCGCCCGTCGAGCGCGACCGGGTTCGCGAGAGCGACACCGTCATGCGGCTGCTCCAATCGTCGCACCAGGTGGTCACGCGCTATGGGGGCGGGTTCGTGCAGTCGATCGACGGGCTGGCCGGCAACAAGTCGGGCGAGCACGACTGGTTCTTCTACGTGAACGGCAGCGAGTCGTCGAAGGGCGCGGCGGACTACAAGCTGTCGCTCTCGGACGTCGTCCAGTGGGACTACCACCGCTGGAGCGCGACCATGCACATCCCGGCGATCGTCGGCGCCTTCCCGCAGCCGTTCCAGAGCGGCGCGGGCGGGCAGCGGCTCCCCACGCGGGTGGAGTGCGAGGACGCAAACGCGAAGGAGTGCAGCGACGTGGTCCACGCGCTCGATGCGCAGGACGTGGTGGCCACGGAGGCGGTGCTGGGCTCGTCGACCGGGGAGAAGTCGCTGCGCGTGATCGTCGCGCCGTGGAAGCTGGTGAAGGAGACGATCACCGGCCGCCAGCTGCAGAATGGCCCATCGCAGAGCGGCGTGTTCGCGCGCTTCACCGCATCGGGCGCGCTCAGCCTGCTCGACGGCAGCGGCAAGGTCGTGCGCGAGGCGCCGCCGGGCAGCGGCCTCGTGGCTGCGCTGATGCAGGAGGGCGGCGGCGTGGTCTGGCTCGTGACGGGCACGGACGCCGCCGGCGTCGATCGCGCGGCCAAGGCGCTCGACCCCGATGTCCTGCGCAACGCGTTCGCCGTGGCGGCGACTCCGGCGGGCCCGGTCAAGCTGCCGGTCGGAGGCTTCTGAGGTGGCGCTCGTGCCGGTCTACCGCCGCCGCGCGAGCCCGCTGCACTCCGCGCGCGCGGGAGTGACCACGCTCTACTGCGCGGCGCTCTCGCTGGCTGCACTGCTGTATGTGCATCCGCTGGTGCTGGCGAGCGTGGCGGTGGCAGTGCTGGCGGCCGGTTTCTGTGCCGGCGCCGGGCGTGCGGTGCTCGGGTCGATGCGCCTGGTGGTCCCGTTCGCGCTGCTGATCGTGCTCGTGAACGTGCTCGTGTCGCAGCGCGG
>JAICJV010000052.1 GCA_025928265.1 Thermoleophilaceae bacterium
AGGAAGTCGCGAGAGGGGTCACGCGCCCTCCTCCTCCGCCGACTGCGGACTGCGGACTGCCTTCTTGCGCCCCTTGAACATGCCCAGCATCCTGTCGGTGACCAAGAAGCCGCCAACGATGTTGATCGTGCCGAACACGATCGCGATGAAGAGGATCACCTTGTTGAAGGCGCCGACGGCGGAGGAGATGACGAGGATGCCGCCGAGCAGCACGATGCCGTGAATGGCATTGGTGCCCGACATCAGCGGCGTGTGCAGCGTGTTCGGCACCTTCGAGATCACCTCGAAGCCGACGAACGCGGCGAGCACGAGGATGGTTATCGACGTGAGGATGTCCATGTCGCTCCTTAGGCGGCGGGGGCGCCGGTGGCCTGCTTGGCGCCCTCGTGAACGATCTCGCCGCCGCGGGTGATGCAGGCGCCGGCGATGACCTCGTCTTCGAAGTCCAGCTTGAGGTTGCCCTCCTCGACCATGAGCTCGAGCAGCGACTGGACGTTGCGCGCATAGAGCTGCGACGCGTGGTCGGGCATCTCGCCCGGCAGATTGGTGGGCGCGACGATCTTCACGCCGTGGCGCTCGATGGTCCGGCCGGCCTCGGTCAACTCCACGTTGCCGCCGGACTCGCCCGCCAGGTCGACGATCACCGACCCCGGCTTCATGTTCTCCACGGCCTGCGCGGTCAGGAGCAGCGGCGCGCGCCGCCCCGGGATCTGCGCGGTGGTGATCGCGACGTCGAAGCGGCCGGCGGCCTCGGCGAGCGCCTCGCGCTGGCGCTGCTGCTGCTCTTCGCCGAGCTCGCGGGCGTAACCGCCGGCGCCCTCGGCGTCGTCCTCGAGGCCGAGGTCGAGGAAGCGCGCGCCCAGCGACTCGATCTGTTCCTTCACGACGCTGCGCACGTCGAAGGCCGTGACGACGGCGCCGAGCCGCTTGGCCGTGGCGATCGCCTGGAGACCCGCGACGCCGGCGCCGAGCACCAGCACCGACGCGGGCTTGATCGTGCCCGCCGCGGTGGTGAGCATCGGGAAGAAGCGCGGCAGCTCGAGCGCCGCGATGAGCACGGCGCGGTAGCCCGCGAGCGACGCCTGCGAGGACAGGGCGTCCATCGACTGCGCGCGGCTGATGCGCGGGACCGCCTCCATCGCGAACGCCGTCACGCCCTGCGACGCGAGCGCGCGCGTGGTGTCCGGGTTTGTGAGCGGTCCGAGGAAGCCGATGAGCACGGAGTCGGACGAGAGCCGCCCGATGTCCTCGCGCGTGGGCGGCGCCACGACCGCCACCACCTCGGCGCCCCACGGGTCGCCGATGGTCGCGCCCGCCTCCTCGTACGCGGCGTCGTCGTGGTGCGCGCGCTCGCCGGCGCCGGGCGCGAGCACCACCTCGACCCCCATCTTGTCGAGTCTGCGCACGACTTCTGGGACGATGGCTACGCGCGTCTCGCCTTGCTCTGATTGATTCGGTACGCCAAGCTTCATCTGAGAGGGCGCGAGAGAATATTCGAGATGGTGGACGAGGGTGTTCCTCATCTCACACAGGGGTAGGAATCAAGAGATGTCCACCGACCTTCACAGGCGACTGACCCGCTCCTCGACCGTCGATGCGCCGGAGGAGAAGCGGCCGTCCACGCTCCGGACCGTCCTGACCAGGCCGGTGGCGCTGTTTCTGGTGCTGCTGATGGCGCTCGGCAGCGTGTTCCTGTGGATCGTGGTGCCGATCGGGTGGCTCTGGATCGCCTCCCACAGCACGAAGACCTCGGCGCCCACGCTCGGGCCCTACCTGCTCGTGATCGTTGCGGTGCCGATCACGATGTTCATCGTCGGCAAGCTGCTGTTCCGGACGAACAACCTCTACGAGCGCGTGACGGGGCGCGACCGCCACGTCCGCGTCCAGCTGCCGTGGCACAAGAGCCTGCGCGACTCCGCCGACTCGGGCCGTCCGACCACCGTGCTCGACGTGGTGATGATCTCCTCGGTGGGCATCGCGCTGGTCGTATTCGCGATCTGGTTCTTCCTGTTCGCGCACGCGTCGATGCCCGGCATGGGTTAGCCGCTACCCGCTCGCAGCCGCGTCGGTCTCCCAGTCGAGCTCGGTCCGCACGCCCATCCCGCGCAGGATCTCGTTCGCCTCGGTGAGCGACGACGCGCCGTCCACCGCGCGCGCCAGGACCGCCGTCGCCTCGATCGCCACGACGGGGTCGAAGAAGAACGTGAGCGCCGCCACCGGCGTCAGCTCGAGGGTGCGGCGGCCGTCTCTGATGGTGGTCGTGCCGAGTTCGCCGCGGTAGGCGCGCAGCGCCTGCGCGCTCGCCTCCGTGGGCACGGCCTCGACGGCCGCCGCGAGCCGCTCCGCCACGGGCGGCGTGATGCCGCGCACGCCCGCCATGCCGCCGGCGCGCGCCATGTCCGCGATCCGCTCGTTCAGCTCGTCGAGGGTCAGCTCGCCGTCGCAGCCGAGCCCGAAGATGGCGCCCAGCACATCGCGGCCGTCGCGCTGGAGCCGCGCCGCAGCCGCGAGCATCACCGAGTCGCACAACGGGCTGCCGAGGCCGGGCTCGTGGCCGTGTGCGAGCACGTCGCCGCCCACGTCGAGGAAGACCAGCAGGTCGGCGCCGAGCCGGTCGGCCGCGGCCGCGATGCCGGCGGCCAGGTCGGCGGGGCCCGGCGATACGTCCACGAGGAACGTCGGCTGACCCGTGAGGGCCGCCATGCGCGACTCGCCGAAGCGAACGTCGCGCGCGCGCACGCGCGTGTCCGGCCCCGCCAGCAGCACGCAGTCGGAAAGCTGCTCGCCGCCCTCGATCTCGGCGATCGTGCGCGGCCCGGGCACCGGATCGATCGGCCGTCGCTCCCACGCGATGCCGCCCACGACGGGGTCGGCGCCGTGGTAGATCCGGGTGGCCTCGGCGGTCGCGTAGGCGCCGACGACGTCGCCACCGCCGCCGATGCCGATCACGACCGGCCGCCGCGCCGCTGTGAGGAGTTGATCTGAGTCCATTGCCCTAAGAAGGTAGAAGCGCAACTCGACGGCGTTTGTAGGTTTCTCGCCCTCGAACTCGTACCCGACTGGAAGCGCTCCACAAAATGAACCTCCGTTCTCGGTTTCCGTCGGTCCGTTCGTTGCTGGCCGTCCTAACGGTTGCGGTCGCCGTCCTCGGGCTGACAGCACAGGCTCAAGCCAGCAAATCGCAGCAGTCGATGTTCCAGGACGATCGCCTCCTGCAGAACTCGGATCCCGCGATCCAGACGCAGGCCCTCGACGACCTGAAGGCCGCAGGTGTCAAGGCCGTCCACACGGTGATCCTGTGGAACAACCTCGCGCCGAGCCCCACCAAGGCGTCGGTGCCGAGCGGGGTCGACCTCACCGACCCGAACTCCTACGACGCGAACTACTGGGTCCGTGTCGACCGCCTCGTGAACGGCGCGAACGCCCGCGGGATGCAGGTGCTCATGAGCATCGCCGGTCCCGCGCCGCGCTGGGCCGAGCGCTGCAACAGCTTCGAGCGCAGCCACTACGGCAAGGAGGCGGGCACCTGCAAGCCGAGCGCGAAGCTCTACGGCCAGTTCGCCACCGCCGTCGGCAAGCGCTACGACGGCACCTTCAAGGACGGGCTCGGCAACTCGATCGGCAAGGTCAAGCGCTTCTCGATCTGGAACGAGCCCGACCTGAACAGCTGGATCTCGCCGCAGATCATCAAGGTCCGAGGCAAGAAGGTCTCGGTGGCGGCGAGGACCTACCGTGACCTCGTATACGCGGGCACGAAGGCGCTGCGCGCGAATGGCCACCGCAGGGACCAGATCCTGCTCGGCGAGACCGCGCCGATCGGCCAGGGCTCCAGCCGCACGGCGCCCGTCGTCTTCTACCAGACGCTGTTCTGCATCAACTCGAAGGGCCGCAAGCTGGGCGGCCGGGTGGGCAGGGCCGCCGGCTGCAAGTCACGCATGAAGCGGCTCGACGTGAACGGCGTCGCGCATCACCCGTACACCAAGCGCGCGGTGCAGAATCCGCTCGCCAAGCAGCACTCGACGGACGTCACGATGGCGAACCTGGGTCGCCTGACGAAGGTTCTCAAGCAGGGCGTCCACCGCAGGATCCTGAAGTCGAGCGCGACGGGCCTGTACCTCACCGAGTACGGCGTCTCGAGCCGGCCGCCGGCGAAGACGGGCTACGGCGTGCCGCTGAGCCGCCAGGCCGAGTGGATCAACGAGTTCGAGTACCTCGCGTACAAGAACCGCAAGGTCAAGACCGTGACGCAGTTCCAGCTCGAGGACGACGCGGGCCTCTCGAAGACGAAGACGTTCCAGACCGGGCTGCGGTTCGCCGACGGCAAGAACAAGCCGGCGTTCGCCGCCTACCTCGTCCCGCTGTTCGTGCAGAACCGGGGCAAGAAGTTCACGATCTGGGGCGGCGTGCGCGGGAAGTCCGGCCGCGTGACGATCTACAACGGCCGCAAGAAGATCAAGACCGTCCGCCTGCGGCGCGGCTACTTCATGACCACGGTCAAGAAGCGCCGCGGCCACTGGCGCCTCCAGTACAAGTCGGGCGGCGTGACGCTGAAGAGCCGCAGCGCCGCCGCGCGCAGGCTGCCGAAGGGCTTCTGACCCTGAGCGCCGGGTCAGCAGCGACGGAACGCTGCTGACCCGTCGTCTCCGGTCGCTATGCGGTCGAGCTCGCGGACGAGTTCGCCGCGCAGCGTGTCGAGCTCCGCGTCGTCTGCGTCAGTGGGCGCCGCGGGCGGCTCGCCGAGGCCCCGCGGCCGCGGCGCGGCCTCTGGCGCGGCTCGGGGCTTGCGGCGACGCAGCCGTTTGAACAGACCGGGCATGTGTCCATGGTCGCGCGGGGTCAGGACGGATCGCCGCGGGCGCACCACTCGCTCCAGCCGCCGGGGTAGAGCCGCGCACGGCCGCCGCTCGCAAGCACGAGTCGCGCGGCGGTGATCCCCGAGCCGCAGTAGACGACCGCCTCGTCGCCCAGCTGTTTCGCCAGCTCGCCGAGCGGCTGGTCGAACGGGACGTTGCGCGCACCCGGGATGTGGCCCGCGACCGGGTCGATCGGCTCGATCTCGCCGCGGTAGCGCTGCGGCGCGCGGGCGTCCACCAGGTCGAAGCCGCCGCGCTCGATCTCATCCGCGGACACCACGTCGTCGCTGCGCGGTCGCGGCACGAACGGGTCGGGCGGCGGCTCAGGCTCCGCCATGCCGGTCTCGAGCGGCCCGGTCCAGTCGCCGTCGAGCACGTGGGCGTCGTCGTGGCCGAAGTGGCGCAGGAGCCACCACAGCCTCGCCGCGCCGCCGTGTCCCTCGTCGTAGGCCACCACGCCCGACCTGGCCCCGACGCCGGCACGCGCGCAGGTTGCCGCGAATGCCCCCGGCGCGGGCAACGGGTGGCGCCCGTCGCCCGGCGGCCCCGACAGGTCGGCCTCCACGTCGAGGTGCACGGCGCCGGGGATGTGGCCTGCCTCGTATGCGCGCCGGCCCGCGTCCGGATCGCGGAGCGCCCAGCGGCAGTCGACCACCACCACCTCGCCGAGATGGGCGGCCAGCCAGTCCGGGCTCACGAGCGGTCCCACAGCCGTCAGTATCTCCCTAGATGGTTGATTCCACGGGAGCGTGTGTGCGGGGGCGCGCGAGAGCAAGCAGATCAAGGACGCAGACATCGCGCGCCATCCGCGCGTGCGGGCTCGTGGAATCAACCATCTAATGCAAGCGATGGTCCTGGAACAGCCGCGCACGCCGCTCCGGCTGCGTGACATCCCGGAGCCCGAGCCGGGCGACGGCCAGCTCCTGATCGAGGTCCACGCGTGCGCCGTCTGCCGCACCGACCTCCACATCGCCGACGGGGAGCTGACCCGGCCCAAGCTGCCGCTCGTCCCGGGACACATGATCGTGGGCACCGTCGCCGGCAGCGGCGAGCGCGTCGGGGTGCCGTGGCTCGGCTGGACCGACGGCACCTGCCGCTACTGCACCAGCGGCCGCGAGAACCTGTGCGACGCGGCCAGGTTCACCGGCTACGACATCGACGGCGGCTACGCCGAGTACGTGGTGGCCGACGAGCGCTTCTGCTTCCCGATCCCCGCCGCGTACTCGGACCTCGACGCGGCGCCGCTGCTCTGCGCCGGCCTGATCGGCTACCGCGCCTACGGCATGACCGGCGACGCGCAGAAGCTCGGCATCTACGGGTTCGGCGACGCCGCGCACATCATCACCCAGGTCGCTCTGCACGAGGGCAGGCGCGTGTTCGCGTTCACGCGCGGCGACGACGCCGAGGGCCAGCGCTTCGCGCGCGAGATCGGCGCCGAATGGGCGGGCGACTCGCTGGGCCCGCCGCCCGAGGAGCTCGACGCCGCGATCATCTTCGCGCCGGTCGGCCCGCTCGTGCCGGCGGCGCTGCGCGCGGTGGCGAAGGGCGGCGTGGTGGTCTGCGCCGGCATCCACATGAGCGACATCCCGGCGTTCCCATACGACATCCTCTGGGGCGAGCGCGTGCTGCGCTCGGTGGCAAACCTCACGCGCGAGGACGGCGAGCGCTTCCTGCGCGTGGCGCCGCAGGTCCCGGTCCGCACCGAGGTCCAGACATTCGCGCTCGACGAGGCGAACGAGGCGCTCGACAGCCTCCGGGGCGGACGCATCCGCGGCGCCGCCGTACTACAACTCCGGGCATGAAGCTCTACATCTGCTGGGGCACGTTTCCCAACCCGCTGCGCCCTGGCGGGCATCCGTGCCGGAACGCATACACCGCGCTGAAGGACGCCGGCTATGAGCCGGAGCTCGTCAAGTCGTACGGGCTCGGGCCGCTGCCCGACATGACGGACGGCCGCAAGGAGGTCAAGCGGCTGACCGGCCAGAGCTGGGTGCCGGTGCTCGTCCTGGACGATGGTGAGGTGATCGAGGACTCGAAGAACATCGTCGCCTGGGCGCAGCAGCACCCGGCGAGCGCGCCGGCGTCCGGCTCGGCTCAGGCCACCTGACGCAGGTGCGGTGCGGGGCGGCGCCCCGTCTTGTGGCGCGCCGCCTTCTTCTCCTTGCGCGCGCCCGGTCCGCGGTCGCTCGCGCGGAAGTCGGCCAGCGCGTGCTGCACGGCGCGCCACGCTCGCGGCGCCACCGCCATCCCGATGTGGCTCGCCTCGATCTCGACGTGCTCGGCGTACGGATCGAGACAGGAGCGCCAGCGCACCACGCCATCGCTCTTCGAGTACACCGACAGGTAGCCCACGTCCTCGCGCAGTGGCTTCTGGAGGTCCTCCCAGAACGACTCGCAGCACTTGCCCCACTTGCACCTGTGTGAGAAGAGGCCGGGGATGCCGAGGAAGCCGAGCGTACCGACCGCGTAGACCTGCGCCTGCACGAACGGGTGGATGTCGAACGGATCGAGCTGCGGCGACCCGAGCGTGACGATCCCCGAGACGAGGTCCGGGTGGCGGACCGCAAGCACCTTGGCGAAGTTGCCACCGCGGCTCTGGCCGATGATCGCCACGCGCTGGCCGCGGGTGTCCGCGAGGCACTCGAGCCGCTCGACGAGGCGCTCGTAGGTGGTCTCGGAGCAGTCCACGTTCGACCTCATGCCCGCCTTGCGCGTGTGGTGGCCCGTCTTGCGCAGCCAGCGTGTCATCAGTGCCAACGACTCGTCGCCGGCGAGGAAGCCCGGAATCAGCAGGACCGGCTGGCCGCCGGCGTCCTCCACGTCGTCGCCCTTCCAGACGCGGCTTCGCATCAGAGCGGCGGCCTCGAGGCCGAGCCTGCCTTCGCGCCACAGCGGGGGAATCAGGGGAAGTGGACCCATGGATATCTCCATTCAGTCCCGTCCTCCCCAGTCGGAACTGAGACGATTGTTACCTATATCGGCCGACGGTAAGCCATGAATTAGGTATGGCCGGTGCTGGCTAGGATGCCGAGCCATGCGCGCCGCCACCATAAGGGACGGATCGGTCGTGGTTGAGGATCACGCCGATCCCGAGCCCGCAAAGAACGAGGTTCTCGTGCGCGTCCGGGCCGCGGGCCTGAACGGCGCCGACATCATGCAGCGCGCCGGGCGCTATCCGGCCCCGCCGGGCGAGCCGCCGGACATCCCAGGGCTCGAGATGGCGGGCGAGGTCGTGGCGGTTGGCCCCGGTGTGCAGCGCTTTTCCGAGGGTGACCGGGTGATGGCGATCGTCGGCGGCGGCGGCCAGGGGGAGCTGTGCGCGGTGCACGAGCGGGCTGCCATGCCGGTCCCGGAGAACATGGACTGGGACAGCGCAGGCGGCTTCCCGGAGGTCTTCACCACCGCCCACGACGCGCTCTTCACCCAGGCCGAGCTGCGCGCGGGCGAGCGGCTACTGGTGCACGGCGCCGCGGGCGGCGTCGGTACGGCCGCGGTCCAGCTCGGCAGCGCCCTCGGCGCCCGCGTCACGGCCACCGTGCGCCGCGAGGAGGCCCGGCCGGAGGTGGAGCGGCTCGGGGCCACCGTGATCGCGCCCGAGGGCTTCGAGGAGCACGGCCCGTTCGACGTGATCCTCGAGCTCGTGGGCGCGCCCAACCTGGCCGGCAACCTCAGGGCGCTGGGAATGCAGGGCCGGATCGCGGTGATCGGCATCGCCGCCGGCGCCAAGGGCGAGATCAACCTCGCGCAGCTGCTCGCCAAGCGCGGCCGCCTGCACGCGTCGATGCTCCGCGCACGGCCGCTCGAGGACAAGGCGCTCGCGCAGCGGCTCGTGGAGAAGCACGTGCTGCCGCTGGTCGAGTCAGGAGCCGTGCGCGTTCCGGTGGCCGAGACCTTCCCGCTCGACCGCGTCGCCGACGCCTACGAGCGCTTCACCGAGGGCGGCAAGCTCGGCAAGATCGTCCTTCGCATGGCGCATTGACACAAGTCGCTTGCCGGTTCACCAATTTGGCGGTAGAAGATCGCCTAGATGGGCCTGTCCCCGCCAGAGTCCGGGTTAAGCAGCGCCGGTAGACGAGAGGAGCGGAAGGCGCAGAACCGCCAGAAGCTCCTCGAGGCCGCGCGCAGGGTCTTCGCGCGGAAGGGCCTCGGCGAGGCCACCGCGCGCGACATCGTGCGCGAGACCGATCTGGCGAGCGGGACGTTCTACAACTACTTCCGCGACAAGGAGGACGCCTTCCGCGCGCTGCTCGAGGAGATGGCCGAGCACTCCCGTGCGCTGGTGCGCGCGCAGCGCCGCGAGCCGGGCGCGACCGTGGAGGAGCGCGTCGCCAACGCCTATCGCGCCTACTTCGAGTGGGCGGAGGAGGAGCGCGAGCTGTTCCAGGTCTTCCGCCGCAACGCCGGCGCGATCGCGCTGATGCCCGAGAGCGGCATCTTCGAGATGGGCATCATCGAGCTGTTCGAGGACCTCCGTGACTGGTCCGCCGCCGGCGATTTGCCCGACCTCGACCTGGAGTATCTGGCCACGGCCACCGTCGCGATCGGCTTCCAGGTGGCGACCCACATGATCGACCGCGACCCGGCCGACGTGGAGGGCGCCACGCGCTTCTGCACCCGCATGTTCATGGGCGGTGTCCGTGCTCTTGGCGAAAGCTGAGGCGGCTAACATCTGACCCTGGCTCTGGGGGGCCTCCTCTCTGTGACCAGTCTTGACACCGCCCACGACGAGGGGCCGTCCGCGCGCTCAGGCGCGAGCGGTGGCACCGCGGCCGAGATCGTGTTCGACTCGGTCACCAAGCGATACGCAGGCCAGGAGCAGCCGGCGGTCGACAACCTGTCGCTGACGATCGGCGCGGGCGAGATCTGCATGCTCGTCGGGCCCTCCGGCGCCGGGAAGACGACCGCGCTGAAGCTGATCAACCGCCTGATCGACTTCGAAGAGGGCGACATCACGATCGACGGGCGCGGCGTGCGCGGCGAGAACGTGACGGCGCTGCGGCGCGGGATCGGCTACGTGATCCAGCAGACGGGCCTGTTCCCGCACATGACCATCGCGGCGAACATCGCCACGGTCCCGCGCCTCCTGCGCTGGGACAAGCAGCGGATCCGCGCCCGGATCGACGAGCTGCTCGAGCTCGTGGGCCTCGAGCCGGAGTACGCGAAGCGCTATCCCGCACAGCTCTCCGGTGGCCAGCGCCAGCGCGTGGGGCTCGCCCGCGCGCTCGCCGCCGACCCGCCCGTGATGCTGATGGACGAGCCGTTCGGCGCGCTCGATCCGATCACGCGCGGGCGCCTCCAGGAGGAGTTCCTGCGCCTGCACGCCCGGGTGAGCAAGACGGTCGTGTTCGTGACACACGACATCGACGAGGCGATCAAGATGGGCGACAGGGTGTGCGTGCTGCGCCAGGGCGGCCGCCTCGCGCAGTACGACCCGCCGGACGTGCTGCTCGCTCGGCCGGTCGACGAGTTCGTCGCGGACTTCGTGGGCGCCGACCGTGGGCTCAAGCGGCTGTCGCTGCGCCGCGTGGGCGACCTGCACCTGCTCCCGGCGCCGAGCGCCAGGGCGGGGGAGGACGGGACCGCCGCGCGCGCCCGCGTCGCGGAGGTCGGCTACGAGACCCTGATCCTCGTCGACGATGACGGCCGTCCGCAGGGCATGATCGGTCGCGACAGCCTCAACGGGCCCGTCAACGCCTCCGACGCCAGGAGCATCGGCGTGTTCGGGCGCCTCGACATGCCGTTGCGCGACGCCCTGTCGGTGATGCTCTCGCAGGCCGGCAGCCACCTCGTGGTGGTCGACGACGACGGACGCCTCGCCGGCCTCGTATCAGCGGACCTCATCAGCGCCGAGTTGGCGGGCACGGATGCCTCAGCCCGCGCCTTCGACGCCGACGAGGTCCCGACGTGATCGGCATCCTCGCGCAGGGCGGCAGCGGCCCTGTCATCCCGGACTTCGGCGGCGGCGGCGCGGGCAACAGCTGCGTCCGCGACAACGGCTTCTTCTGCTGGAACTGGTTTCAGCAGAACTGGAGCGACACGTTCCAGCCGCGGCTCATCGAGCACATCGAGCTGACCGTGGTGGCGCTCGCGATCGGGTTCGTGATCTCGTTCGCCGCGGCGCTCTTCGCCTACCGGTACAAGTGGTTCGACTTCCCGTTCACCACGTTCTCGGCGTTCCTGTACACGATCCCCAGCCTGGCGCTGTTCCAGGTGCTCGTGGGCATAACCGGCCTCACGCTCGCCACCGCGCTGATCCCGCTCGTCACCTACACGTTGTTGATCCTGTTCCGCAACACGCTGATCGGGCTCCAGGAGGTGCCCGACGAGGTACGCGAGGCGGCGCGCGGGATGGGGCTCACGCGACGGCAGATCCTCTGGCGCGTCGAATTGCCGCTCGCGCTGCCCGCGATCCTGGCCGGTCTTCAGATCGCGGCCGTGACCGTGGTCAGCCTCGCGACGGTCGCCGCGTTCGTCTACGACCACGGCCTCGGCTCGCCGATCTTCGACGCCATCAACCGCGGCACGTTCAAGACCGAGCTGATCGGCGCGGGCGGGCTGGCGATCCTGCTGGGCATCGCGTCGTACGCGTTCTTCGCGGTCATCCAGCGCGTCGCGACGCCGTGGGCGAGGTACCGGCGGGCATGATCACGGCCACCGTCTTCCAGTTTTTCGGCGACAACACCTCGCTCCTCCTGGACCAGTGCGTCTGGACGCTCAAGATGTTCGGGGCGGCGTTCGGCATCGCCGTCCTCATCGCGGTGCCGCTGGGCGTCTGGCTCGGGCACATCCACCGTGGCGCCTTCCTCGCGATCAACATCTCGAACGTCGGACGTGCGCTTCCCAGCCTGGCCGTGATCGCGATCGGCCTCACGATCTTCGGCCTCGGCTTCTTGAACGTGATGATCGCGCTGGTCATTCTCGCTGTGCCCGTGATCCTCACGAACGCGTACGTGGCGGTCGACGGGGTCGACAGCGACCTGACCGAGGCCGCACGCGGGATGGGCATGACGGGACTCCAGACGCTGTGGCGCGTCGAGCTCCCGATCGCGCTGCCACTGCTGTTCGCCGGGATGCGCACCGCCGCGCTGTATGTGGTCGCCACCACGCCCCTGGCCGCGCTCGCAGGCGCCGACGGAGGGCTGGGCGACGTGATCGCGAATCAGGCCAGCTACCGCTTCGTCGGCGTCGTGACGGCCTCGCTGCTCATCTCGTTGCTGGCGTTCGCGATCGATGGACTTTTCGCTCTGCTCCAGCGATCCGCGACGCCGCGGTCGCTGCGCGGCAGACGCGGGATAGAGGCCAAGGGCTCCGTGCTCGAGGCGACCTAGACGAAGGAGACAGACGCAAATGACACGACGTACTTGGTACAGGGCGATGGTTGCCCTGTTTGCCGTGGCGCTGGCGATCGGTCTCGCCGCCTGCGGCTCGAGCAGTAACAAGAGCGAGGAGTCGAGCACCGGCTCGACGTCGGCGGTGAGCGGCCAGCCCGGCAAGGGCAAGCCCGCCATCACCCTCGGCTCGAAGAACTTCACCGAGGAGTACATCCTCGGCCAGCTCTACCTCCAGGCGCTGAAGGCCAAGGGCTACAGCGTGAGCCTGAAGAACAACATCGGCAGCTCGGAGATCACCGACAAGGCGCTCACGACGGGCAAGATCGACATGTACCCCGAGTACACGGGCGTCATCGTCGGCGAGCTGGCGCATGAGAACGGCCGGCCGAAGAGCGCCGACGAGACGTACACGAAGGCCAAGGCGTTCGAGGAGAAGCGCGGCTTCACCCTGCTCGACAAGTCGCCGGGCCAGGACGCCGACGTGAACGTCACGACTCCGTCGTATGCCCAGAAGAACGGCATCAAGACCACGGCGGACCTGAAGAAGGTGCCGGGTTTCAAGTTCGGCGCGCCGCCCGAGAACAAGACGCGCTTCCAGGGCGCCGTCGGCATGAAGCAGGTCTACGGGCTGAACTTCAAGTTCGTCCCGCTGGCGATCGGCCTGCGCTACCAGGCGCTCGACAGCGGCAAGGTCGACGTGATCGCCGGCTTCACCACCGAGGGCCAGCTCGTGGACAAGAAGAAGTACCTGCTGCTGCCGGACCCGCAGGGCATCTTCGGCTTCCAGAACATCACCCCGGTGATCAACAAGAAGAAGCTCGCCGCGATGGGGCCTGAGTTCCAGACCATCGTGAACGGCGTCACGTCGAAGCTGACCGACGAGGCGCTCCAGAAGATGAACGGGGCGGTTGACATCGACAAGCAGAAGCCGGCCGACGTGGCCAAGAAGTTCCTGCAGGCGAACGGATTGCTGTAGCAGATTGGCAGCCCGCGGCCCGCAGCCCGCAGTGAGGGCCTGGTTCCGCCAGGTGCTCGCGGCGGCGCTGCTGGCTGCGGTGCTGCTCGCTGCCGGCTGCGGTGGCTCGGGGAAGAAGGGTTCGACCGCGGCGTCGGCAAGGCCGGTCATCACCCTCGGCACCAAGAACTTCACCGAGGAGTACGTCGTCGGTCAGCTCTACAAGCAGGCGCTCGAGGCGAAGGGCTACCGCGTCGAGCTCAAGAACAACATCGGCAGCTCGGAGATCGTGGACCGCGCGCTCACGAGCGGGGCGATCGACATGTACCCCGAGTACACCGGCGTGATCGTGCAGGAGATCGCGAAGCAGACACGCCGCCCGCGCTCCGCTCTCGAGACCTACAACCGTGCCAAGGCGTTCGAAGCCGGGCGCGGATTCGCCGTGCTGGCACGCTCACCCGGGCAGGACGTCCTCGCGAACGCCGTGCGCCCCGACTTCGCGCGGAAGCACAACCTGAAGAGCACGGCCGACCTGAAGGGGATCGGCGGCTTCACATACGGCGGCCCGTCGGAGAACTACACCCGTTTCGAGGGTGTCGTGGGCATGCGCAAGGTGTACAAGCTCTACAACCTGCGCTACGTGCCGCTCCAGATCGAGGACCGCTACAGGGCCCTTGCGAGCGGGAAGGTCGACATGATCGGCGCATTCACGACCGATCCCGAGGTCCGGCAACGCGACAAGGTCGCGCTCCTCAGCGACCCCGCCGGCATCTTCGGCTACCAGAACATCGTGCCGGTCGTGAAGCGCGGACTGGTGGACCGGGAAGGTCCGAGCTTCGCGGCGGCCCTGAACTCGGTGACGTCGAAGCTCACCGACGAGGCGCTGCGCTCGATGAACGCCGAGGTCGTGGTGAACGGCCGCACGCCGGCGGACGTGGCGCGCGAGTTTCTCAGGCGCAATCCCCTGCCCTAGCTCCGGTCAGCGCTTGGGCGGAAGCGACCGCGCGTAGGCCACACCGCGCTTCACCCACGGCTCGAGCTGGCGCTTCGTCCTGACGCCCTCGCGATCCACGCGCAGCCAGCCGTCCATCGGCCGCCCGCGCATCTCGAACGGCTTCGCATGAGGCCTGGCGAGCAGCTCGGCCGTCGCATCCGGATCGACGCGCACCATCAGCCCGCCCTGGCCGCTCGCGGAGACCGCCATGTTGCCGCCGACGAGGAACGCGAGGCCGCCGAACATCTTCTTCTCGCTGACGCCGGGCTCCGACGCGATGAGCTCACGAATCCGCCGGGCGAGATCCTCGTCGTAGGCCATGCACGCATCATCTCGAAACGCAAAGGGCCCCGGCAACGCCGAGGCCCTTCTGCCGACTGCGGACTGCGGACTGCCGACTAGTTCAGCCGCTCGACGACCATCGCCATGCCCTGCCCCCCGGCAACGCACATCGTCTCGAGCCCGTACTGCTTGTCCATCGTCTCGAGGTCGTTCAGGAGCGTGGTCATGATGCGGGCGCCGGTCATGCCGAACGGGTGCCCCAGCGCGATCGCCCCGCCGTGCGGGTTGAGCTTCTCGAGCGGGATGTCGCACTCGGCCATGATCGGGATGACCTGGGCGGCGAACGCCTCGTTCAGCTCGACCACGTCGATGTCCTGCATGGTCATGCCGATGCGGGCGAGCACGTTCTTGATCGCGCCGATCGGGGCGACGCCCATGTACTCCGGCTCGTTGCCGCTGGTCGCGGCCGCGAGGATGCGGGCGCGCGGCTTGAGGCCGAGCTCCTTCGCCTTCTCGTCGCTCGTGAGCAGCACGGCGGCGGCGCCGTCGTTCAGCGGGCACGAGTTGCCGGCCGTGACCGAGCCGCCCTCGCGGAACGCCGGCTTCAGCTCGGCGAGCTTCTCGACCGTGGTGCCGGGGCGCGGCCCGTCGTCCTTGCTCACGACGCTTCCGTCAGGCGCCTCGACCTCCACGATCTCGCGGTCGAAGAAGCCGTTGTCGCGCGCCTCGACGGCGAGGTTCTGCGAGCGCGCGGCGTACTCGTCCATGTCCTCGCGCTTCACGCCGTAGCGCTCCGCGACGTTCTCGGCGGTCTCGCCCATCGCGATGTACGCGTCGTGGGTTCCGTCGTTGCCCATCAGCTTGGGGTTGCGCGTGTCGGGCAGCGTGGCCTCGGAGTGCGGGCCCGCGACGCTGACCGACTCGACGCCGGCGGCGATGTAGGTGTCGCCGTCGCCGGCCTTGATCGCGTTGGCGGCGATCCAGATCGCGTTGAGCGACGAGGCGCAGTAGCGCGCGATGGTCGAGCCGGTGACGGTGTCCGGCAGCTTCTCCGACAGCAGCACCATGATGCGGCCGATGTTGTAGGCCTGCTCGCCCTGCGTCATGCCGCAACCGGTCACGACGTCCTGCACGGTGGCGGGGTCGATGGACTCGTTGCGGGCGAGCAGCTGGTCGAGGACGTAGGCGCCCAGGTCGTCGGGGCGGACCTCGCGGAGCGAGCCCTTGAAGGCGCGCCCGATGGGAGTTCGAACGGCGTCGATGATCACCGCTTCTGGCATGTCTGGCTCCTTGGCTGGGGAAAGGGAAACGGCGGCGTTTCCCACTTGGAAGGATAGGGGGAGGTTCTACCGAGGCGGCATTCTCAGCGCGCCGTCAAGACGGATGGTTTCCCCGTTCAGCATCGGATTCTGAGCGATGTGGCACGCAAGCGCGCCGAACTCCTTCGGGTCGCCCAGTCGCGACGGATGCGGGATCTGGCGGCCGAGCTCGTCGCGTGCTTCCTGCGGTAGCGCGGCCAGGAGCGGCGTGTCGAAGGTGCCCGGCGCGATCGTGCACACGCGGATCTGGTTGCGCGCCAGGTCGCGCGCGGCCGGCAGTGTGAGCCCGACGATGCCGCCCTTCGACGCCGAGTAGGCGGTCTGGCCGATCTGGCCGTCGAACGCCGCGATCGATGCGGTCATGACGATCGCGCCGCGCTCGCCTCCCGCGTCCGGCTCGTTCTGCGCCATCGCCGCCGCCGCGAACCGCAGCACGTTGAACATGCCGATCAGGTTCACGCGGATCACGGTCTCGAACGGCTGGAGCTGTGCCGGGCCGTTCCTGCCCACGGTGCGTTCGGCCCAGCCGATCCCCGCGCACGAGACGGCGAAGCGGATGCCCCCGAGCGCCTCCACGGCACCGTCGACGGCGGCCTTCACCTCGTCCTCGTTCGTCACGTCGGCGGTGAACGCGACGCCGCCCAGCTCTTCGGCCAGCTCACGCGCCTTGTCGCCCTCGCGGTCGGCGATCGCGACGCGTGCGCCCTTCTCTGTCAGCAGTCGCGCGGTGGCAGCGCCCAATCCGGACGCCCCGCCCGAGACGAGCGCACCTATTCCTTCGAGCTCCATGGCCGCCGGACCCTAATGCAGATTGCAGCCCGCAGCCCGCAGACCGCACAGCGAGACCCCGAAAAGTCCCTCCGGGTCTGTGAAGAACTGTTTGAGCTCGAGACCCGCGCCGGCCAGCTCGCGGGCCAGCGCCTCGAGCGTGAACTTGGTGCTCACCTCGGTGCGGATGTCCTCACCGTCGGCCAGCTCGATCTCCAGGTCGGCGCCCGGGATGCTCACGCTCTGCTCGCCTCGCGCCCGCAGGCGCATCTCGATCCACGACTGGTCGCGGTCGAAGAACGCCACGTGATCGAACGCGTCGGGGTCGAAGTCGGCGCCCAGCTCGCGGTTCAGCACGCGCAGCATGTTGCGGTTGAACTCCGCGGTGAGCCCCGCCGAGTCGTTGTAGGCCGCCTCGAGCACGGCCACGTCCTTCACGAGGTCGGTGCCGAGCAGGAAGCGGTCGTCGCCGGCGAGCAGCTCGCGGACCGAGGTGAGGAACGGCGCGCGCTCGCCGGGCCCCAGGTTCCCGATCGTCCCGCCGAGCAGTGCCACCAGTCGCGGCGACCCGCTGGCGGGGATGTCGGAGAGGTCGGCGGTGAAGTCGCCCACCACGCCCTCGACCTCGAGCCCCGGATACAGCTCGGTGAGCTCCTCGGCGGTTCGCTCGATCACCCACGGGTCCACGTCGAACGGCACGTAGCGGCGCAGGACGCCGTTCCCCGCCATCGCATAGAGCAGCGCGCGCGTCTTCGACGCCATGCCGGACCCGAGCTCGACCAGCTCCGCCATCCCGGTCACGATCTCCGGCGCATGGCGGTTGAGGATCGCGCGCTCGCAGCGCGTCGGGTAATACTCCGGCAGCCCGGTGATCTGGTCGAACAGGTCGGACCCGCGCGCGTCGTAGAGGTACTTGGGCGACAGCTCCTTGAGGTCGTTTCGCGTCAGTCCTTCTCGCACGTCCACGGCGAGTGCGCCGGCGATGTTCAAGCGTCCCTCGCGCAGCGGAAGCCGGACAGGATCTGGCGCCGCTCGGGGAGGTCCCAGTTGCGGAACGTGTTGCGCGCGACGCTCGGGCGGGTGGCCCACGACCCGCCGCGCAGCACCCTGTAGCCGCCGCCGAAGAACACCTCGGAGTACTCGCGGTAGGGGTAGGCGCGGAAGCCGGGGTAGGGGCCGAAGTCGCCGGCGGTCCACTCCCACGCGTCGCCGATCAGGCCCAGCACGCCGTAGCCCGACTCGCCGCGCGGCAGCGCGCCCACGGGCAGCGGCCCGAACGCGTGGAGGTCGAGGTTGGCGAGCGTGTGCGCGGCCGGGGCGTCACCCCACGGGAACTGGCGCGGGCGGTCCGTCCCCGGTGCCCACGCGGCGGCCTTCTCCCACTCGGCCTCGCTCGGCAAGCGCTTGCCCGCCCAGCGCGCGAACGCGTCCGCCTCGAACCAGGAGACGTGCATCACGGGCATGTTCGGGTCGAGTCGCTCCTGACGCTCGAAGCGGCGCTCACGGCCCACGCCTGCCCAGAACAGCGGCCGCTCGGCGCCGGCCGACCGACGCCAGGCCCACCCCTCGTCGGTCCACAGCTCGGGGCGGGCGTAGCCGCCGTCCTCCATGAACGCCGCGTACGCGCCGTTGGTCACCGGCATGCGGTCGATCTCGTACGCGGGCAGATGCAGCTCGTGTCGCGGGCGCTCGTTGTCGTACGCGAAGCCCTCACCTCCGTCGCCCATGAGGAAGGGGCCGGCCTCGATGCGCACCATGCTCGGCGTGCGCTCGAGCGTGATCGGGGTGCGCGCCGGGCGCGGCTGCACCACGGTGCCGGGCTCGGCGAGCAGCATGCACTGCACCATCGTCTCGTTGTGCTGGTGCTCGTGCTGGAGCACCATCTGCCAGACCGAGTCGCCGTCGCGCGCCAGATTGGAGCGGTCCAGCACGTCGAGCGCCCGGTCGCGCACCGCGTCGAGGTAGTCGAGCGCCTCGCCGTGATGGAGGAACGGGATGTTCCCGCGACCCGAACGCGGTGTCTCGGCGGCGTCGTACACCGCCATCAATTCGGGCCGCAGCGGCTCGAGGCCGCCGGTCCGGCAGCACAGCCAGAGGTCCTCGAACGCCGCGATGTGGCCCAGGTCCCAGACGAGCGGGCTCATCAGCTTGCTGTGAACGCGCTCGAGCGCGTCCGGCGCGACGGGCGCCACCAGCCGCAGCGTGCGCTCGCGCGCCTCGGCGAGCATCGCCCGCATCCGCTCCTTGAGCAGCGACTCGGCCCCTCCGAGGGGCAGTGTGTGGGGAATCGACGAGGGCACGACCAGGCCTGGTGTAGGGGTGATCCTACGGGTCTTACGCCGCGGGCGAAAGGCTGGTTCACAACCTCGTCATGAGAGAGCGGCGCGGCTGCGGCCGCCGACGTATAGCTTTCCGCCGCGAGGGAGCCTTGCCGACACTCTTGCGGACACGACCGCTGCCGTTTCAGGTGGTGCTGGCCGGGTTGGTGCCGATCGCGTTCGGGGCGATTTGCGGCTGGCTGCTGGGCGTCAACAAGACCGCCTACATCGTGCTCACGCTGCTGGCGATCGCGGGCGGCTACGCGGCCGGGCAGGAGCACGACGGCGCGGGCGAGGGAGCGCTGCGCGGCCTCGTCGGCGGCGCGCTGTTCGGCGCCGCGATCGTGCTCGTCCACGAGGCCACGGGCAAGCCCGCGAAGGCCGACATCCCTCATCCCGAGATCATCCTCGTCGGTATCACCACGGTGGCCGGGGTCATACTCGGCGCCGTGGGCGGAAGTCGGCGCGCCCGCAGCGCTGATGAGGAGGAGGACGAGACGAGCTTCGACATCAAGCGCATCCACCGCGCCGAGCTGATCGGCTTCGCCGGCGTGGCCATCCTCGCGATCGCGCTCTTCCTCATCCCGTGGTACTCGACGAGCTGCCCCGATGCACACGCAGCGGCGTCCGCGGCCGCCAACTGCAACCCGAACTCGAAGCTGAAGCTGGCGTCGGGCGAGCTGGCGTACGGGAGCTACACCGGCTGGGAGACGCTGAAGTACATCCGCTGGTTCCTGCTGGCCGGCTGCATAGCGCCGTTCATCCTCGCCTACATCATCGCCCGGGGCCACGAGCTCAGCTGGCGGCCGGGCGAGGTGACGATGATCATCGGCATCATCCTGGTCGCGTTGATCCTGCTCGACGGCATCATCCTCGGGAAGCCGGGCGGGAGCGCGAAGTATGCGGTCAACCTCTCGCTCGAGATCGGTTACCCGATAGCGATCGTCGGTGCGTTTTTCATATCGTTCGGGGGCTTCCGGCGCCAAGTTGAAGGCGTGAAACCCTCGCCCCCCGGAGTCTGAGCCACATGCCAGAGCAGTCGCCGTCGCGGCCCGACCGCAATCTCGCCATGGAACTCGTGCGCGTCACCGAGTACGGGGCGATGGCCGCAGCGCGCTGGGTCGGGCTGGGCGAGAAGGAGAAGGCCGACGGCGCCGCCGTCGACGCCATGCGCCTGATGCTCGACACGGTCCGCATGGACGGCATCGTGGTGATCGGTGAGGGCGAGAAGGACGAGGCGCCGATGCTCTACAACGGCGAGAAGATCGGCGACGGGTCGCCGCCGCAGGTCGACATCGCCGTCGATCCGCTCGAGGGCACGACGCTCGCCGCCGAGGGCTCGCCGCGCGCGCTGGCCGTGATCGCGCTGTCCGAGCGCGGCACGATGTTCGACCCGGGCCCGATCGTCTACATGCTCAAGATGGCCACGCAGCCCGCGTTCGCGCACCTGCTCGACCTCGACCGCCCGCTCGCCGAGACGCTCGATTTGATCGCGCGCGAGAAGGGGACCGGCATCGAGGACGTGACCGTGATGATGCTCAAGCGCGACCGCCACAACGACGCGGTCGAGGAGATCCGCCGCGCCGGCGCGCGCATCCGCTTCATCTCGCACGGCGACGTGTCAGCGGCTCTTCTGGCGGTGCAGCCGGATTCGCCGGTCGATCTTCTATGGGGCATCGGCGGCACTCCCGAGGGCGTGATCTCGGCAGCGGCGATCAAGTGCATCGGCGGGCA
>JAICJV010000068.1 GCA_025928265.1 Thermoleophilaceae bacterium
CGCCGCGCGGCGACGGTCACTGGGTGAACGCTGCGGGTGACGTGATCGTCGACCCGCTGCCGGTGGAGCGCTGGCCGCGCGCCTACCCGCCCGCGGCCGGAGTGATCGAGCGGGCGGAGGGGCGGCCGCCCGTCGCCTCGGCGGCCGACCGCACGCAGGTCTTCGTCGCGGACGCTGTCGGCGGTCGCTCGATGGCGAAGCTCGCGCCCAAGCTGCGCGAGGTGGCCGCCGGTGATCGCATCGCGGCGATCGTGCTGCGCGCGACTCCGCGGCGCGACGCGTTGCCGTGGCGAAGTGCGCTGCAGGTGGTTGTGCGTGCGCCCAGGACCCGGCACGCGCTGCTGGAGCGGATACGCGAACGGCTTCGTCAGAAGAAGCGGTAGGCCAGCTCGCCCGCCGCGCGGAGCAGCGGAAGCGGCGCGCGGCTCCAGGCCTCCGCCACCCGGCTCGCGCGCTGATCGCCGGTGTCCATCCGGTTGCTCGCAGCCCGCAGCGTTTGCGCGGCCGATGCGCCGTCGCCGCTCACCCCGGGCCGGAACTCGTAGCGGAAGCGGTCGACCGGCTCGCCGCCCCACTGCTGCTTGAAGCGCGCGAGCGAGCCGCCCTCGGGCGCCTGTCCCATCGTGTAGGTGCGGTAGCCGTTCTCGATGCCCCACGAGATCGCCTGCCAGTAGACCGCGTGGTTGGGGCGCAGGTCGAGGTGATCGGAGGAGCTCGCGTTGTAGACCAGGTCGATGTTCGAGCGGAACACGTTCAGCACGCCGCCCGCCACGACCTGACCATCGTGCTCGGCCACCACCAGCCGGTAGACGCCGGCTTCGGAGAGGAGCTTCCGCGTGAGGGCGAAGAGCCGCCATGAGTACGGCAGCGAGCGGTGGCGCCGCACGTTCTCCTCGTACAGCGTGTAGAAGCGGCGCAGGTCGTCCTCGCCGTCCGCCATCCGCGCGGTCACGCCGGAGCGGTCCGCCTTGCGCAGGCTGCGCCAGAGGTTGTTCTGGGACTTCTTCCAGCCGGCGCGCAGCTCCTCGGCGTCGCCCGGCAGCGGCGCGACCCACGTCTTGAAGCCGCCCGCCAGGCGCAGGCCGGGCACGAGGCGCTCGTAGCCGCCCAGGCGCGAATGGAGCGTCCAGCTGCGCGCGCCGCTCGACTCGGTGAGCCGGCACGCCGCCTCGAGCAGTGCCCGGTAGCCGTCGTCGCTCGCCGCGAGCGGGCCGACGGACCCGACCACGGGCAGAGACCGCAGCCGCTTGCCGGTCACGATGCCGTAGCTGGACATCAACGGCAGCACTCCCGTGACCCGCTCGCCCTCCTCGAGCGCGAGGTAGCGCGGCGTGTAGCCGTACGCCTCGGCCAGCACCCGTGCCCAGGCGGAAAGCTGGTAGGCCCCGGCATCCGGGTGCCCGCGCACGAACTCGTCCCAGCGCGGGTCTGCCCCCGCATCGACCACAGTTACGCGCATCGCGCGAATGTATCGGCAGCCTCTTGCCGAAGATGATTAGGTCATGCCAGTGCTTGCGGCAATCGACCCCGGAGTCCTTCGTGCGACATGGCACCGCGATGTCGGCGTTCTCAGGGACGACTGGGAGGACCTTGCGGATCGGCTCGGAGCTTCCCCATTCGCCTATCCGGGATGGTTCAGCGCCTGGTACGGGGCATTCGGACGCGGCGAACCGCTGATCCTGGCGATGCGGCGACGGGAGCGGCTGGTCGCCGTGCTGCCGCTCGAGCGGCGTGGCCGCGTTCTGCGGGCCGCGGCCAATTGGCACACGCCCGCGTACGGCCGGTTGGCGGAGCCGGATGCCGTCCCCGAGGTTCGCCGTAGCCTGCTTGCCCTCCCTGTTCGCCGGCGCGACCTGACGATGCTCGATCCGTCCGACCCGCTGCTTGCGGTAGCGCGACCGGGACTTCGCATCGAACGGGTCGTGGCGCGCCAGCCGTGGGTGGATACAACCGGCAGCTGGGAGGATTTCAAGGCGAGCCTTGCGCGCAAGAAGCGCAAGGAGATGGGCCGCCAGCGCCGGCGCCTGGAGGAGCGTGGCCAGGTGCACACCGAGTTCGCGTCAGGCGGCGAGCGGCTCGCGGATCTGCTCGACGAGGGGTTCGCGATCGAGGGGTCGGGCTGGAAGTCGCAGCAGGGCAGCGCCATCGTCTCGAACCGCGCGGCCCACCGCTTCTACCGCGACATCGCTTACTGGGGCGACGCACACGGCTGGCTCAGGCTCGCGTTCCTGCGCGTGGCCGGCCGCGCGATCGCGTTCGACATGCATCTCGAGTCAGATGGCGCGGTCTACGTGCTGAAGGGTGGGTTCGATCCCGATTGGGCGGCGTTCTCGCCCGGGACTCTCCTCACGTACGAGTCGCTCGAGCGCGCGTTCGCGGACCCGTCGCTGCGCTCGTACGAGTTCCTCGGGAGCGCCGACGCATACAAGCTCGACTGGACCGACGCGACTCGCGAGCGTGTCCGGATGCAGACATTCGCCGCCACCCCGGCGGGCGCGGCCACATGGGTGGCCTGGAAGTACGGCAGGGCGCCTGCGAAGCGGGCGCTTGCCGTGGTGGGCCGGTGAGGGTCGTCCACCTCGCCGGCTACGGCGGCGAGTACGCCGGCTCCTTCATCCCGATGCTCCTGGCCATCGGCCGCGAGGCGCAGGCGCGCGGCTGGTCCGCGGAGACGATCTTCCAGGCCGAGGCCGAGGGCCGCGGCTGGGTGGCGGAGCTCCGCGAAGCCGGCGTGCCCGTGACTTTCGGCCCGGCCGGCGCGGGCCGGGACGACGTCACGCGCTGGCTCGCGGAGCACCTCGACGGCGACCGGCAGCCGACGCTCCTGCACACGCACTTCACGACCTTCGATCTGCCGGCGGTCGGGGTCGCGCGCGGGCGCGACGACACGTCGGTCGTATGGCACATGCACTCGCCGCTCGGGCGCTCCGCCGACCAGTGGCTCCGCAACGCGGCCAAGTTCGCGACAGCGGGGCGCCGTGTCGAGCGCCTGCTCGCGGTGGCGCCGGACGTGGCGGCGCAGCTGAAGGCGAGGCTCGCGCCGCGGCGGCGTGTCCAGTACTTCCCGAACGCGATCGACTGCGAGCGCTTCTCGCCGGCGTCTGCCGAGGATCGCCGGCGCGCGCGCGAGCGCTTCGGACTGCCGAGCGAGGGCACGGTGCTCGTGCACTTCGGCTGGGACTGGGAGCGCAAGGCCGGCGAGCTCTTCGTGGACACCGTGGCAGAGCTGCGCTCGCGCGGCGTCGAGGCTGTGGGCGCCACCGTGGGCGGAGGCCCGAAGGCACAGGCGGCCGCGGAGCGCAGCGGCGTGGCGGATGCGATCGTCGCGCTGCCGCCGACCGACGCCGTGGGCGACACGTACGCGGCCGCCGACGCATTCGTGTCGTGCAGCCGCGCCGAGGGCATGCCGTTCGCCGTGCTCGAAGCCATCGCGCGCGGCACGCCGGTGGTCGCCACCGACCTGCCGGGCCACGCAGAGGTCGCCGCCCGCCTGCCCGCATGCCGCCTGGCGGCGGCGACGCCGCCCGCGCTCGCGGACGCCGTGGAGCAGGCGCTCGCCCGGCCGCAGGCTGAACGCGACGAATCACGCGCGACGATGGAGCGCGAGCTCGACGTGCGGCCGTGGGCGCGCCGCCTGGCCGACCTGTACGAGCAGATCATCCCGCGGCCATGAGCCGGCGCCCGCCGATGCGGCGGCGGCCCGGGCCGGGTCCGTTGATCGCCCTCAATGGAATGGACGGCGCGGGAAAGTCCAGCGCCGCCGCCCTGATCGAGGAACGGCTGCAGGCCGCCGGCTACACAACGAAACAGGAGTGGCAGCGCCTCGGCGAGATGGACGCGCTCGACCGGCTGCCCGGGCCGCTCAGGCGGCGCGCGACGATCGCCGCGCTCGAGACGAGTCGCTCCCACATGATGAGCACGGGACTCACGCGCTCGCGCATTGCGGTGATCGCCGACCGCTGGCTCACGGATTCGCTGGTGGACCTCGAGCTGCGCTACCCGCGGCACGTCGTGGCGGAGCGCGTCCTCCGGGCGCTCGCGCCGCGCGCCGACGTCGATGTCCTGCTCGAGATCGACGCCGCCACCTCCGCGCGCCGCAAGCCGGGCGACTGGCCGCTGCCCGTGCTCGAGCGGATGGAGGCGGCATACGCGCGCGCGGCGCCGCTGACCGGCGTTCACCGGATCGACGCGACGCGCCCGCACGACCAGGTGCTCGCCGAGATCGAGGCGCTGGTCGACGGCGCTATCGCGGGAGCCGCCGCCTGACGACCTTCGCCAGGCGCACGCCGAAGCTCGCCAGCGACGGCCACGGGTCCTCGGTTCCCAGCATCGGGAAGTGCTGGCGGTGGAGCAGGCTGCGGGCCCAGGCGCCGGTGGTCATCTCGCCGGCCGCGCGGTACGCGCGCAGCGCCTTGAGGTCCTCGGCGGGATACCACTGGTGCACGCCGGTCCTGTAGCCCGGCACGCGCGCGGGCGCCTGGCCGAGCGCGCGTAGATAGGCGATCTGCGGGATCTCTATCCCGGCGCGGCGAACGATCTCGTTCGAGCCGGTGAGCCGCGGGTTGCACTCGATGAACTTGAGCTGCCCGTCGCGCGGGTCGCGCTTGAACTCGACGGTGCCGATGCCGCGAATCCCGGTGCCGCGGCAGAAGCGCAGCCCGACCTCGGCCAGGTCGGGCTCCCACGTGGTGACCTGGTAGCAGGCCAACCCGAAGTGCACGGGCCACTGGCGCAGCTTGCGCTTGGTGAACTGGTAGAGCGGCTCGCCGGCGTCGTCGAGGTAGGTGTAGTAGGTGACGATCTGGTCGTCCCAACCCGGGACGAGCTCGGTCACGAGCATGTGGATGCCGAGCGCCAGCGTGCGCTCCAGCGTGGCGGCAAGCTGGTCCGGCGAGTCCGCGACCAGGAGCTTGGTCTCGCCGAACTCGCGCTGGAAGAGGTGCGAGTGGATCGGCTTGAGCGCCAGCGGGAACTCGAGCTCGGCGGCGGCGCGCTCGGCCTCGGCGCGAGAGTCGACGGAGACGGCCCGCGGCGCCGGCACACCGGCGCGTGCACACAGCTCGAGCGAGCGCACCTTGTGCATCATCGCCAGGTTCACGTCGTGGTCCGCCTCGCTGAGGCGATAGCCCCACTCGGCGAGCTGAGCGTGGTTGCGCGCGACAGTCTCGAGCGCGTCGTCGTAGCACGGGATCACGACCGCGCCGCGTGGGCCGTCGCGCAGCCACTCCATGTAGCGCTCCTCGACGCCGGCCTTCGAGCCGACGTCGACGAAATGCGTGACCGAGCGCGAGAAGCGCTGCGGGTCCCAGGTGTCGCCCAGGGCATGGGTCTCGATGCCGAGTGCTGCGAGCGAGCGGGCAGCGGAGACGGCGATGTCCTCGCCGCCCAGGAGCACCGCGGGCACCGGCGCTGTCGTGCCAACGCTCACGGCCGCCACGTGGCCTGACGATAACGTGCCGAACGCGCGATGACCGGACGCTCTGACGCCAGAGGAGACTCGATCGCCCGCAATGCGCTGTGGGCGTTCGTCGCGCAGATGATCACCTCCGCGGCGACGGCCGCGCTCACGCTCTACCTCGTCCGCGCACTCGGTGCCCAGGGCTTCGGCGTTCTGGCCCTGGCCATCAGCATCGGCACCGTGTTGCTGCTTCCCGGCGACTTCGGGCTGTCGGCGTCGGCAGCCCGCTTCATCGCGGAGCACCGCGGCGACTGGCCGACGATCACGGCGCTGCTTCGCGACGCGATGCGCGTGAAACTGGTCGTGACCGCGCTGCTCAGCGTGGCGCTCTTCGCGCTCGCCGGCGTGATCGCGCAGATCGCCGACAGCCCCGGGTTGACCTGGGCGCTGCGCGGGACGGCGATCGCGGAGTTCGCGCAGAGCTTCTACATGCTGTTCACGGGCACGTTCATCGCGCTCGGGCGAGTGTCGGTGAACGTGCGGCTCGTCAGTGCCGAGTCCCTCGTGGAGGCCGCCGCGTCCGCTGCCCTGGTACTGCTCGGCGGGGGTGCGGCGGGGGCGGCGTTCGGCCGGGCGGCGGGCTATGTGGTGGCAGCGCTGGTGGGCCTCCTGCTCGTCCACCGGCTGGTCATGGACCGGGCAGAGGGAGCGCCCGCCCACTTCCCCGGGGGCGCGCGGCGCATCCTCCGATACGGGTCGGCGCTCCTCGTGATCGACGCGGCCTGGCAGCTGCTCGCCCCGATCGGGACGCTGATCGTCGGGTCGATACTCGGCGCGGCCGCTGTGGGCGTGTTCAGTGCACCGGCCCGGCTGATCGTATTCCTCCACTATCCCGGCTACTCGATCGCGAGCGGGGTGGCGCCGCGACTCGCGCGCGGGCCGGGCAGTGAACCGGACGTGGGCGCGCTGACCGCGGGGTTGCGCTGGATCCTGCTCTTCCAGACGGTGCTCGTGGCGCCCACGATCGTCTGGGCGCGCCCGATCGCGGACATCGTCCTGGGCGCGGGCTACAGCGAGTCCGCCCACGTCCTGGCGCTCCTCGCGCCCTACACCTTCCTGTCGGGCTTTGCCCCGATCCTGTCACTCAGCGTGAACTACATCGGCGAGGCGCGCCGGCGTGTTCCGATCGCCGTCGGCACGGTGCTCCTGAGCGCGGGCCTGTACTTCGCGCTCGTCCCGCCGCTCGAGCTCACCGGCGCCGCGCTGGCAACCGACATCGCGTACACCTTCTACGTTGTGAGCCACTTCTGGCTCTGCAGGATGCTCGTCGGACTTCCGCTGCGGCCGGTCACCATCGACCTGGTTCGCTGCGTGCTCGCGGCTGGCGCGATGGCCGGCGTGATGGCGCTGTTCGGCACGCACAAGCTCAACGCCGTGCAGATCGTGGCCGGCGGCGCCGCCGGGATCGTGGTCTACGTCGTGGTCCTGCTGCTCACGCGCGCCGTGACGGTCGCGGAGCTGCGCGCAGCGCGAACGGCGGTCGCGGGCAAGCTGCGGGGCAGACCCGCAGCAGAGCCGGCCTGACCGATCTACGATCGGCCGGTGCGGCTTCCCGACTCGGTCCGAATGTCGTTGAAGGCGGCGGACCGCATGCTGCCCTGGGACCGCATGCTCCGCGGCGACGAGGTCGAATGCCCGTGCTGCGGTGGAACGTTCAGGCGCTTCCGCGCGATGAACGGCCGGCCGAACGCGCGCTGCCCGGCATGCGACGCGCTCGAGCGACATCGCGTCCTCTGGCTCTATCTGCGCGACCGCACGGACATCCTGGTCAGGCCGCATCGCCTGCTCCACTTCGCCGCGGAGCCCGGCTTCGAGGCGCGGCTGAGGGCGGTTTCCGGCCTGGACTACCTCAGCGCGGACCTCGAGCCCAAGAACTCGTTCCAGCAGAGGATCGACATCACCGCGATGCCATACGACGATGCGAGCTGGGACGCCGTGATGGCCAACCACGTCTTTGTCGAGGTCCCAGACGACCTCGGCGCGATGCGCGAGGTGTTTCGCGTGCTGAAGCCGGGCGGCCGCCTGATCGCCATGGTCAACATCGATCACTCCTCGCCCGTCACCATCCCGGCCGAGCGCGGCCGCGTGGGCCACGTGCCGAAGGGCTCGCAGCAGCGCGTGGGTCGCAACCTCCGCCGCTACGGCGAGGACTATCCCGACCGGCTGCGCGAGGCCGGCTTCGAGGTCGATTTCGTCCCGTACGTGAGCGAGCTTCCGGCGGAGACGGTCGCGCGGCACGCTCTCGCGGAGCGCGGGGGCAAGACGACTGGCAACGACATCTACGTGGGCACGAAGCCGACCACCATCTGAGGGATTGCCCGAGTGGCGGGGCGACGGTACCTTGACGGAGTGACCCGGGTGCGTTTCGTGGCGGGCGGAGCGGCGATCTGCGTTCTCGCGATCGTTCTCGCGCTCGTTCCGGGGCACGGCGCCCGCGCTGCCGGGCCGTTCGACCTCCTCCCCGATCTGGTGGCCGACCCGCCGGCGAACGCGACGTTCGAGGACTACGCGTTCCCCGACGGCCACCACGACCTCCTTCTCCGCTTCGACGGGTACGTGCACAACGACGGCACGGGACCGCTCGACATTCGCGCCTCCCGCACATCCGCCAGCGACCCGATGCCGCCGAAGCAGCGCGTCTATCGCAGCGACGGCACCACTCACGACGACGACATGCCAGGCGCCCAGCTTCTCTACACGGATGCCGATGGCCACCACCACTGGCACCTCCAGGACGTGGCGCGCTACTCGCTGTGGAACCAGGGGAAGACCGCCGAGGTCGCGCCGTCGGCGAAGGTCGGCTTCTGCCTCATGGACAGCGAGCAGATCGGCCCGCAGGGTCCGGCCGGCGCCGTCTACACCGACAACGCCGGGCGGCAGTTCTGCAGGCAGGGCCAGCCGGGCGCTCTCGACCTGTGGGAAGGCGTTTCCGCCGGCTGGCGGGACATCTACGAGTCGTGGCTCTCATTCCAGTGGGTCGTGGTCTCGGACGTCCAGCCTGGGACGTACTGGCTGCGCGAGGACATGGACCCGGACGGCGTGATCCATGAGAGCAACGAGACGAACGCGCCGGCGTACGCGACGAGTTCGACGACGGTCCCGGGCTACGTGGCGAAGGCGATCGCGGCGCCGACCACGCCGTTCGGACAGGCCGAGGACGTGACGCTCGACGCCATCAGGTACGGAACGCCGGGCGCGCGGCAGTTCAAGATCGTCACGCAGCCCGCGCACGGCACTCTGAGCGTGTCCTCCGGCACCGCGTTCACCGATTCCACGGTCACGTACACGCCGGCCCCTGGTTACAGCGGCTCGGACAGCTTCACCTACCAGGCGTCCGACTCGGCGAGCCCGTATCCGCGCAACCCGGCGCGGGCCACGGTAACCCTGAGCGTGGGCGTCCCGGCGCCCGTGGTGGTGATCGACGGCGCGCCCGACAGCGTCGAGACCGGCCACGGCGTGCAGCTGCACGCCCAGGTCGCTCACGACGCACCGGGAGTCACGTGGAGCGTGGACGGCGTCGACGGTGGCGACGACAGGAGCGGCACCATCACATCTGACGGCTTCTACACAGCGCCCGCGAGCGTGCCTGCCGGCGGCAGCGTGACCATCGCGGCGCGCAGCGCGAGCGGCGCCCACGACGAGCGCGTCGTGGCCATCACGGCCCCGCCGCCGCAGCAGCCGGCTCCCTCGCCGCCCGTCGTGACCCAGCAGCCGCAGAACTCGAGCCGCGACCACGCCGTCAAGAAGCGGCGGCACACCAAGATCGGCCCGATCGCCGTGGGCGTCGCCGGGCGCTCGGTGATCGTTCGCGTCACGCCGCTCCGTCCTGGCGTGCTCTGGGTGCGCGCGCGGACGCGCGGCAAGGTCTTCGGCGGCTGCCACGCGAAGCTTCCCGCTCGCCGCCGATTCGGCTGCCGCATCCGGGCGCCGCGCCGGCTTGACCTGCGCCTGCTGGAGGTCGATGCGGTCCTCAAGTCGGGCCGCAAGGTCATCGCCCGCCGCAGCCGCGCAGGGGTTCCGCTCCTCAGCGCCCCCGGGCGCAGGGCGGCGCGGGGACGGCTCGGCAAGGACGCGCTGGCGTTCCTGCTCTGCCGCTTCTAGGCGGACGCGCGCAGCGACTTGCGAACGGGCCCCGGCCAGACTCGCGCCAGGCGGGTGTTGCGCGGCACGGCCATGCGGAACGCCGATTTCGCCGCGAACGCTCGCATGCGTAGCGCGCCCGAGCTCGCGTAGCTCTCGAAGCGGGTGAGCACGTCCGCGACGCGGTCGTCGGGAGCGATCCGCTGCATCGCGCGCAGCTGGTTCATGTGCAGCGCGTGGTAGGCGAGGCTCGCGACGTTGACCAGGAACGGATGGGGGAACAGGTCGTAGCGCGACCAGTGCCCCGTGTCCCAGCGGTGCACGTTGCGGTGGAAGGTGCCGGCGCACAGCTCCCACTCGCGCCGGGCCCGTTCGTCGCCAAGCCCGACGGCCACGTCGTAGACGCCCCATATGGCGAAGATGCCTCCGTTGAGGACGTACGAGGGCGGATCGGTCGGGTACTCCTCCAGCCACGGCCCGCCGTCGAGGTACGCGCGCGCGCCGCCGTCCGGCGTATCCACGTAGAGCGGCTCGAGGACGCGCAATGCGCCTTCCGCATAGCGGTCCTCGCCGGTCTCGAGGTGGAGGCGGACCAGCACGCTGGCGGCCTGACCCTGCGCCATCGCCGAGATCCACCGCGGCGCGAGCGGGAAGGTGTGGCCCAGCAGGAACGTCTGCCACAGCCCGCCGTCTTCGCCCACGTTGCGCAGCAGGAACTCGCCGGCGTCGCGCATGCCGCCGAGCCAGCGGTCGTCGCCGCTGTCGAGGTGGTGCTCGTAGGCACCGAGCGCCCACTGCGCGATCGCGACCCAGAGGGTCTTGTCACTGAAGTGATCCCAGCCGCGCGGCAGCGCCGGCTCGTCCGCCTTCACCCGCATGTCGATGTAGTAGCCGCGTACGGTGCCGTCGCCGATATGGCTCCCGAGCGGGATCGGGAACGACTGCTCGGTGCTCAGGAAGCGCGCGACACGCGACACTTAGCCGGTCCGCTCGAGCGCGGTGCCGTCGTAGAGCTTGAGCACCCGCACCTTGCCCGGAGGCGCGGCCGCGGTGCACAGCTCGCACAGCACGCACTCGTCGAGGTTGTCCTCGACCACCTCGACCTTGCCGCCGCGGTTGGCGTAGATGTCGACGGGGCAGGCGTCCTCGAGCTTCTGCGCGAGCTCCGGGTCGCCGCGGACGTCGTCCGCCACCTCGACGTCGATGAATGTCCCTGGCATCAGCCGATCTTCTCCTTGACGAGGTCGGGGATCTCCGAGATCTCCTCGGCCACGGTGATCCCCGCGTCGTTCAGTCGCTTGATCTTCTCCGCGGCCGTGTCGGCCTTGCCCTCGACGATCGTGCCGGCGTGGCCGAAGCTCATGCCCGGCATCTCGTCCATGAAGCGGCCCGCCATGAAGGCGACGATCGGGAGCTTCGACTCGTTCTCGGTCACATACCGAGCGAGCTCGGCCTCCATGCGGCCGCCGGGCTCCGTGTAGATCACGATCGCCTCGGTCTGCCCGTCCTCCTCGAAGAACGGCATCAGCTCCGCGTAGGTCGAGCCGATGATCGCGTCGCCGCCGATCGAGCAGGCGGTGGAAACGCCGAGCCCTGCGGCCGTGAGCGTGGACGAGATCTCGGTGGTCATGCCGCCCGAGCGCGACATCACGCCGACGCGTCCGGCCTGGTACGCCTTCTCGGCGTCCTTGGCGGGGCCGCCGATGCCGCCCATCTTGGCCACGCCGGGGCGGATGATGCCGAGGCAGTTCGGGCCGATGATGCGCGCGCCTCGCAGGTTGGCCAGCTCGACCATCTGCGCGACGTCGTAGCGCGGGATGCGCTCGGTGACGATCACGACGATCTTGATCCCGGCCTCGATCGCCTCGAACACGGCGTCACGTGTGAACGCCGGCGGGACGGTCACCACGCTGCCGTCCGGCACGTAGCCGAGCTCCTCGACGAGCTGCTTGACCGAGTCGAACACGGGCACGCCGTGGACCTCGCGTCCCTTGCGCCCCGGCGTCACGCCGCCCACGACCTTGGAGCCGTAGTCGAGGCACTCGCGGGTCAGGTTGACGGCCTCGCGGCCGGTGATGCCCTGGACGATGAAGGTGGTGCTCTCGTCGATCAGCATCAGGCCGTCGCTCCCTCGGTCGCGCCGATCTTCTCGACCGCGCGCCTGGCGGCCTCGTGCATCGAGACCGAGCGGTCGTAGTACTCGACGCCGTACTTCTCGAGGATCTTGAAGCCCTCTTCCTCCCAGGCGCCCGGGATGCGGAAGACGGCGACCTTCTCGGCGGGGTCGTACCCGAGCTCGAGACAGGCCTTGATCACGCCGCGGGCCACGATGTCGACCCGTGTGTTGGACACGATCGACATCATCACGGCGATCTTGTCCACGCCCGGCTTCTGGAGCACGAGCTTGGTCAGGTTCTTGGCCTTCGAGACCGACGGGTTGCCACCGATCTCGCAGTAGTTGGCGGGCCTGCCGCCGTAGCGGCGCACCGCGTCGAACAGCGTGAGCGAGCCGCCGCCCGCGCCGATCACGAGTCCGAGGTTGCCGTCGAACTCGGTCACGTTGCCGGCCACGCCGCGGTGGTCCACCGAGTCGATCTTCTCGCCCTCGATCTCGAACGGGGTGGGCTCGCGGGCCTCGCGGGTCTCCTCGTCGCCCACGCCGAGGTCGTGGAGCAGCGCCTTCTGCCGCGGCCGCCCCTCGTTCTCCATGTCCATGTGCGCGTCGACGGCGATGAAGCTGCCGTCCTCGAGCTGCACGAGCGGGTTGATCTCGGCCAGCGTCATGTCGTACTTCACGAACAGCTTCGCCAGCTTCGTGAGGATCGGCGTGAGCCGGTTCAGCTCGGAGCCGGTGATCCCGACCGACGCGATCACGTCCTTCGCGCGGAAATCCATATGGGGCAGCACAGTCGAGAAATGCCCGCGCCCGATCGCCTCGGGATGGGTCTCCGCCACCTCCTCGATGTCGATGCCGCCCATGTTCGAGAACACGAACGTGGGCAACTTCCGGGTGCCGTCGTAGATGACGCCGAGGTAGTACTCCTGCTTGATCGGGACCTTCGCGCCGACGAGCACGCCGCGCGGCATGTGGCCGCCTATCTCGAGGTTGAGGATGTCGCGCGCGGCGGCCTCGGCCTCCTCGGGCGAGTCGGCGAACTTCACGCCGCCGGCCTTCATGCGGCCGCCGGTCAGGACCTGGGACTTGATGACCACGGGGCCGCCCACCTCGGCGGCGATGTTCTTGGCATCCTCGTCGCTTGTCGCGAATCCGCCGCCGGCGACGGGAATGCCCTCACGGCGCAGGATCTCGCGGGATTCGTACTCGTAAAAACGCAAGCTCAGCTCTCCGGTTCAGGGGGCGGCAGCCCCGCCGTTGCGGCGGGCCATCCTACTAGTGGCAGCTTGCTGAGCCGCTGTCGGTGAAGGTCTTGCCCGCCACCGGGAGGAACTTCCAGGAGTAGTCGGTGGGGCGCAATGTGAGCTTCAGCACGCCAAAGGTGTCGTTGTTCAGCGCCTCGCTGTTGGCCACCGGCGCGGAGACGCTGTGCTCGGTGTAGCCGCCGGTGCCCACGATGAACTCGCGGATGCCGTTCGCGGAGTCCGCCACGCCTGAGGGGGTCTGCGGGCCGAAGCGCTCGTAGACGTGCGAGTGGCCGTTCAGCACGACGTCGGCGCCCGCGGCGTAGAGGTCGTCCCAGAACGGCTTCACCTGCGTCGTGGGACCGGCGAACGCGTTCGAGTCGGACGTGAAGAGGGGGTGGTGCCAGTACGCCATCGTGCACTGATTCGTGTGCGCGGCGAGGTCGTTCTGCAGGAACGTTCGCTGCGGGCCGCTCGAGCAGGCGACGGGATTGCACTGGTCGCTCGAGTTGAGCACGATGATGTGCCACGCGCCGAGGTCGTAGCTGTACCAGCCCTGGCCCGCGGTCCCGGCGGCGGCGCCGAAGTAGCCGAAGTAGCCGGCGGCGCCCGTGGTCTCGTACTCGTGGTTGCCGGCGGCGGGGGCCGTCTTGTCCTTGAACACGCCCCACGTCGGGTCGTAGCAGTTGCTGAAGTCGGCGGCGCTTCCGTCCTCGTAGGCGTTGTCGCCCAGCACGGCGATCTTGTCGGCCGGGTTGGCGGACAGCAGCTGCGCCGTCTGCGTGTCGCCGGTCTGGTCGCAGCTGGCGATGTCACCCGCGGCGAGCATCACCGCGGGGCTCTTGAACGCGCGCGTCACTGTCCTGCTGTTGCCGGCCGAGTCGGTCTGCTTCGCCGCGGCGGTGTAGGTGCCCACCGGCAGCGTGTCGAGCGCGCCGGCCGACCAGTTGCCGCCGGCGTCGCGCGTGGGCGTAAAGGACTGGAGCGCCGCGCCCGACGTGTCGGTGCCGGAGTAGACCTTCACGCTCAGCGACGACGAGTCGCCCGACGCGGTACCGGCCGTACCGGTGAGCGTCGGCGTCTGGTCGCTCGTGGTGGCGTTCGCGGCGGGAGCGGTGATGGCGACGGAGGGCGCCGTCGAGTCGACCTTGAAGGTCTTCGCCGCGGGCGTGGTCGTGTTGCCGGCGCGATCGCCGGCGGTGCAGCTGACGGTGTGCGAGCCGTCGCCGCTCACCGGAACGTCGCCGTTCACGAGCGCCTTCTGGGTTCCGTCCACGGTGCAGGTGAGCGACTCGAAGTTCGTGTCGCCGGCCGTCGCGTGCACGGTCGGCATCGACGTGTAGAAGCCGTTCTGGCCGTTCGGCGAAGACGGCGTGAGTGTGAGCGTGGCGGTCGGCGGGGTTGTGTCGACGGTGAAGGTCTGCGAAGCGCTGACACCGGTGTGGCCGGCGCTGTCCTGCTGGCTTGCCTGGGCGGAGTAGGCCCCGTCGGCGAGCGCTGTCGGCGCCGTGGCCGACCACGAGCCGCCCGAGCGCGTGGCGGACAGCGTCTGGACGGTCGTGGCGCCCTGCGTGATCTTCAGCGTCACGGTGGCCGAATCGCCTGCGAGGTTGCCCGCGGTGCCCGAGAAGGTGGGTGTCGCGTCCGGCGTGAAGCTGCCGCTCGCCGGGGCCGAGAGCGAGACCGCCGGTCCGCTGGCGTCGACCGTGAACGTGACCGCTGCGCTGTGGCCCGTGTTCCCCGCCTGGTCGGGCTGGGTGGCCTGGGCGGTGTAGGTGCCGTCGGGGAGCGCGCCGGGACTCGCCGACCAGCGTGTGCCGCCGTAGGTGGGTGTCAGCGTCGCGAGCGGGGTGCCGGTCGCCACGGAGCCGCGATACAGCCGCACGGTCACGCCCCCGTCGCCGGAAGTGGTCCCGCGCGCGCCACCCAGCGTCGGCGTGGGCGTGGCGAGCGTCGCGCCGGGCGCCGGGCTGTCGAGCGTCACCGGCGGCGCGATCGTGTCGACTCGGAAGGTCCGCGATGCGCTGGTCTGCGTCCGCCCGAACGCGCCGGTCTGCTGTGCAACCGCCGTGTACGCCGCGTCCGGTAGCGCCGAGGAGGGGCGCACCGACCATGTCCCGCTGCTCGCCGGGAGCGCCTGAAGCGTTGCGACCGTCGTGGTCCCGCGCCGCACCGTGACCGTCACGAATCCGCCGGGTGCGGCGCGGCCGCTGAATGTCGGGCGCGGGTTGTTCGTCACGGATGGCACGCTCAGCGTCACCTGCATGCCGGCGACGCGCGTCACGCGGAGGGAACTCCGGCACCGTTTCGTGCAGCCGCTCAGCCGGTAGTGCCCGCGGCCCGTGAGGTGCGGGACGGCCAGGCGGAAGGTCACGCGAGCCCGCGAGTGGGCCCGGAGTGGCCTCACTCTCACGCGCCGCAACGTGCGCGTCTTGCGCGCGCCGCGCAGCCGGATCCGCAGGGTCGACCGCGCCGTGCGCCGGGAGCTGTGGTTCACGAGCTTCGCGTGGACCTTCAGGATGTCGCCGGCGGCGATCGAGCGCGGCGACGACGTGATGCTCACGACCTTCGGCGCGGGCGCACGGGCCTCCGCGGCCGAGACGACGCCCGCCGACAGGGAAAGCGCTATGAGCGCTACGACTTGTGCGCGCGCGGGGGGTCGCACACGTTCAGGCTATGCGCTCACGCGGCCATGCGCGAGTGCTCGGGGTCGTATACGTGTCTAGCCCAAGAGCCGTGCGGCCGGCTACGCGTTCGCCGGCTCGAGCTCGTACGCCTCGGCCAGCTCCGGGTCCTTCTCCGCGAGCTGCTCCGCCAGGTCGACCATGACCTTGCACTGCTTCCAGGTGGCGTCGTCCTGCATCTTGCCGTCGATCATGTGCACACCGCGGCCGTCCGGGATCGCCTCGATCACCTTCTTCGCGAACCTGACCTCCTCTGGATCCGGCGAGAAGACCTTCTTCGCGATGTCGATCTGCACCGGGTGCAGCGACCAGGCGCCGACGCACCCCATCAGGAACGCCGAGCGGAACTGCGTCTCGCAGCCGACC